>JBILEY010000442.1:0-4456 GCA_044351865.1 Planctomycetota bacterium | reverse complement strand
CTACGTGCAGCGGCTCGTGCCGGAAGCGGCGCGCAGCCACCACGTGCAATGGCGCCGCACGCTGCGCGTCGCCAAGCTGGCGACGTTGCCGACGCTCGCAGGCAACGCGGCCGACGACGACAAGGCGTTCGCCGCGATCGAAGCCGTGCGCCTGCCGCTGGTGCCGCTGCGTTGGCGCCGCGATGCGGCGAGCGAAGTGTGGCTGCAGGCAGCCCACGACGGCACCTCGCTGCTGCTGCGACTGTCGTGGCAAGACGACCGCGCCGATACGACGCCGCGCCCCGAGCTGGCGATGGGCGACGGAGCCGCGGTGCAGTTCGCCAGCGGCCTCGACGCACCGCTGTTCGCGATGGGCAGCCCCGATCGCCCGGTCGCGATCTGGCGATGGCACGCGTTCGATCCGAAGTCGACCGCGGGCGGGCTCGACCTGCGCACGCCGCTGCCGCACGGCGGCCTCGATGTCGCGCCGATGCGCCACGCCGATGGCGGCACCGCCGAAGCCCTCGTCGTCGCCGGCGTGCCGAGCATCGGCGGCGAAGCCGGCAACGGCCTGCCGCTCGACGCGACACCGCGCTGGCACGACGGCCGCTGGACGCTGACGTTGCGCCGCGCGCTGGCGCCGCACGAACGCAGCGAGCTGCCGTTCGTGGTCGGCGAACCACTGCTGTTCGCGCTGGCGGTGTGGGACGGCAGCCGCGATGCGAGCCCGGCGTCGAAGGCGATCAGCACCTGGCACGTGCTCGAGCTGCAGCGCTGACGCGCGCCGCGATCCTAGAAAGCGCCGACGACCAGCTGCAGCGCGTTGCTGGCGGTCACGGCGACGAGGTTCGCTTGCGCATCGAGTTCGGCGGCGAGCACCTGCTGCCGCACGATCGCGCCGACCAGCGCCACGTCGTTCGGCACCACGAACTGCAGCCCGACGCTGCCAGAGCTCGGCAGCTGCAGGCCGAACGCCACCGGCGCCACCAGCAGGTTGCAGCCCGCCCCACCTTGCGGCAGCAGCGACGACAGCGACAGCAGCGTCGGTGCGAAGCCGAGCACTTCGATCGCGACGCCGTTCGTCGGCAGGCCGCTCGCCGTGCTGCGGAACGTGCTGCCGACCCACGGCAGCGACGTCGCGGCGAGCGTGTTCGGGCCGCCGCTGCCGCTGCAGCCGGTGCCGGCGACGAGCACGCCGGCCGGGCAGTTGGTGCCAAGGCGCGCCAGGCGCGCGGCGACCTGGCCGTCGAGCCGCGTGAAGTCGCCGCCGACGAACAGCGAGCCGTCGGCTTCGGCCGTGATCGTGCGGATGTTGCCAGGCCCGCCTTGCACGATGCTCGTCAGCGTCGAGCCGAGCAGGCGCTCGCAGGCCGCGATCCCGGACGAGCTGCCGGCGAGCAGCAGATCGCCATTGGGCAGCTCCAACAGGCAGTTGGGCGACACCACGCCCAGCCCGCCGACCTGCGTCCACGTCGACCCGTTCCACCGCGCGATGCGCGAGGGATTGAAGGAGCCCGCGGCCAACAGGTCGCCGTTCTGCGCGACGGTGTAGAAGGTCGCCGCACCCGTCAGCCCCGACAAGGCGGTCCAGGTGGCGCCGTCCCACTGCGCGTGGGCAGAGCTGCCGAGCAACAGCAAGCTGCTGGCGGCGACGTCGCCGTTCGGCAGCACGGCCATCGCGCGCACCGGGAACTGCGAGGCCAGACCGCCGGCGACGCCGGTCCCGGCCCACGCGGTGCCGTTCCACACGGCGACGCGATCACTGAAGCCACCGCCGGCGACGATCTGTCCGTTCGGCCGCTGCACGAGCGTGAACACCGGTCCTGGCACCCCAGCCCCCATCGCCGACCACGTGCTGCCGTCCCACCGCGCGACGTTCGCGGCCGCGTTGCCGCCGGCGGTCTGGAACAAGCCGCCGACGACGAGGTCGCCGTTGGCGAGTTCGAGCAGGCAGTTCACGGTGCCGTCGATGCCGCTGCCGAGCGCGGTCCACGTCGATCCGACGCGGCGCGCAACCCCGCGCGCTGCGACCCCGTCGATCTGGCGGAACGAACCGCCGACCAGAAGGTCGCCGTTGTGCAGCCGCTTCGACGCATTGACGCTGCCGGCGGTGCCCGCCACCAACGGCCCCCAGTTCGCACCGTCGAAGCGCAGCAGGTGGTCGGTGCCGATGCCGTCGCCGTTGGCGAGGTTGCCCCCCGCGCACAAGGTGCCGCCGGGCAGGTTGGCGAAGGCGAAGACGTTGGTGCCGTTCGGGAAGCCGGCGCCGAGCTGCGACCAGGCGGTGCCGTCCCAGCGCGCGGCGCGCAAGGCCGGCACACCGCTCACCGAGACGAACAGGCCGCCGATGACGAGATCGCCGGTGGCGGTGAAGCCGATCGCGTGCACGGGATTCGTGGTGCCGCCGCCCAGATTGGACCACGAGGCACCGTTCCAACGGGCGATGCCGGTGGCGTTGACGCCGGCGGCACCGACGAAGCCGCCGCCGACGTAGACGTCGCCGTTCCATGCCACGCCGAGTGCGTTGACGTCGCCGGTCACGCCACCGCCGAACGACGACCAGCTGCTCCCGTCCCAACGGCCGAGGAAGTCGAGCGTCGTGGTGCCCGACGCGGTGAACGAACCACCCGCTAGCAGGGTGCCGTCGAGCAGCACGGCGAGGCTGGTGACGTTGCCATTGACGCCCTGGCCCGGCGACACCCACGTCGTGCCGTCCCAGCGAGCGATGTTGCTGACCGTGTTGCCGTCGGCGAGGAAGAACAGGCCGGCCGCGTAGAGCTCGCCGCCCGGCATCACCGCCAGGGCGTTGACCCGGCCGCCGATGCCGTTGGCGAACGGATGCCAGTTGCTGCCGTCCCAACGGGCGATGCAGGTGGCGGCGACGTTGCCCGCGACGAGGAACGTGCCGGCGACGACGAGGTCGCCGTTCGGCAGCACTGCGAGCGCGTTGACCGAGGTGGCGCCGAGGAACGGCTGGCTGATGCCGCCGCCGATCGCCGACCACTGGCCACTCGCCGGGTCGTAGGCGGCGATGCCGCGGCCGCTCACCGGACCGACGACGTCGAACCCACCGCCGACCACGAGCTTCGCCGGCAGCGGACCGGCGCCATCCTGGTCCCAGACGGTCATGGCCCGCACCTGGGCATCGGCTCCTGGCAGCGCCGACAAGCCTTGCCACGACGTGGCGCACTGCGCCGACAACGACGCCGCGAGCGCGAACGACGACATCCACGAGAAGGAACGAGCGAACATGGGCGACTCCGGATCCGAGGGGTGAGGATCGAAGGTCAGAAGGAACCGAGGGTCAGCAGCAGCGTGTTGCCGGCGCTGGCGCCGACGACGTTGGCGAACGGATCGAGCTCGAGTGCCACGACCTGCTGGTGCAGCACGAGCCCGAGCAAGCCGGACAGGTTCGGCAGCGGCAGCGCGATCGCGGCGGTGCCGGCGTTGGTCGGCACGACCGCGAGTGCGTCGGGCGACGCCTGCAGCACGCAGCCCGCACTCGCCTGCGGCAGGATCACCGGCAGCGGCACGCTCACCGGTGCGGCACCGAGCACGTGCACCGCCAGCGACGATGCGACGAGGCCGTTCGCGACGCTGCGGAACGTGCTGCCGAGCCACGGCAGCGACTGCGCGACCAGCGTGTTGGCGCCACCACTGCCGGTGCAGCCAGCACCACTCGCGACCGCCGTCGCCGGGCACGTCGTGGTGAAGCGCGCGACCGCCTGCGCGGCTTCGGCGCCCAAGCTCACGAACGCACCGGCGACGACGACGTCGCCGTTCTGAGCCATCGCCAGGTCGGCCACCTGCGCCGAGCCCGGGCCGAACGCTGCCCATGCCGCCCCGTTCCAGCGGGCGAATCCGGTGGCTGGCAGGCCGCCGGCGGTGAAGAACGAACCACCGACGATCAGCTCGCCGTTCGGCAGCGGCATCAGCGCTTCGACCGGCGCGTTCAAGCCGGAGCCGAACGGCTGCCAGATGGTGCCGTTCCACCGCGCGACGCGATTGGCGAGCGCGCCGCCCGCGTCGACGAAGGAGCCGCCGGCGACGAGCGTGCCGTTGGCGAGCAGCGCGAGATCGCGCACCTCGCCCATGCCAAAGCCGAGAGGCAGCCAGGCGCCGCCGCTGCTGCGGAAGACGCGGCCAGGCCCCGCCACGACCAGCTCGCCGCTCGGCAACTGCAGCAGCGCGATCGCCGGCCCGATCCAGTTGGCGATCGCCGACCACCCACTGCCGTTCCACCGCGCGAGGCCGTCGGCGGTGACCCCGCCGATCGACGTGAACACGCCGCCGGCGAGCAGGGTGCCGCTCGATTCGACGAGCAGCGCACGAACGCCGCCGTTGACGACGCCCAGCGAAGTCCACGTGGAGCCGTTCCAGCGCGAGAGGAAGGCCGTCTGGAACCCCTGACCGCCGGCGACGACATCACCGTTCGGCAGCTCGACCAGCGCATCGATCGCCTGCGTCGGTCCCGTGC
>JBILEY010000150.1:0-11052 GCA_044351865.1 Planctomycetota bacterium | reverse complement strand
GGGCTGGGCGACACGCCCGCGCAGCGGCCGCGGCAGGCGCGGACCGATGCCTTCGTAGTAGCTGTTGAACGTGTAGTCGAAGCCGTCGAAGCCGGCCGGCTCGCGGCCGAGCGCTCGCAGCACGTTGGCGGCGAAGAACCAACTGGTGTGGCCGAGGTTCCAGAACGGCGGCGACACGTCCGGCATCGACTGGATGCGGAAGTCCTCCGGCGGCAGCGACGCCATCAGGCGCTCGCTCGCCGCGCGCACGGCGGCGAAGCGCTGCTGCATCGCGGCGCGCCTTGGCGCCGCCGCGGCGCCGTTCATCGCCGCCCCTCGGCGCCGTGGCGATGGAACATCCAGGCGCTGAAGGCGATGCCGAACAAGCTCATCAGGTGGATCGCCGGAAAGAAGATCACGTGCTCGAGCCAGATCGTCCAGAAGTGATGCTCGCTGCTGTTCGCGACGAATGGCGTCTCGAACTGCATCTGCGTCATCGGGTTGACGATGTTGCGCACGTTGCCGACGTCGAGGCAGGTGCCGAGCTTGCCCTCGCTGGCCAACTTGCTGAACAGCGCCGCCGGCAGCCGCGCCAGCAGGATGGTGCCGCTCACCAGGACGAACAGCGGCAGCGCCTTCTTCGCCGTCTGCGCCGCCAGCAGCGACGCGGCGAGGCCCGCCGGCCACAAGAAGCGGTCGAGGCCGACCGGCTGCACGACCAGGTCGGGGGCGGCCAGCACCTGCATACCGAGCCAGGCGGCGGTCGCGGTCCAGCCGAACAACAGCGGCCACAGCCAGGGCAGGCCGAGCGGCCGGTCCTTGCTGCGGAACAACACGGTCAGCCAGAACGCCGCGAACAGCGCGAACGGCAGCGGCCACTGCCAGCCGGGGGCGGTGACCGAGCCGGTCGGGAAGCGCACCATGCTGACTTCGACGTCGTTGCCCGCGTAACCGGCGTAGGTGTGCACCGTCTCGAGCGTGCGTTCGCCCGGCGCCATCAGCCCGGCCGCGAGGCCGGCGACGGCGGCGAGGGCCAGCACCAGGGTGGCGACGCCGCGCAGGCGGGGGATCGGCAGGGCGAGCGCCAGTGCCAGATAGGCGGCGAGGTGCAGGCAGGTCAGCGTGGCATCCATGAAGCTTCGGCGAACGACCGGAAGGGCGGGGGTTTTCGGGGCGTACGATGGCGAACGCCAGACTTTTCCCAGCCGTGCCCTTGCTGCTGGTCGCCTGCCTCGCTAGCGTTCTCGCCCTTCCAACGACCCGGAGCTCTGTGGCAACGGGGTCCAATCGGACCCGCATGCCGCCGAGGCGATCGAGACATGACGAAGCAGAAGACCAAGAAGGCGGTGGTCAAGCGCATGAAGCTGACCAAGACCGGCAAGGTCAAGTTCCGCCACGCGTTCACGTCGCACCTGATGGTGCGCCGCTCCTCGAAGCGGAAGCGCCAGCTCCGTCGGAAGGGGATCTGCAAGGGCAAGATCGCCGTCAACATGGCCGAGCTGCTGGGTGGGAGGTAATCGAGAATGACTCGCGCAACCAACGGTCCTGCCACTAGGCAGCGTCGCAATCGCGTCCTGAAGCGCGCCAAGGGCTACCGCCAAGGCCGCCGCAACCTGTTCAAGATGGCGTCGGTCACGGTGCTCCGTGCCGAACGCTTCGCCTTCGCTGGTCGCCAGCAGAAGAAGCGCATGTTCCGCAGCCTGTGGATCACGCGCCTCACCGCCGCGCTGAAGACCCACGGCCTGCGCTACTCGGTGTTCATCCACGGCGTGCAGAAGGCCGGCATCAAGCTGAACCGCAAGGAACTCAGCGAGCTCGCCATCCACGATCCGTCGACGTTCGGCGCGATCTGCAGCAAGGCCAAGGCGGCGGTCGCCTGATACAGGTCGCCTGATCGCGATCGGATCGAACGGGGACCGACCCCGTCGTTTGCACTGACGGCGCTGGCAGGTCCAGCGCCGCCGTGCTGTACGGACCGCACTTCCAACACGTCTGCAATCACTCCCCGCTGGCCCTGCGCCAGCGCCCCATCGATGGACACTGCTGCACAACGAGATGGTTGGCTCGCGGCGATCGCCGCCGCCGCCGATGCCGCGGCCCTCACCGCGGTCGAAGCGCGCCTGTTCGGTCCGAAGGGCGAAGTCGTCGAGCTCGTGCGCTCGGTGACGTCGCTGCCGAAGGAGCAGCGGCCGGCGTTCGGCAAGGCTGCGAACCTGCTGAAACAGGAGGTCGAACAGGCGCTGGCGCATAAGCGCGAGACCTTCGCGCAGCAGGCGATGCAGCAGGAGCTCGCCGCCGGCGGCTTCGATCCGACCGAGACCGGCGCGAAGCGGAAGCGCGGCGTGCTGCACCCGATCACCGTCGTGCAGAACGAGCTCGTCGACCTGTTCACCAGCCTTGGCTTCCGCTGGGAGGACGGCCCCGAGGTCGAGTCCGAGTACTTCAACTTCGACGCGCTGAACATCCCGGGCGACCACCCGGCGCGCGAGAGCCAGGACACGTTCTGGCTGACGGATCGCAACCTGCTGCGCACGCACACGTCGCCGGTGCAGGTGCGCACGCTGCAGCGCGCGGTCAAGCAGGGCTTCCAGCCGCCGCTGAAGGTCATCGTGCCGGGCCGCGTGTTCCGCAGCGAGACCGTCGACAAGACGCACGAACACACCTTCTACCAGATGGAAGGTCTGGTCGTGGATCGCGCGCATGGCGAGCACGGCATCAGCGTCGCCAACCTGATCCACACGATGAAGACCTGCCTGCGCGTGATCCTCGAGCGCGACGTGCAGGTGCGGCTGCGGCCGGGCTTCTTCCCGTTCGTCGAGCCGGGCTTCGAACTCGACGTCAACTGCCCGTTCTGCTCGGGCAAGGGCTGCTCGGTGTGCAAGCAGTCGGGTTGGATCGAGATCCTGCCGTGCGGCATGGTGCACCCCAACGTGCTGCGCCAGGGTGGCCTCGACCCCGAGGAGTACACCGGCTTCGCGTTCGGCATGGGCCTGCAGCGCGTCGTCATGCTGCGCTACGGCATCGACGACATCCGCCAGTTCACCGGCGGCGACCTGCGCTTCCTGCAGCAGTTCCCGGAGGTGTCGCGATGAAGATCTCGCTGCGTTGGTTGTCCCGCCACGTCGACCTGACCGGCATCGAGCCGCGGCAGATCCTCGCCGACCTGACGATGAGCACGGCCGAGATCGACGGCCTGATCCGCTTCGGCGACGGCCTCGAGCCGCTCGTCGTCGGCCACGTGCGCAAGCGTGAGAAGCACCCCGATGCCGACAAGCTGTCGGTCTGCGAAGTCGACCTCGGCAGCGCCGGTGGCGTCGTGCAGATCGTCTGCGGTGCGCCCAACGTCGCGGCCGGGCAGCGCGTCGTCGTCATCAAGCCGGGCGACACCTTGCCGGCGAGCGGCGGCAAGGGTGCGCTCAAGATCAAGGTCGGCAAGATCCGCGGCGTCGAGTCGCAGGGCATGATCTGCTCCGAGTCCGAGATGGGGCTGTCGGAGGAGCACGACGGCATCCTCGTGCTGCCGGCGGATGCGCCGATCGGCGCGCGCTTCGTCGACGTGCTGCCGGTGCAGGACTGGGTGTTCGAGATCGACAACAAGTCGGTCAACCACCGGCCGGACCTGTGGGGGCACTACGGCTTCGCGCGCGAACTGGCGGCGATCTACGGCCGCCCGCTGCAGCCGCTGCCGGCGAAGGTCGCGATGCCGGCGACTGGCACGAAGGTCGACGTGCACGTCGACGACAAGCACGGCTGCGCGCGCTACTGCGGCCTCGTGCTCGACGGCGTCACCAGTGGCCCGTCGCCGCACGCTCTGCGTTGGCAGCTCGCCGCAGTCGGCCAGCGCGCGATCTCGCTGCCGGTCGACCTGACCAACTACGTGATGCTCGACCTCGGCCAGCCGATGCACGCGTTCGACCTGCGCCACATCGGCAAGGGGCCGATCCGCGTGCGCAAGGCGAAGGCGAACGAGTCGATCACGACGCTCGACGGCCAGGTCCGCAAGTTGACCGACCAGGACGTGCTGGTCTGCGCCGGCGACCAGCCGGAAGCACTGGCCGGCATCATGGGCGGGGCGGGCACGATGGTCGCCGCCGACACCACGCAGCTGTTCCTCGAGTCGGCGAACTTCCACGCGTCGACCATCCGCCGCACGTCGATGCGCCTTGGCCTGCGCACCGACGCCAGCGCGCGCTTCGAGAAGGCGCAGGACCCGGCGAACGCCGAGCACGCGGTGCACCACTTCGTGCGGTTGCTGCAGCAGCACTGCCCGTCGGCGAAGCCGGCCGGGCCGCTGGTCGATCCGCTCGGCTTCCACTACGCGCCGAAGACCATCTCGCTGCGCCGCGCGCGCCTCTTGCAGAAGCTCGGCGTGCGCCTCGAAGACGACAAGGTCGCGGCGATCCTGCGTTCGCTGGCGTTCGACGTCACCGTCACCGCCGCCGGTTTCGAATGCGTGGTGCCGAGCTTCCGCGCCACCAAGGACATCGCCATCGAAGACGACCTCATCGAAGAGGTCGGGCGCATGTTCCGCTACGACAACATCCCGGAGCGGCCGCTGCAGGGTGTGCAGGCGCCGCCGGTGCGCAACGAGGAGCTGTTCCTCGGCCGCCGCCTGGTCGAGGTCGCGTGCCTCGAGCTCGGTGTGAGCGAGGTCTACAACTACAGCTTCACGCCGGATCCACTGCTGCAGGCGGTCGGTGCGCTCGAGCACGCCTACGTGCAGGTGCAGAACCCGGTGGCGCCCGAGCAGACCCGCATCCGCCGCCACGTGCTGCCGAGCCTGCTCGGCAGCGTCGGCCAGAACCTGCGCGGGCACGCCGAAGTGAAGCTGTGCGAGCACGGCAAGGGCTACCACGCCGAGATGCGCGACGAGCACAAGCTGCCGCACGAAGTGCGCGAGCTGGCGTTCGTGTTCGCGCGCCGCGACGGTGCGCACCCGTTCCTCGAACTGCGCGAAGCCATCGGTTCGCTGCTCGAACGCGTCGGCCGCCCGGCGGTGCTGGCGCGCGTGTGGCACGGCAAGGACCAGCCGTGGGTGCACCCGACGCGCGCGGTCGCGATCGACCGCGACGGTTCGCCGGTCGGCTACGTGGCGCACCTGCACCCGGGCGTCGCCAAGGCGCTGCAGCTGCCGGTGACCACCGCGATCGCGTGCCTGGACGTGCGCGCGCTGCTGGCGAACGGCCGCGCGGTCGCGCGCTACCAGCCGCTGCCGACGTTCCCGCAGCTGCCGGTCGACGTGGCGCTGCTGGTCGACGAAGCGACGCAGGTTGCGCAGGTCGTCGAGTTCCTGCGCACCACCGGCCGCAAGCTGGTCAAGGACGTGCAGCTGTTCGAGGTCTACCGCGGCGAGCGGTTGCCGGCCGGCAAGAAGAGCCTGAACCTGACGGTCACGCTCGGCGCCGACGACCGCACGCTGACCGACGAGGACGAGAGCAAGTTCCTCGGCAAGGTGCGCGAGAACGCGGCGCAGATCGGCGCCGAGCTGCGCGGCTGAGAGCCCGAGAAGAAATCATGCTACGGGCTCTCAGCAGCATGTTTGGCGGCTGCGTTCGCAGCCGCGCAGAGGCTTCGAGAGGATTCTCTCTCAGCCTCTGAGAGGCCGAGAAGAAATCCAGCATACGGCCTCTCAGAGTCATGTATGGCGGCTGCCTTAGCAGCCGCGCAGAGCCTTCGAGAGATTCTCTCTCTCAGGCTCTGACCGGCCGCGCGGCGACGCCCAACAGCCGGGGGACCTACTTGCCGACGTTCTCCGGCAAGATGCGCGTCGACTCGAAGCGCTGGCTCAGGATCCAGCGGCCGATCGGCGTCGTGCTGTCGCCCGACTGGTAGCGCTTCAGCGTGTTGTAGAAGATCCAGGTCTCGTCCCCGACCTTCTCCGCCGTCGCCACCTGGAACTCCTCAAAGACGTAGTGGTGGACGGTGACCGTGCTGCGCACGGTGCCGCGTTCCAGCGAGCCTTCGTGGCGCTCGCGGCGCACCAGCGGCGCGTTGACCACGAGCCGCTGCCACGGGTTGACCTTGTAGTCGGGCGTCTTCAGCGTCGCCTCGGCGACGCGCAGCAGCTCCGCATCGGTCGATGCCGCCGCCGGCATGCGCACCGTGTCGAGCATCGCCACCGCCAGCGCCTGCAGGTGCGCGATCGCCTTCTGCACCTTCGCCGCCTGCGCCTGCCGTTCGGCGACGCTCGGCCGCGGCAGCGACTTGTCGGCCAGTTCGTCGTGCACGGCGGCGCTCTGCAGCGCGGCCGCTTCGCGCCGCAGCATGCTCATCTGCTGGTCGAATGCGCCGCGGCCGAGCACACGGTTCGTGATCTGGTCCTTGTCGCTGACGTCGGTCGCCAGCAGCCAGTCGGCGTGGCGCTCCGCATCGGCGACGGCCATCTGCACGCGCGCGGCGACCTGCTGCTGCCGCTCGGCGATCCGCCGCGGCCAGTCCGCGGTCACCGTGTGCCGCAGCGTCTCGGCGCGCTGGCGGTCGACGGCGGTGTTCTGCATCGCCTGCTGCGCGAATGCGACGTCGGTCGGCAGCTCCACGTCCCGCAGCTGCTGCATCGCCAGCAGGAACGCGCGCATCGCGTCGGGCTCGTACGGCTGCTCGGGCTCGGCCGGCAGGTTCGCCGGCTGGTACTTCGTGCGCAGCAGTTCTTCGACCTTCTTGCCGACGTCGGCGGCGGTCGCTTCGTCGCCGGCGACCTTGCCGGCCGCCGCGTCGTACTTCGCCTGCAGCGCCAGCAGCGTGTCGCGCACCGCCTGCACCTCGGCGACCGCGAACGGGAACAGGCCGATACGCTTCGTCAGCTCCTGCAGGTCGCGCTCCATCGCCTTGCGGCGGCTCGGATCGGTCCACAGGTTGGCCGGCACGATGTCGAAGTTGCGCGTCGCCGCGGCGATCTCCTTCGACAGCTGCTGCAGCGCCGCTGCGTCGTAGGGCAGATCGGCGGCGGGCGTGGTACCGCCGGTCGCCGGCTTGTCACCGCCCGCAGCGGGGGCCGGCGTGGCGCCCGGGGTTGGAGCCGGAGCCGGCGCGCTCTTCTTCGCTTCGACCTTGGCGCGGATCGCCGCCAGCCGCTTGTTGGCGTCGCCGTGGGCCGCGTCCGGCTTGACGACGGCGTTCAAGCGCTTCTGCGCCCAGTCGAGGTCGCCGAGCAGAGCCTGCAGCGTGCGGGCGTCGCCGGCGGTCGCCTTGGCTTCGGCCTGTTCGACCTTCTCGATGCGCTGCAGCGCTTGCTTGACCAGCGGATCCTGGGCGAGGGCGGACACGGAGAGCGCCGCCAGGGCGGCGGCGAAGGCGGGAACGATGCGCATGTGCGGGATCAACGTCGGAACGGGTGGGCGACCGTCAAGATCGTGCGGATCGCCGGGAGACGGCCAGGAACAGGCAGTGGGTCATCGGCCGGCGGCTTGCACGGCCGCCCAGAACCTGGCCTCGTGGGCGCGGATGTCGTCGTCGGTCAGCGGCACGGCGCGCGGGGTCACGAACACTTCGCCGTGGTGCACGGTGACGTTGTCGCGGAAGCCTTCGCGGTAGCCCGGCGGTGGGAAGCGGTCGTGCGCCAGCTTGGGATCGCCGTGCACGCTCGGCTGCGCCAGCAGTTCGGCCAGCGCGATCTTGCCGTCATGGTCGTGGTCGTAGTCGGCGAGCATGCGCTGCGCCTGCGCCTGCACGGCGGCCGGGTCGCCGGCACTCGCGGGCGCCACGGCCGCGGCCAGCGGCACCAGTTCGCTGGCGGCGACGAAGCCGTCGTGGTCCTGGTCGAACAGCGCGTGCAGGCTGCGCCAGTTCGCGGCGCGCTGGGCCAGCCGTTCGTCGCGGCTCGGCGGCGGCGTGTGCGCGATGACGCGGTCGCTGAGGCCGAACGCGTCGACGATGGCGACGTGCGGCAGCACCCAGCCGACGACGCCGACCGCTTCGCCCCACAGCACCGGATTGCCGTCGCGCAGGATCTGCGAACCGCGCGCGCGGTTCGGCGCGGCTTGTTCGAACACCGCGAGGTTGGTGCGCATCTCGTGGTTGCGCATGCCGGTCGTGCGATGCCGCAGCCAGTCCTGCCAGTCGTCGTACGGCTGCACCAGCGGCTGCAGCCACGCCGGCGCCGACTTGGCGATCGGGCCGTCGAGGCACGCGTACTTCCACCAGCCGATCGGCAGCGCCGCGGCGACGAACAAGGCGACGCCACAGAACACGCCGCGCGGGCCGCAGCCGAGCTGCGCCAGCATCGCCGCCATCGCCAGCAGCAGGAACGGGAACAACTGCGCGTAGACGCGGTACTCGAACAGATCGCCGCCGATGACGACCGTGTAGTAGGCGAAGTGCACCAGCAGCGTGCCGGTGACCGCGGCCCAGCCGAGCGCGTGCGGGCTTCGCAGCAGGGCGCCTAGGTGCTGGCTGCGACGCACGAGCCACAGCAACGCCACCGGCAGCCAGACGGCGAGGCCGAACTCGAACGCGTACGAAGCCGCATACCGCCAGCCGCTGTCGGGCCGCAGCGGCGAACGCTTCGCGTAGTAGGTGTTCGGCAGCCAGTCGCCGTAGTAGAGGCGGTGCCAGACCGCGTGGCAGGCGATCGGCAGCAGCAGCGCCGCCGATGCGGCGAGCCACGGTCCCGCACGCAGCGCGCCGCCGAGGCGCCACGCGGCGAGCAGCGCCAACGTCGCCGCGGCGATCAGCTGGCCTTCCGGCCGCGCCATCGCGCACAACGCGCCGAGCAGCGCCAGGGCGAACGGCCCACCGCGGCGCGTTCGTGTGTGCGGCGACGTCGCCACCAGCGCCCACGAGAACCACAGCAGCAGGAAGAACGCGGCGCCGAGCCCGCTGCTGAAGTAGGCGACGAGGCCGCGGTGGGTGACCGTGCCGAACAGCACCAGCACGCACAGCCCTGCCTTCGCGGTGGCCGACCACGAAGGCAGCACGAGGCGATGCGCCAGCACGCCGACGATGGCGACGATGCCGGCGCCAAAGCCGAGCGACAGCCACGGCGCGGCCGTCGGCGGTTCGATGCCGGTGGTCTTCCACACCAGCGCCAGCAGCAGCGACCACAGGAAGTCGGTGTTGCCGTCGACGCGCGCGAACGGTGCTGCGTTCCACACGAGGCCGTCGCCGGCCAGCAGGTTGTGGACGTAGCGGTAGGTGATGTACGCGTCGTCGGTCATGTGCCACAGCAGCGACCAGACGACGTAGAGCAGCAGCGCACAGCCGACGGCGCCGAAGGCTAGCACCAGGCGGGCGCGGCCGTCCGCCGGCACGGGCGCGTGTGGGGTTGCTGCCACCGCTGCCGGGCTCGCGTCGCTCATGGTTGCAGCGCCTCCGCGAGGGAAGCGATCGCTGCGAGCGAGGCCGGACGAACGAGCATCGCCGCACGTTCGCCGTTCCACCGCGCGCGGTCAACGCTCGTGCGGCCTGGCGAGGAGTTCGAGTGCCCCAGGGCATGGCTGAGGCGCATCGCGGGGGATGCGCCCGCCATCGCGGAGCCGGGCGCTGTGCGTCCGCACCGCCGTTCGAGTCGCCACCAACATGATTCGGACAGGAATGCGCCGGCCACCGCGGAGCCGAGCACCTTTCGTTCGTGTCGCCGTTTGGGTCGCCACCAACTTGATTCGGCAGGATTGCGTTCGCTGTCGCGAAGCCAGCGCTGTGCGTTCGTGTCGCCGTTGGGGTTGCCGCCATCTTGATTCGGCAGGAATGTGACCGCCGTCGCACCGCCGAGGACTGCGTCCCGGCGCTGCGGCCGGACCACGCCAGTGCACTGCCCCGTGCGTCCGCCGTCGACGTGCGGCAGACGCGCAACGGGGCTCGGGTCACGTCCCGCGCCGCAGCATGGCGATCAGGTCGCGCACGAAGCGGCCGGTCAGGCCCCACAGCAGATGCGGGCCGAACGGGAAGTGCGGGCTCAGCCGCGGCTGGTTGCCGGTGGCGCCGCCGGGCGGTGGCCGTTCGCTCCAACGCGCTTCGTCGAACAACTCGTGCAGCGGCACGTGTAGTACCGCGGCCACCTCGCGCGCATCAGGCCGCAGCGGCACGTCGGCGAGGCGCGCGACGACGGCGTGCACCAGGATGCCGGACGAACTCTCGCGCACGCCGAGTTCGCCGAGCAGCGTGATCGCCGCGTCGCCGACGCCGATCTCCTCGCGGCATTCGCGCCGCGCCGTCGCGTCGATCGTCTCGCCGTGTTCGCGCATACCGCCGGGGAACGCGAGCTGCCCGGCGTGCTGCGGCGCGGAGGTCGGCCGCTGCACCAGCAGCACGTGGTCCTGGCCCGCGTGCTCGACGATCGGGCACAGCACGGCCGCGTGCCGCAGCGCGGTCGGTCGCCAGTCGCCGATCGGCGGCAGCTTCTGGCGCAGCAGTGCGTCGAGCTCGGGGCCGTTCGGGGTTCGTGTGGCGGACGACACGGAGCAGTGCTTAGCGCCGCGGCTTGTCGGCGACCAGCAGGCTGGGGAGCATGTGTCGATGGTCGAAGGCATGGGAACAGTCGCGCACCTCCGGCTCGTCGGCATCTCGGCGTGGGTGCTGGTGGCGTCCGTGGGCGCAGCCCAGGTGCCAGGAACCACGCCGCCGCTCGCAGCGCCGCAGGCGCCACCGGCGCCGGTGGCTTCGACGCAGCCGGGAGCCTGGTGGGCACGGCTCGGGCCTGCGTCGGGGAACGATGCGGTCGAGTCGCTGCGCTTCCGGCCACCGGCCTTGCGCGCCACGATGCTCGCCGATGCGCTCGCGGCGAGCGAAGTGCGGGCGGATCCGGCGCTGCGCGAGCGGGTCCTGCGGGTCGTCGCCGCCTTCCCCGAGCAGGCTTCAGCGCTGGTGGCCGAGTTCCTGGCCGCGGAGCCGCCGGCGAACGAACGCGACCGCACTCCTGTTCGCGCTTCGAAAGGAGCGCTGGCGTTCGTGGGAGCGGTCGCGGAACGAGCCACCGCGGTCGAGGCGGCGCGGCTCGCGGCGTGGCTCAAGGGTCATCTGCGCCATGTTCGCTGGTCCGACCCGGCGGATCGTCCGGCCCTGCAGCTGTGGGCCCAATTGACGATCGCTGCCGTCGTGGGCGACCCGACGTCGACGCCGCACGCACGGCGGCGCCAACTC
>JBILEY010000521.1:0-3841 GCA_044351865.1 Planctomycetota bacterium | reverse complement strand
CGACCGAGACCGGTTGGGCGTTGGCGGAGGCGCTGCTTCGCCATCCCATCGGCGGTGAAGTGGCGGGCTGGCTCGCCGACACGCTGCGGCGGGAGGAGCCGAGGGTGCCCTTTTGGGTCGAGGTCGCGCGACACTTGTCTGCGCTGCGCTCGGGACCAGGCCTCGCGTCGTCCCATGCCGCACGCGCCAACCTGATCGCCCGCCTGCTCCCCGAGGATCCACTCGCGCCCTACGGCATCGTGCTGCAGCTGGTGGACACCGATCCGGCGATCCGCGAACGCGCGCAGCAGGTGCTGTGGCGCGAACCGCCGACCGGGAACGAGTTCGCCGGCCTCGTCGTGCAGGCCGCTGGCCTGGCAGGTGTCGACCTGCAGCATGCGGTGCTCGCCTGGTTGGCGCGCGGCACCGCCGATCCTGGGCTCGGTTGCGCCAGGCAATGGACGCCGGCGACGTGGGACGCCTTCGTGCAGCAGGTGGGCGCGCGCAAGACGATCCGGGAGCACCTGCTGGCCGGGCCGCCGGAGGGAACGTTGCTCGCACTCGGCGTCGACCTCGGCATCGAACGCTTGCTCGACGAGCTGGCGCGCGTGGATGCGTGGCGCCGCGACCTGCTCGCCGATCCAACCTTGGTGGCGTCCTTCCCGTCGATCGCCCGCGATGCGCGGTCCCTGCAGGAAGCGCTGTGGGGCGATCGTGCGTGGTTCGACGACAAGGGCGCGCTGGTCTTCGACCTGCACGACGAGGCCGCCGTCGATCGCGCGCTGCGCGAGCTGCCGGCCGTGCCTGCGGGCAGCGTGCTGCGCCTCCTGCGCATCGCCATCGACCAGCGCCGTGGCGACCTGACGCTGGCGCGCGCGTGCCTGCGTCACGTGTTGTCGGCGGGGTGGGACGAGGTCCCTCCATCGCGCTGGAGCGGCCCGATGACGTCTCTGCCAGCTCCGCTCCGCATGCCGCGGGTCGTGGTCGGTTCGCCCCAGGTCTGGCAGCAGCTCGCGGCGGTCGCTGCGTCCGTGCCGCATCTTGCGGTGGGTGGTGGGGCCGTGGGCTACGAGGCGAACACCGCTTTGGCCGCGAACTTCGTGCTCGCCAGCCAACAGGTCGGGCAGATCACGTGGCCAGAACCACCAGCCCGTTCCAAGGACGCTCCCCCGGGGCCCGGCGGGGTCGAGTCGCGCGACCCACTGCTCGAGTTCTGGGGCGGTCGCTCGCGCTACGTGGAGGGACTGCCGAAAGTGCCGCCGCGGTGGTTCGCCGGCGTCGAACTGCACCGCCGCGACATCGACGGTCTGCCCGCGATCGAATACACGCTGCGCCCTGCCGAGCCGGAGCCCCGCTGATTGCTCCTGCACGGCCTCGACGGCACCTGCGAGATCCGCCGGGGATCCTGCGGTGCAGGCGCGGATGAGGACCAGCTCGGCGGCAGCGGGCGCGCATCAAGGCCTGGAGTTCGGGGCCGTTCGTGGATCGTGGTGCGAGCGCCCCTCGCAGTGCTTGGCGCCGCGGCTTGTCGGCGACCAGCAGGCGGGAGAGCATGCGTCGATGGTCGAGGCTTCGGGAACAAGGTCGCTGCGCAGCTGGGTGCTTGCCGTTGGGGTGGCCTTCGCATCGGACAACGCGGTCGCGCAGGAGTCTGCGCCCTCAGCCGCTCCGGCCGCCAAATGGTCGGGGCAGCTCGCGGACGTTGCCAACCCCAGCGAGGCAAGGTTGGCCGTGAAGGTGCTGCGCCACCGGCCTCCGGCGGACCAGCTGGCCTTGCTGGGCGAGGCCTTGCAGGCGCGCGAAGTCCTCGCGGACGCGGCGCTGCGCGAACGGGTGCTGCAGGTCGTTGCCTCGTTCCCGGAGCACGCGAGTGCGCTGGTGCCGGCATTCCTGGTCGCTGTGCCCAAGCGCAGTCGAGATGCCAAAACCGAACGGCGTTCCGCGGGCGCCTTCGCGTTCGTCGCCGCCGCGTGGCCACGGGCGAACGTTGCCCAGCTGAAGGAGCTGGAGTCATGGCTCCAGGCGGAGGTCCGGGGCGCGCGTTGGTCGCACCCGGAGGATCGGCCGTGGCTGCAGCTGTGGGCGCAGGTGGCGATCGCCGCGGTCGAGCGCGACGACACCCTGCAGCCGCTCGATCGCCAGCGAAGTCTCGGGCGGAAGGTGTCGGAACGCGAAACCGGGTGGGCGCTGGCCGAAGCGCTCCTCCAGCATGCGAGCGGGCCTGCGGTCGCAGCGTGGAAAGCGGATCGTTTGCAGGGCGAGGAGTGGGGGGTGGCGAACCTCCGTTCTCAAGTCGTCGAGCAACTCGCGGAGTGGCGGTTGTCGCCTCCGCTCGCGGCCTCGCTCGCGGGCTCTGCTCTGCTTTTGGCGCACTTCGGGGACGAACCACTGGCGCGCAGCGCTGCGGCGCTGTGGCTCGCCGACCCGGATCCGGCGAACGATGCGCGGGCGAAACAGCTCCTGCTCCGCGATCCGCCGGAAGACGACCGTGAGCGGGCGTTCGTCGTGGCCGTGGCTGGCCATGCCGGGCCCGAGCTGCAACGTGCCGTGTTGGGCTGGATCAGCCGCGGCGTGCTCGATGTGCGGTTGCTGGACGTCGCGTCGGGGTGTTCGTCGGATTGGACAGCCTCCCCGGGGATCGCATTTTCGGGTTGGCAGCTGGACGTTTGGATCGAGCTTGCGCGGGCCGTCGGCACTCGCAGCTCGGTTCGGGAGCAGCAGCGTTGCGCACCGCCACCTGAAACGTTGTTGGCGGTCGGTCCCGACACGGGCATCGAACGCCTGCTCGAGGTGCTGGCTCGGCTCGAAGGCATCCGTAAGGGGGACCACGAGCAGTCGTCGCGCGAGGCCCTGTGGGGCGATGTTCCGTGGCTGGATCGCGAGGGCGTAATCGTCGTCGACGTGCGCGACGACGCGGCGCTCGACGCCGTGTTGCGGGCCTTGCCGCCAGCACCGTCCGGACTGGTGCCGCGACTCTGTCGGATCGTCCTCGATCGCGACGGAGGCGACCTCAGGTTGGCCCGTACGTGCGCGAGGGCCTTGCTGCTGGCGGCCCGGGAACGTCCCTCGCCTTCGGTGCCCGTTCTCGGACGCCGGACGGGTAGGGGTACTCCGATGGTGGTCGTCGGGCCGCAGGCCACGTGGCAGCAGCTCGCCGAGTTGGCGCGTGCGGCAGAGAAGCTCGAGGGCCCGGATGGGCTGTGGCTGGCCCGCGGGTTCGAACAAGCGGCCGCCGAGATCGGCAAGCCGCACTGGCCGCTCGCCACCGCGCCGCGCCAGGTGAACGGGCCACCCTCTCGAGACGATCGGTGGGAACCGTTGGATCCGCTCGGCTGGCTGGCGTTCCAAGGCCAGCCGATCTGGGAGGGGCTGAAGGACGCGTTCGAAGGGCCGTCGCCGCTGTTCACCGCCGTGCAACTGCACCGCCGCGACATCGACGGCCTGCCCGCGATCGAATACACGCTGCGCCCGGCCGAGCCGGCACCCCGCTGACATGCACGTCCACCTGATCGACGGCACCTACGAGCTCTACCGCAGCTACTACGGTGCCCCGCCGGCGCAGGATCCGAACGGCCGCGAGGTCGGCGGTGTGCGCGGGCTGCTGGCGAGTCTCACCTCGCTGCTGCGCGAGCCCGGCGTCACGCACGTCGGCATCGCCTTCGACACTGTCATCGAGTCGTTCCGCAACGAACTGTTCGCTGGCTACAAGACCGGCGAAGGCATCGAGCCAGCGCTATGGGCGCAGTTCCCGCTGGCGGAACGCGCCGCCAGAGCCCTCGGGCTCGTCGTCTGGCCGATGGTGGCGTTCGAGGCCGACGATGCGCTGGCGACGATGGCGGTGCGCGCCGCGGCGGATGCGCGG
>JBILEY010000174.1:0-10157 GCA_044351865.1 Planctomycetota bacterium | reverse complement strand
TGGGCTCGAACTCGGAATCGCCTTCCAGATCGTCGACGACTGCCTCGACCTCGATGGGGACGAACGCGTCGTCGGCAAGTCGCTCGGCACCGACCTGGCGAAGGGCAAGATCACGCTGCCGATGCTGTGGCTGATGCAGCGCGGCCCGGGCGAAGCCGAACGGCTGCGCGCGGTGCTCGGCAAGACCGAAGCCGAGGGCCTGCGTCGGCTGCGGGCCGAGTTCCCGCTCGAGCACGCGATCGCCTACGCGATGGAAGAGGCCACGCGCCGCATCCACAAGGCGCAGGCGTCGCTGTCGCTGCTGCCGCCGGGGCCGGCGCGCGATGCCCTGCACCAGCTCGCCGGCTTCGTGCTGACGCGCCGCTTGTGAGGCGCGCGGTGGCCAGCCCCGCTGCTGGCGCAACCGAAGGTCCGGCCGCGCGAAGAGGTTGCTGCGGATCGTCGGCGCGCTACACCGCGGCAATTCGCACCCGCTGCCTCGGGTTCTGAGTCCGGAGTTTCCCAGGCTCCGGGCGTTCGAGGCCCGCGCGGTCTCCGTATGCTCTCCGCCGATTCCTCCGGCCCTGCGATGACAAGCCCACGCTCCTTCTTCCTCCTGTTCGCGCTGCTGCCCGCCTGCAGCAGCGGCACACCCCAGGCCTTCAGCGCGCCGCGCACCCTGCCGAAGGCGCAGCGGCCGGTGGTGTGGGACGCGCCGGCGAAGGATCGCCTCGGCCTGCCGGACATGGGCGGCGCCAAGAACAGCGCGCAGGATCCTGCGGCCGCAGCGAACATCACCGCCGACACCCCGTCCGGCTGGCAACGCCTGCCAGCGCAGCCCGAGAAGTTCCGCCACGCGCTGTGGCGCGTCGGCGGCGACGCCGGCCCCGAGTGCTACCTGACGCTCGGCACGCTCGGCGGCCTCGCCGGCAACGTCACGCGCTGGTACGGCCAGTTCGGCCAGGCTGCGACGAATCCCGAGACGCTGCCCGAGGTCGAGCTGCTCGGCGGCAAGGGCCGCCTCGTCGAGCTCACCGGCACGTTCGGTGGCAAGCCGGACCAGGCGATGCTCGGCATCGTGCTCGCAGACGGCGATCGGGTGACGACGCTGAAGTGCACCGGCCCGGCCGCCACGCTGAAGGAGCAGCGCGCGAACTTCCTGGCGCTGGCGAAGTCGATGCGACTCGGTGGTGCGGGTGCGGGCGCCGCGTCTGGCAATGCCGCGGCGGGGGCCAGCGGTCCGGAAGCGGGTGGCAAGACGTTCGTCGGTGTCACGCCTCCCGGTTGGGAGCAGCTGCCGCCGCAGCCCGAACGCTTCCGTACAGCGCTGTGGCGCATCGCCGGCAACGACGACACCGAGTGCTACGTGTCCGGCCCGATCGCCGGCGGCGTCGCCGGCAACCTGAAGCGCTGGTACGGACAGTTCGGGCTCGACCAGGTGCCGGCGCTCG
The DNA here is from genome assembly GCA_044351865.1 of Planctomycetota bacterium. Taxonomy (GTDB): domain Bacteria; phylum Planctomycetota; class UBA1135; order UBA1135; family UBA2386; genus UBA2386. Next base: position 8,727 of record JBILEY010000174.1, on the reverse strand, counting down.
AAGCGCTCGAGGTCGTCGAACTGCTCGGTCGGCCGGGCCGCATGGTCGAGCTCTACGGCACGTTCGGCGGCAAGCCCGGCAAGGGCATGCTGCTCGCGTTCGTGACGCAGGGCGACGAAGTGACCACGCTGAAGTTCGTCGGGCCGGAGGCGGTGGTGAAGAGCCATCGCGACCAGTTCCTGGCGCTGGCGAAGTCGCTGCGCAGTGCGTCGGCGAGCCCGAACCCGCAGGCGCCGCCGATCCAGCGCGGGCAGCCGCTGCCGGGCGACCATCCGCCGGTCGGCGGCGCGCCGGCGCAGCAGCCGCCGCCGCCGAGCGGGCCGTTCACGGCGACGGTGCCGGCCGGTTGGACGGCGAAGGCCGGCAGCAACAAGTTCCTGCACCACACCTTCGCCGGCGACGGCGAGGTCTACCTCGGCCAGCTCGGCGGTGGCCTGAAGGCGACGCTCGACATCTGGCGCGGCGAGATGGGCCAGGGCCCGATGAGCGACGCGGACTTCGCGGCGCTGACGAAGGTCGCGTTCCTGGGCGAGGACAGCGTGCTGCTCGACCTCGCGGGGGACTTCCGCAGCATGAGCGGAAAGCAGATCCAGGGTGCGCGCATGCTGGTCGCGGCGCGCAGCGAGGGCAACACGATCCTGTTCGCCAAGCTCGTCGGCGCCGCCGCCGAGGTCGAGAAGCAGCTGGACAGCTTCCGCGCGTTCGGCGCGTCGGTGCGGAGGGCGCAATGAGCGCTGTGAGTTCGCCGTCGGAAGCCGCCGCCGTGCCGCGCAGGGGCTCCCCGCTCGACTTCGTGGTCGGCTTCTTGTCGTCGATGAAGTTGTCGGTCGTGCTGGTCGTGCTGCTCGGCCTGCTGACGTGGCTCGGCACGTTGGCGCAGATCGACAGCAGCACCTATGCGGTGCAGCAGGAGTACTTCGAGTCCTGGTTCGTGGTCGCCAAGCTGCCGGTGTCGATCTGGGGCACGCACCTGTTCGACATGAAGGTGCCTTTGCCGGGCGCCTACCCGGTGATGGGGCTCTTGTTCGTCAACCTGATGGTCGGCGGGCTCGTGCGCATGAAGTGGAACGTGCGCAACTCCGGCATCCTGATCACGCACCTCGGCATCGCCCTTCTGCTGGTCGCCGGCTTCGTCAAGATGCACTACTCGTACGCCGGCAACCTGTCGCTGTACGAAGCGCCGCCGGCCGACGCGGCGGGGGCTCCGGGCCGCGTCTACCAGAGCTCGCGGTTCGTCAGCTTCCACGACTTCGAGCTGGCGCTGCTGGTCGACAAGGGCGACAAGGTCGAAGAGCGGGTCGTACCCGAGCACGTCTTGTGGCCGTCGCGCCTGCCGGCCGCGCGGCTGCCGAAGGACTCGATCAGCGGCCCTGGTCAGGTGGTGACGCTGGCGCCGGAAGGCCTGCCGTTCACTCTGGAGGTCCGCGACTTCGTCGACCACGCTCGCGCCGTGCCGAAGGGGCCGCGCGTCGATTCGCCGTGCGAGAGTGTCGACGGCGTCGTGCTGCTGCCACAGAGCTGGCAGCCGGGCCAGCAGCCGCGCAGCGAACAGGAGATCGCCGGCTGTTACGTCACCGTACTGCCGAAGAACGGCGCGCCGATCCGCGGCATCGTCTGGGGCTTCCCGCGGCTGCCGTTCGACGAAGCGCGCTATCCGTTCGCGTTCACCGTCGACGGCGTGCGCTACGGCCTGGACCTGCGGCATGTGACGCGTGAACTGCCGTTCGCGGTCAAGCTCCGCAAGTTCCAGAAGCTCGACCATCCCGGCACGATGTCGCCGAAGGACTTCCGCAGCTTCGTCACCGTCGTCGACGAAGCCGGGGCGCAGGACGCCGAGATCTTCATGAACAACCCGCTGCGGCGCGATGGCTACGTCGTCTACCAGACCAGCTGGGGACCGCAGCCGATGGGCGGGCCGCCGTGGTACTCGGTGTTCGAGGTGTCGTACAACCCCTCGGACATGTGGCCGATGCTGGCGTGCTTCGTCATCGCCCTCGGCCTCTTGCTGCACTTCGTCATGAAGCTGGCGCGCTTCCTCGACTCCACGACCTACTCCACCCTGCAACGCGAGTGATGCCGATGCCGACCACGAAGACGCCGACCACGAACGTTCTGGCCTGGTTGTGGCTGTGCCTGCTCTTGGTCGCCGCCGGCTGCAGCCGCGCGGCGCCGAAGATCTCCGGCGAGCTGCTGCGAAAGGGTGGCTGGGATCCTGCCTTCGTCGCCGAGTTCGGCAGCACGATGGCGATGAACGACGGGCGCGTGCAGCCGCTGTCGACGCTGGCGTCGTACACGCTCTACGCGGTGCACGGGCGCCGCGACGTGCAGTTCGAGACCAGCGACGGCCGTACGACCAAGCTGTCGCCGACCGAGTGGCTGCTCGACGCCTGGTGCTATCCCGAGCAGGCGGCGCGCTACCCGCTGTTCCGCATCGAGAACGTCAGTGTGCTCGACGCGCTCGGCATCCACCACGACGGCCAGGGCCAGCGCTTCGAGTACCTCTCGTACGAACGCATGATCGAGAGCGCGAGCAAGCTCGAAGAACTGGTCGACAAGCTCGACGGCAAGCCCGAACCGCAGCGCTCGCCAGTCGAACGCCACCTGCTGCAGTTGTGGCGCCAGCTGATCGCCTACCACCGCATGCACCAACTGGTGGCGGCGCTGCAGGTGCCGATCCAACTCGAAGGCGCCGAGTTGAAGACGCTGTTCGGCGGCCGCGATCGCATCGCGTTGACCGACGTGCTGCGCAACGTCGGTTCGTTCCGCGACCACGTGCGCGCGGTCGGCGAGGACTTCGCCGCCGAGAAGCACGGCAACCTCGGCCAGGTGCTCGCCTTCCTGCAGGAGGCGTCGCGCACACCGCCGGGGGCGCTGCTGCTGCCGCCGACGCAGGCGGAAGGCATCACCTGGCACAGCTTCGGCGAAGTGATCGGCGGGGCGATGACGGGGCGCATGCCGCTCGACCCGTCGTATGTGGCGATGCTGGCACACCTGGAAGCCGGCCTGCAGACCGACGGCCTCGGCGATCGCCAGCGCCACCTGCTCGACTACAAGCGCGCGGTCGATGCCGCCGCCAAGGGCCGCACCGGCACGGACACGGTCGAGACCGAGGCCTACTACTACTCGGCGAACTGGCACTTCCACGCGATGATGACGTTCGTGCTCGGCTTCCTGCTGGCATGCGTCTGCTGGGTGCTGCCGAAGAACCGGCTGTTGTGGTGGTTGAGTGCGGCGACGACCATGCTCGGCATCGTGCTGCTGGTCCTCGACGTGTGGATCCGCTGCCTCGTCACCGGCCACCCGCCGATCACGCGCCTCTACGACACGTTCCTGTTCATCGGCGGTGTCGCGGCGATCGTCATGATCACCGCCGAGTTCTTCCTGCCGCGGCGCATCCTGCTGGCCTTGGCCCCGTTCCTCGGTGCCCTGCTGATCTTCTTCGCGCGCCTGTTCGAGGTCGCCGACGCCCAGGACACGATGAAGCCGCTGCAGGCGGTGTTGCTCAGCAACTTCTGGCTCGGCATCCACGTGCCGACGATGAACATCGGCTACGGCGCCGGCCTCGCCGCGTCGGTCGTCGGCATGGCTTGGGTCGTGGTGCGCGTGCTCGGCCTCGACAAGGACCCGCAGCAGTCGCTGCTGAAGGTCCTCGCCAAGGTCACCTACGGCGTGACCTGCTTCAGCCTCGCCACCGGCGTCGTCGGCACGATCCTCGGCGGCGTCTGGGCCAACGACTCGTGGGGTCGCTTCTGGGGCTGGGATCCGAAGGAGAACGGCGCCCTGCTGATCTGCCTGTCGCAGATCGCGCTGCTGCACGCGCGCATGAGTGGCATGGTGCGCGACGCCGGCCTCGTGCTGTGGTCGATCTTCAGCGGCATGATCGTCGTGTTCTCCTGGTTCCACACGAACCTGCTGGGCGTCGGCCTGCACGCCTACGGCTTCTCCGGTGCGCTGCACGACGGCGTGTGGATCAGTTACACGGTCCTGTTTTCGTTCCTGGTTCTCGGCGCGATCGACCTGATCGCGCGGCCGAACGTGGTGCCAGCACCGCAGGAACTGACGGACGTGCCGCCGCTGCCGACGCGCTGAACCTGCTCGCCCTGCGGGCGACCAGGCTCAGCGATTGCCCGGACGCCGCAACGCGGGGCCCATCGACTGCGAGACCGGCGCCCCCAGCCCCGCTGCGTCGTCGCCTTGGAGGCCTGCTCGCCCTGCGGGCGACCAGGCTCAGCGATTGCCCGGGCGCTTGCTGGGCCTCACACGGCGGCGCCGGCGGCGCGCAGCGTGTTGCGCAGCAGCATGGCGACGGTGACCGGGCCGACGCCGCCCGGCACCGGCGTCAGGTGGCCGGCGACCGCGACCGTCGACGCGAAGTCGACGTCGCCGACGATGCGGCCGTCGGGCGCCTGGTTGATGCCGACGTCGATCACGCAGGCCCCCGGCTTGACCATGTCGCCGTGCACGAGGCCGGCCTTGCCGACGGCGACGACGAGGATGTCGGCGCGGCGGGTGTGGTCGACCAGCTTGCGCGTGCCGATGTGGCACACGGTGACCGTCGACAGGTGGTGCAGCAGCAGCACGGCGATCGGCTTGCCGACGATCTCGCTGTGGCCGACGACGACGGTCTCGGCGCCGCGCAGGTCGAGGCCGGTGGCGAGGATCAGGTGCTGGGCGGCCGCGGCGGTGCACGGCGTCATCACCGGCTCGCGGTAGAGGATCGCGCCCATGTTCGCCGGGTGCATGCCCTCGACGTCCTTGTGCGGGTCGATCGCCGACTGCACGACGCGCGGGTCGATGCCCGGTGGCAACGGGCGTTGCACCAGGATGCCGGCGACCTCGGGGCGAACGTTCAGCTCGGCGATCGTCGCCACCAGCTGCGGCTCGGTGGTGCCGATCGGCAGGTTCTGCACCTCCATCTCGATGCCGACTTCCGCGGCAGCGCGCTGCTGGTTGCGCACGTAGACGGCGGCGGCGGGGTTCTGCCCGATCTCGACCGAGACCAGCCGGACCGGCCGGCCGAGGGCGTCGCGGGCCTCGCGCAGCCGGCTGCGCATGCGTTGGGCGATCAGCTTGCCATCGAGGAGTTGCGCAGGCACCGTCAAGTCTCCGGGTGGGGTCGGGCCGAAAGGTAGCGGTGGGCCGGCGCCGGCCCATTCCGACATGAGCCCGAAGCCGACATGAACCACGAGGGGCCTCGCTTCTACCTGCCGCTGCCGCCGGCGACCAAGACGTTGTTCCTGATCAACGTCGCCGTGTTCCTGCTGAACCTGGTGGCGCTGCTGCTGGCGCGCTGGGTGCCGGCCGTGGAAGGCGGCTTCGGTCGCTGGCTCGGCTTCTCGTGGCCGGGCCTGTTCGCCGGCTACGGCCTCGGGCTGCTGCGCGTCGTCACCTACCAGTTCGTGCACTCGATCGACCCGATGCACCTGGTCGGGAACATGATCTCGCTGTGGGTGTTCGGGCCGATGGCGGAAGCGCGCCTCGGCCGGCTCGGCGCCTATCGCCTGTACTTGTGGGGCGGGACCGTCGGCGCCCTCGGCTTCGTGCTGTCGGCTGCGGCCGGCGGCTACCTGTCGGTGCCGTTGGTCGGTGCCAGCGGCGCCTGCTACGCGCTGATGGTCTACGCCGCCTGCGTGCAGCCGAACGCGACCATCGTGTTCTTCATCGTCCAGATGCCGCTGTGGGTGCTGGCCGCGCTGTTCTGTGCGTTCGGTGCCTACTGGCAGCTGGTCGAACTCGCCACCGGCATCGGAGCTGGCGGCGTCGCCCACAGTGCGCACCTCGGCGGTGCCTTGCTCGGCTGGCTGGCGTTCCGTCGCGGTTGGTTCGTCGACCACGCCGACTTCGGCGGCCGCGAGCGCCCGGGCTTCTTCGCCACCCTGGCGGGCCGGTGGCAGGCGGCGAGTGCCGCGCGGCAGCAGCGGGCCAGCGACGAACGCGAACAGAGCCTCGATGCGATCCTGGCCAAGGTCAAGGCGACCGGACTGGGCTCGTTGACGCCCGCCGAGCGCCGCTTCCTCGAGCAGATCAGCGCGCAGAAGGGGCAGGGCCGCTGATCGCGCCGTGCTCGGCGTGAGCGGCGAGCAGCCTGAGGCGCGGCCCGCGGTGCTCCGCTAGCATCGGCGGACCGAGGTCGATGCCGATGCTGCGTTCCCTGCTCGCTCTGTGCTCGTTGTTCCTGTGCGCGCTCGCCCTGCCGGCGCAGGAAGAGCTTCCCGCCGACCAGTTCCGCGCCGAGTTCCAGCGCGGGCTCGACGCCAAGGACGACACCGCGATGGACCGCGCGATCAAGCGTTCGCCGTCCGCCGCGCTGCTGTGGTTCGAGGAACTGGTGCTGCTGCAGAATGCCGGCGATGCCGCGGTGGCGCCGAAGGTGGCCGCCGTCACGGCGGCGTGGCAGCGTGCGTTCGAGTCGAGCGAGGCGCCGGAACGCGTGCTGCGTTGGGCCAGCAGCGCCACGCCGAAGCAGCTCGAGATGATGCGCGACTGCCGACGGGACTCGACGAAGCTGTGGAAGGTCTACCTCGACGACGTCGAGAAGAAGCCGACGCGCGAAGGCGTGCTGCTGGTCTTCGACGGCTACCAGAAACTCGCCGAAGCGACGGTCGGTTTCGGCCACTCGGTGCTCGCCGCGGAGATGTGGAGCCTAGCGGCGTTCGTCGCCGGCAAGGTGCCGCAGCCGACCACCGACGATCGCAAGCGCACGCTTGCCGCGACCGAGCAGTTCCTGCGGCTGCGCAAGGACTGGGGCTTCACCGGCGACACGCACTTCATGCGCAACAGCGACTACGTGAAGTCCGAGAAGACGAAGCTCGACGACGAGGCGAAGAAGTCCGACAAGCGCAAGGCCGAGGGCTACAGCGCCGACGCCAAGGGCATCGAAGCGCTGGTCAAGGCCGGCGTCGCCGAGGCGAAGCACGAGCTGAAGTTCGAGCCGCTGGCGAACCTCGACGAGCTCGACTATGGGCCGCGCAACGGGCCGGTGCCGGCGTTCTGGAACCTGATCTCGCTCGGCAAGGAAGGCGAGCAGCGCAAGTTCGACTGGTTCAAGCGCAGCGACCTGTTCCTCGCGCGCACGGGTGCCGCGAAGTTCGCGATCTCGGTGCATTCGAACGAGATCAAGGACCTGGTCGAGGTCGACGTGTCGCCGAAGGGGAAGGTCTCGCCGTTCTGGCTCGATGCGGCGAAGAAGCAACCGTACGCGATGGCGTTCTGGATCGGCTCGGACCGCGAGATGGTCAACGAAGCGGCGTGCAACCTGACGATCGCCGCCGAGGTCGCCAACATCTACTACCGCAGCGCCGCCAGCTGGAAGACGCAGGTCGGCGCCGACCTGGTGACGCTCTACGACGACGACGCCGACGGCACGCCGGGCGACGCCGACCCGTTCGCTGTGCCGTGGAAGAGCGAGATGCTCGGCGTGCACGACGACAAGACCGACGGCGAGGGCACGCCGGTGCCGCTGCTCGACTCGATGCGCGTCGGCAAGGGGCCGCGCGTGCCGTTCTCGGAGTTCGTCAAGCTGAGCACTGGCTGGCACTACGTGCAGGTGAAAGGCGACACCCTGAACGCGCGACCGCTGAACCCCGAATACATGAAGACCGGCAAGCTGAAGCTGGTCTGGACCGGCCCGAAGAACGCGCCGCCGACGCAGCTCGTCGTGCGTGGCGCCGGTGACTACCAGACTGCGTTCTTCGACCTCGCCGGCGGCAAGGAGGTCGAGGTCCCGGCGGGGGAGTACCACGTGCTGTTCGGTCGCATCGTCGTCGGCAAGGCGCCGCGCGTGCAGATGGCGACGCTCTACCGCGGCGACAGCGAGACGTTCCTCGTCGAGGCCGGCAAGGTGAAGGAGCTGAAGATGGGCGGGCCGTTCACGCTCAGCTTCAAGCGCGACGGCGACGACCCGGCGGTGATCGACGCACTGACGCTGATCGTCAAGGACGGGCTCGGCTGCGCCTACACGCAGTGGCACGGCCTGTCGCTCGCCTGCGACGTCATGGCCAGCAGCCAGCCCGACGGCAAGGGCGCCAAGACCGTCGGCAAGTTCATGCCGTTCACCGACCCCGAACTGGTCAACGAAGCGGCGAAGGTGCACGGCCAGCTGATGCAGCAGACGGCGTGCTTCCCGATGCCCGACGGCTACAAGCAGGGGCCGCTGCAGTTGAAAGTGGACTTGCCCGCTGCCGGCATGAAGCTGCAGCTGGTGGTGAAGAAGCACCCCTGGTTCGGTGCCATCCAGTCGCTGTGGAAGGGCCCGTAGCGAGCGCACGGGGCGCTGCGCACGACGGCGCGCTGGCCCGGCCGGGGCGCGCCGCTAGACTCCGCGCCGCATGTTGGACCTCAAATTGTTGCGCGAGAACCCCGACGCCGCGCGCGCCGGTGCCCTGAAGAAGCGCATGCCGGACCGCGCCGCCGCGGTCGATGCCGTGTTGAAGCTCGACGCCGAACTGCGCGCGCTGCTGCCGACGCTGGACGGCATGCGCAGCGAGCTGAAGAGCGGCAGCAAGGAGTTCGGCAAGATGGCGCCGGCCGAGCGCGAAGCGTTCCAGGCCAAGCAGAAGGAGCGCAAGGCCGAGATGGGTGGGCTCGAGGAGCGCGAGAAGGCGCTGCGGGCCGAGCTCGAGAAGCAGCTGGCGCTGATCCCGAACATCCCGGACAGCGACGTGCCCGAGGGCAAGGACGACACCGAGAACAAGGAGACCAAGCGCTGGGGCACGGTGCGCACGTTCG
>JBILEY010000412.1:0-4753 GCA_044351865.1 Planctomycetota bacterium | reverse complement strand
ACGCCGCGGCCGCACTACGAGCTCGGCGAGAAGCAGGGTTGGCTCGACTTCGAGCGCGCTTCGAAGATGGCCGGCTCGCGCAACTACTTCCTGTTCGGCGACCTCGCGCTGCTGCACGACGCCGTGCTGCGCTACGCCATCGACCTGCTGGTCGGCCGCGGCTTCACGCCGGTCGATCCGCCGCTGCTGGTCCGCGACTCGGCGATGTTCGGCACCGGCTTCTTCCCGGGTGGCGAAGAGCAGACCTACCGCGCCGAGCGCGACGAGCTGAACCTGATCGGCACCGCCGAGGTGCCGGTGACGTCGCTGCACGCCGGCGAGATCCTGCCGGAGGACCAGCTGCCGAAGAAGTACGTCGCGCGCTCGGCGTGCTTCCGCCGCGAGGCCGGCACCTACGGCAAGGACACCCGCGGCCTCTACCGCGTGCACCAGTTCCAGAAGGTCGAGCAGGTGGTCATCGACATCGCCGACACCGCGCGCTCGGTCGAGCACCACCACGCGATCGTCAAGAACGCCGAGGACATGCTGCAGGCGTTCGAGTTGCCGTACCGCATCGTCGCCGTCTGCGGCGGTGACCTCGGCGTGCCGCAGGCCTTCAAGTACGACATCGAGACGTGGATGCCGTCGCGCAACGCCTACGGCGAGACGCACTCGGCGTCGCGCTTCTACGACTACCAGGCGCGCCGGCTCGAACTGCGCTACCGGCCGAAGGACGGCGGCAAGGCGATGGTCTGCCACACGCTGAACAACACCGTCGTCGCCAGCCCGCGCATCCTGATCCCGCTGATCGAGAACCACCAGCAGCAGGACGGCACGGTGCGCGTGCCCGCGGTGCTGCAGCCGTATCTCGGCGGGCGCGCGGTGCTCGGCAAGCCGATCTTCTGAACGCGCGTTTCCCAGCGGGGCCGGCGGGAACGTTCTCGCCGTCGGTCAGCGGCCGCCGCCGAACAGACCGCCGCCGCCGCTCGCACCGCCGCCGATGCCGCGGAAGATGTCGGCCGGGTTGAAGCCCGGCGGCAACTGGGTCGGCGGCAGGGCACCACCGCCGGTGGCAGTCCCAGGACCGCCTCCGCGCCCGCCGCGGTTGCCGGGGCCCGATGGGCCGTTGCGTGTGGCGGTCGTCGTCGTACCCGGCTTGCCGCCGATCGCCTGGCTCATGCCGCCGGGCCCCGCCGGGCCGCCGCCGCGGCCGCCGGCACCACCGGGTCCGGCCGGACCCTGCGGCCCCTCGGCCGCGGCCTCTGGCTCGGTCGGGAACACCGGGATGCGCGCGCTGTTGCTGGCGAGGATGCCGTCGAAGCGCGAGTCGAACACGATGTGGCGTTCGTAGGTGCGCGTGCCGCCTTCGAAGTCCTCGACCTCGGCGTCGCTGACGATGTTGCGGCTGCTGCGCCGGCGCTCGAGCGAGAACGAGATCTTGATGCGCTTGGGCAGGGCGTCCTCGACCGAGCTGTCCCACTCGTTGAGCTCCTCGGCGCTCCTGCCGAGGGTCCGGAAGTAGGTGACCTTGAAGTTCTTCACGCGGTCGTCGACCAGCTGGAACGTGCCCTGCGTGGTGATGTCGTCGTCGACCATCGGGTCCTCGCGGCGCCACAGCTCCATCAGGTCGCGGAAGCGCGGGTTCGGCTTCAGCCAGTAGCCGACCTCGCACAGCGTCGGCTTGCGCGGCTGGTTGTTGTTGTCGAGCACGGTGCCGACCGCGTCGGTCGTGCACAGGAAGTCGAGGCGGTCGGCGTCCTTGCCGCCGACGTCCATGTTGCGGCCGCGGAAGACCCGGTTCTCCTGCACGTTGAACGTCCAGATGCCCATCAGGTCGCGCTCGATCAGGTTCATGATGCGCGGCCCGGCTTCGGTCGACTCGGCAAGGTCCTCGACGACGTCGCGCGCGTTCAGCATCACGTGGAACGTCGTGCTGACGGTCAGCAGCACGACCGAACTGATGGCGACGGCCAGCAGCACTTCGATCAGCGTGAACCCGCGCGCTGTGCGGAAAGGGTGCATCGTGTTGCTCATTTGCCTGTACCTGCGGAGGAGTTCGAGCCACCGGAGTTGCCGCTGCGACCAGCGGCTCCGCTGCTGCCCGCGCCGCTCGCAGCGGCACCGCCGCCGGGCAATCCCGCCGCCGCCGCCGAAGTGCCGCGCGTCGACGCCTCCTGCTGCGCTTCCTGCGGCGTGTAGCCGCGGATCGCCAGCGTCGACAGCCGCGCCTTGATCAGCAGCGTGTCCTCTTCGCCTTCGAAGGCGGCGCCGATCTTCGGGAAGTAGACGACGACGGCGACCTCCTCGAAGTCGGTCTCGCTCGGCGTCTTCTCGGCCAGCCGCATGTTGACGTCCTCGGCGCGCTGTTCGGACAGCTCCATCGCGCTGAGGCCGCGTTCGCTGGCGCGGCGGTAGTCCTCGCGGCGGCGCTGCCAGTCGGCGCGATCGCGCGCCTCGGGGTCCTCGCCGGCAGAGCTGGTCGCGATCTCGCTCTCGATGTCGGCGACGCCGGCTTCGCCGATGACGATCTTGTAGGAGAAGCCTTCGTACTTCTCGAGCGTCACCTTGCTGCCGTTCTCCGGCGGCGTCTCGCGCGCGCCGGCCTGCAGCTCCGACATCTTCTCCTCGGCGATCTCGCGGGCGAGGCGCCAGTTGCGCGCCTGCGTGGCGTCGACCAGCGCGTCGGTGCGGATGCCGATGAAGCTGGTGACGACGAGCGCCATCAACATCATCGCCACGAGGGCTTCGAGCAGCGTGATGCCGCGTTCTCCGTGCCGAGGAGCGAGGGTCGCGTGCATCAGAAGGCTCCTTCGTTGGTCTGCTGCAGCCGCGGCGGGTTGCCGTCCGACGTCTCGGTGACGACCGTGCGACCGCTGAGGCCCATCAGGGTCAGCGACCAGACCTCGTTCGGGTCGCTGGTGAGGCGCAGGTGCACGATCTGGTCGTTGGTGAAGCCGAACTCGTCGAACACCAGCCGGTAGGTGCCGCGCGTGAACATCTGGGCGCCGGTGTCGACGCCATGGAACACGACGTCGTCCTCGAGTTCCTTCCAGTTGTCGAGCATCTCCTCGAGCGTCGACGCGTCCTGGTCGCGCGTCAGCATCTGCTCGGGGGGATAGACCGCGCGCCAGCGTCGCTTGTCGAGGTCGAACTCCATCGCGATCCGCTTGCTCTGGATGCGGGCCTCACTGCGCAACAAGTCGAGGTTGCGCTGGATCACCGTGCCGGAGCCACGCAGCCTGGCAGACGGTACGAGGATGCCGAGGTTCGGCACGACCATCGCCATCAGCAGGCCGATCAGGGCCATGACGACGAGGATCTCGACGAGGGTGAAGCCGCGAGGGGGGCTCGTCGGTGTCGGTCTCGGTGACGGCGTGCGCACGTGCTCAGCTCCCTTTCTCGGCTCTCGAGATCTGTTCCGCGCTCGAGATCGACGGTGCACAGGCGACGGGGATCCCGAGCGTCGCTGCGATCGCCAGCTTGCCCGCCAGCGACATGGACTTGCCGTGCGGATCGAGCGGCAGTGCCATGTCGCGGACCGTCACTGGTCTTCCTTGACGCTCGAGATGTCGTCTTCGGTGTTCTCGTTGCCGTCCGGGCCGAAGCTGATGACCTTCCACTTGGTCGGCGTCTCGACGACGATCTTGTATTCGTTGCCCCAAGGGTCCCGCGGCAGCTCCGTGAGCAGGGCCTCACCCTTGTCGTTCTTCTGGGTCAGCACCTGCAGGTCCTCGGGCGGGCGGTTGCCGTTCTTGAGCTTGGCATAGAGGCTGGCGGTCTCGTGCAGCTGCAGGCAGTTGGTCTTCGCCGTGCGCTCGTTGGCGTCGCCAAGGATGTAGTCGAGGTTGGGCACGACGATCGACACGATCAGGCCGATGATCAGCAGCACCACCATGATCTCGATCAGGGTGAAGCCGGCTTCGTGAGGACGACGGGAACGCAGGGTCTTGTTCATGGCGGAAGGCCGATCAGTCTAACGATCGGCAGCTTGGAAACGGACGCCTCAGACGGAGTCGGGCCGGGTTCCTTCCGAACGGGGGCCCCGGCTGCGGCCCCCCCCGATGGCAACGGGGCGAGGCCGGACGAGCAGCGTGGCATCGACCGGGAATGCCGCGCATGATCGCCGCATGCCGAATCTCCGCCTCGGTGCGTGCGCCTTCTCCGCTGCGCTGGCTGCCGTCGTCGCCCTCGCCGGGGCGGCGCCGGGCCAGCAGCTGCTGACCTCCGAGTCCCTGGCCGGCCTGCTGCGCGTCGGCGAACTGGCCCTGAGCCCGGATGGCGCGCATCTGCTCTACACGGTGCGCACGCCCGACCTGGCGCAGAACCGCAGCGCGCCGGTCGTCTGGCTGCTGCCGACCGCGCCCGGCAGCAAGGGCAAGCCGGTGGCCGAAGGCAGTTCGCCGGTGTGGCTGGCGGACGGCAAGGGCGGCGCCAGCCGCTTCGCCGTCGTCGGCAAGGACGGCGTCGTCATGCGCACGTTGGCCGACGGCGCGGTCGCGGCGACGCTGCCCGGTGCGGTCGCCAACCTGTCGGCCTCGCCGGCCGGCGACCACCTCGCGTTCACCCGCGACGTCGCCATCGATCCGCCGGTGACGGCAGCCCACCCCGACCTGCCGAAGGCGAACGCGCGCGCCTACGACGACCTGATGGTGCGCCACTGGGACCACTGGCTCGACGGCAGCTACAGCCACCTGTTCGTGCGGCCGCTCGCCGGTGGCGAGGCGCGCGACCTGATGCCCGGCGAACGCGTGCACACGCCGCTGCCGCCGTTCGG
>JBILEY010000441.1:0-4471 GCA_044351865.1 Planctomycetota bacterium | reverse complement strand
CCGCGACACGATCGCGCTGAAGCCGCCGGTCGCTGCACAAGAACACCGGGCCCACGTCGTCGTCGCCGTACAACCGCCCGTGCGTGCCACGCACCAGCGACGGATCGGTCGGGATGACGTCCATCAGGTAGCGGAAGCCGAGCAGCTTCTTGGCGAGGTTCTTGGCGACGCGCAGCTTCGGGAACGCGATCTTCGGGTCGACGAACAGCTCCGCCGGGTCGTAGCCGGGCTTCCTGTGGATGTCGACCGTCGGCGCGAAGTCGGGCCGGCGCGCTTCGTCGAGCCAGTAGTGGTAGGCGAACCACGCCCCCGGCTCGGCGATGCAGACCAGTTCGCCGCTGCGCGCATGGTCGATGCCGAGTTCCCGCTGCTGGCTGCGGTCGAGCACGCGCGCGATGCCCGGCGTCTTCGCCAGCAGTGCCCGCACTGGCTCGAGGTCTTTGGCGTCGCGAACGTGTACGTGCGCGCACTGGTGGTCGGCGACGGCGAAGGCGCGGCACGCCCCGCAGTCGAGCAGCTGGCCGTGGCTCGTCTCCTGCACGCGCAGCAGGCCCTTCTCGTGCAGCAGGCGATTGACGAACACCACCTGCTTCGCCGCCTCGATGCCGTACTCCGACAGCACGACGACGTGCGCGTTCTTCGCGCGCGCTGCCTCGATCAGGCGCGCGCACTCGCCGTCGAGGTCCTTCACCGCCTGCACGCTGCGCGGATCGTCGGGGCCGAAGCGCTGGTGGTCGTAGTCGAGGTGCGGCAGGTAGACGAGCAGCAGCTCCGGATCGTGCTGCGCCATCACCGCCAGCGCGGAGCTGGCGATCCACTGCGTGCTCTTGATGCCGGCCTTCGGGCCCCAGAAGTCGAACAGCGGGAACGGCCCGAGCTGCTGCTGCAGTTCGGCCTGCAGCTGCGGCGGCTCGCTGTAGAGCCCGGGGCGCTTCAGGCCGTTGGCGTGGTACTCGGGGCGCGGCGTCACCGAGTACGCAACGTTCGGCGCATACATGTTCCACCACCAGAACAGCTTCGCCGTGCGCGCACCGAAGCGCTGCGCCGCCGCTTCGTAGAGCTTCTCGCCGTGCACCAGCTGGTTGCTCTGCCGCCACAGCATCACCTGCGCCAGCTCGCGGAAGTACCAGCCGTTGCCGACGGCGCCGTGCTCGCGCGGCTGCAGCCCGGTCAGGAACGACGCCTGCACGGTGCAGGTGACCGCGGGGAACACCGTGTCGAGCGGGGCCGCGAAGCCGTGCGCACCGAGGCCGCGCAGCACGGGAGCGTGTGCCAGGTCCTTCGGACGCAGGCCGACGGCCAGGATGACGAGCAGCTTCACGCGCGCAGTGTGCCGGCGGCGGTGCCCTGCTGCCACGGCCGCGGCGACTTCGATCCCAGCCTGCGCACTTCGCCGACGCGAACTCGACGGCGCCGTGCGCACGCGGTCTGCTGCGCCGATGCGCGCCCTCGCTCGCCGCCCGTTCTCGCTCGTCCATGGGCTCCTGTTGCTGGCGCTCGGCGCATTCGGCGGCTGCGCCAGCAGCGCGAACTCGGCGACGAACGCCGCCATCCAGGCCCGCATGGAGCAAGCGGCACGCGACGGCTTCTCCGGCGTGCTCGCCGTCGACGGCCCGAGCGGCTCGCAGCTTCGCGCGATCGGCGGCCCGGAGCTGTGCTCTGACACGGTGTTCCGCCTCGCCTCGATCACCAAGCAGTTCACTGCCGTCCTGGTGATGCAGGCCGTCGCCGCCGGCCGCTTCGACCTCGACACGACGGTGGCGAAGCTGTGGCCGGATGCGCCGGTTGCCAACGCCGACCGCATCACCGTGCGCCACCTGCTGACGCATCTCTCGGGCCTGCCCGATCCGGAAGCGAACGGCCCGGTGCTCGACCCGCGGCTCGCCGCTTGCGACCACGCCACGCGCGTGGCCTCGCTGCCGCGCACGCCCGCCGCGGCGCCGGGCGAACGCTTCGCCTACAACAACGCCGACTACTGGCTGCTCGGCGCCCTGCTCGAACGTGTGCACGGCTGCGCCTACGCAACGCTGCTGCAGCGCTCTGTATTCGACGCTGCGGGCATGGCGACGGCGGGCCTCTACACGACCGCCGACGCGCCGCCGGCGACGCACGCGCGCGGTCACGTCGGCCGCGAACGCACCGCCGAGCCGCCGCTGCTGCTCGCCGCCTACGGTGCTGCGGGTGCTGCCTACGGGACCGCCAGCGACCTGCTGCGCTTCGACCGCGCGCTGCGTTCGGGGCGCTTGCTGCCCGACGCCGCCTTTCGGCAGATGATCACCGCGAACGAACAGGGCGCCGCACTCGGCGTCTGGTGCTACGAGCTCACGCTCGGCGGCGAGAAGGTGCAGGTCGTCGAACGCCAGGGCTGGATCGGCGGCGTCAAGGTGCTGAACCTCGTCAGCCCGTCGCACGAGCTCGCCGTCGTCGCGCTCGCCGACGACGACCAGCCACGCCTCGATGCGACGTGGAGCGGCGAAGGGCTCGGCGCCGAGCTGCTGCGCAGCGCGCTCGCGACTCGGTGACGGTGGCGCGGCCGCTCAGCGCCGTTCCGCGGCGTCGCGGATGTGGTGCAGCACACGGCGATGGATCGAGTGCACGAGCCAGTCGCTGAAGACGCGCCAGTAGCCTTCAGGATGAAGCCCGTGCACGTAGCACGTCGTGCCGCGCAGCAGCGTCGTGCCGTCGGGTTGCGGCACCAGTTCGAACTGGCCTCGCTTCGCGGCGAACGAACCATGCAGGTGCGCCGCGTCGACGTGGTCGTGCAGCGGGTTCCACTCGAACATCGGCGGCGGGCACTTTTCGACCGTGAAGCGCAGCAGGCGCGGCTCGTCCCACACTTCGATCGGTTCGACGAAGTCGCCGGTGCTGAACGAACACTTGCGCACGGCGCCGACCCCGCGGCCCTCGATCGTCGCGTGCACCGGGTAGGCGATGCCGGCGCGGAACCACCACTCCTCCGGCGGCTGCAGTCGATCGAACGTCACCAGGCGATCCCACACCTGCTGCGGCGGTGCCTGCACGACGACCTCGGTGGTCGCTTCGTAGACCGTCGACGCCGGTGCGGTCAGGCGCTCGCCGACGTGCAGCAGCGGCAGCGAGAGCAGTCCTATGGGCACGACGAAGCGGGCGAAATGCTGCAGCGCACGACCGAAGACGAGGCCCAAAGCACCGATGCCCAGCCACAACGGCGCGGCCATCGCGATGCAGAACAACCCTTCGTAGGCGAACATCACCAGCGCGGCCATCAACACGAAGACACTGACGAGCCAGGCACGCACGTCGCGCTGCCGCTCCTGACCGGCGCAGACACCCGCGACGAAACCCTGCAGGAACGGCGCGGCCACGAACAGCGTCTCGCCGTAGTGCGCCAGCGGCCCGATCGCCAACATGACGATCGCGCAGAGCGTGATCGTCGCCCAGACGACGGGCCATTCCCCGCGGCCCCACCACGGGGTCGGCAAGCGCGGCTGCCGGCTGTCGACGACCCGCCGTGTGCTGGGCAACGGCGGTGGCGCGCTGGCCGAGCAGGCAAGGCCACCCAGCACCAGCCAGTTCGCCACCGGCATCACCAGCAACAGCGCCATCCACGGCGACGCGGCGACGTCGCGGCAACGGCGGGCCGTGAGCAGCAGCAGGGCCAGGCCGAAGACGGCCGCATTGGTCGCGAGGGCGAAGTAGCCGGCGTCGAAGCGGTGCGCGGTGAACCCACCCGCGGGCGAGAGCAGTTCGGTGATCGGCTGCCACCGACGCGGGAAGGCCTGCAGGCACAGCAGCGCGTCGATGCCGAGCTTGCACACGACCAGGAGGGCGCAGGCGACCTGATACTGCCGTCGCGTCACGCGTCCGCGTCCGTCGTAGAGCCACAGCAGCGTGTCGAGCATCGGCCTCTCCTGTTCGCGCGCGTCCATCGGTGTGCGCAGCTCAGCGACGTCCGGGCGGAGCCGGAATTGCGAGGCGCTCGCCCTTCGCTTCGCCTTCGACGACGCGCACGATCGCGTCCATCGGCACCTCCGCCAGCGTCTGCACGGTGCCGCGGCGCGGCCACGTCACCTCGACGCGTTCGATGCGTTCGGCCTTGCCGAGCCCGAACTCGAGCCGCAGCGGGTTGCCGCCGAACGACGCGCCGGGGCCGACGTGCCGCCAGATGCGACGGCTCTGCCCACCCTCGCGCACGGTGACGCAGACCTTGGCGCCGAGGCCGCAGCGCGGGCTCTCGGTGCCGACGAGGCGCAGCGTGAGCCAGTGGTTGCCGTGCCCGGGATTGGCGAACAGGCCGCAGCGGAACGCGTCGCCCGGGTAGGCGCCGCCGATCACTTCGAACAGGTCCTGGTCGCCGTCGTGGTCGAAGTCGCAGAAGGCGACGCCGTGCCCCTTCTGCAGGTGGCCGAGGCCGGTCGCCATCGTCACGTCCTGCAGCGCCTTGCCGCCGACAGAGCGCAGCGCGACGTTCGGCATCAGCGACGAGTAGGAC
>JBILEY010000439.1:0-4485 GCA_044351865.1 Planctomycetota bacterium | reverse complement strand
CCACAGGTTGGCGCCAGGCCCGGAGAACATCGCGCCTTCGCCGTTCGACAACAGGCTCAGCTGCAGTTCGCCGGCAGGCACGGTGGCGAAGGCGAAGCGACCACGTTCGTCGACGCGCGTCGAGAACCGGCGGAAGTCGCGCTTCTCCCCGGTGCCGACGAAACCGTTGGTGGTGAGCGCGTAGCCGGCGGCGATCTTGCCGTCGACGGTCACCGTGCCGCTCAGGCTCGCCGTCGGCCCTTCGAGCGGCTGCTCGCCGACCTCGAGCTGCACTTCGCACACCTGACCGCTCTCCACCCCGGTGCGCGTCGACGGCAGGTCGCGCGCGAGGAACATCTCCTGCGCCAGCGCCATGATGCCGCCCGGCGAACGCAGCGCGTCGAGCGCCTTGACGACGTTGACCTCGTATTCGCCCGGCTGCAGGTTCTTCAGCGAGATCTCGCCGGCGAGGTCCGCGGTGTGCAGCGCTGGCATGTTCTCGAGTGGCCCGCGCGGTTCGTTGCTGCCGCGGCGGCGCATGATGCCGATCGACCACTTGCCCGGCTCCGGCGGCTTGCCGTTCTCGCGCACCACCACGTGCATCGAGCCCGGCGCCAGCATGGTCATGCGCACCGTCTCGCCGACCTTCACCTCGCCGTGCACGGTGCCGTACTTCGGGTGCTCGGCGCTGACGCGCAGCGTCTCGGCGCGCAGCTGATCGACGACCAGCTGGCCATCGGTGCCGGTGCGACCGCAGCGGATCGGCATCTCGGTCAGGCTCTTGCCACGCGCCTGCGCGTAGATCGCCGCGTTGCGCACCGGCTTGTCCTCCTGGTCGAACACCTGCACGGTGAACACCGACGGCATCGGCAGCTTGACCTCGATGGCGGTGTCGGCGTCGACGATCTCGAAGCTGGCGAACGCGTTGGCGTGGCCCGGCGCATCGGCGAGCAGCGTGTAGGCGCCTGGTTGCAGGTTGTCGATGCGCCAGCGCCCTTCGGCGAGCGGCTTCTTGCGGTGCTTCAGGTCGAGCGGCGGCGACACGCCCATCAGGTACATCTCGGCCGCGCCCTGGCCCGCCTTGCCCGTCAGCAACTGGAAGCGCGGCGACTTCGCCGGCTTGCCGTCGGCGAGCAGCACCGACACGTCGACGCCGAAGCTCGCCGGCAGCACGACCTTCACTTCGCCGTTGATCGACTGCGGCTCGGCCATCACCCACGGGTGTCCCGGCCCACGCCGCGCCGCGACGGTGACGCGGCCCGGCGAGAAGCCGCGGCCGGTGAAGCGACCCAGCGCGTCGGCGCGGATCACCCGCTGCGCCAGGTCCACCGGGCCCATGCTCAGCGTCGAGCCGGCGAGCACTTCGGCCGCGGGCACCGGCTTGTCGGCGGTGTCGACGACGGCGCCGATCAGATCCTCGCCGCGGCGCAGGCGGATCTTGCCGACGTTCTTCACCTGACCCGGCCGCACGATGACGCTCGCCTTCACGTCCGACAGGAACTCCACCGCCGTCGTCGCCAGCATGTTGCTGCCGGGCACGACGCCGACGAGCCGGAAGTTGCCGTCGCTGTCGGTCAGCGCGCGCGGGAACGGCAGTTCTTCGACCGCCTTCGCCACCCACGCCGGCATCTCGACGACGCGCACCGGCGAGCTCTTCTCGCGCACCAGCAAGGCGCCGTTCGGATCGAAGCGCTCGATCGGAAAGAACGCGGCGATGGCCCCCGGCAGGTCGGCGCAGCGCACCAGCGCACCGGCCAGCGGATCGCCGTTGTCGTCGAGCACGGTGCCGGTGATCACGCCCGCGTTCGGCAGCACGATGTCGCCGAGGTCGACGACTTCGCCCGGCCCGGGCGTCTGCGTCACCACCTGGTAGGTCGGCGCGTCGGTGCCGATGCCGGCGTGCAGCACGTAGAGCCCGCGCGGCCACACGCCGGTCAGTTGCCAGCGGCCTTCGCTGTCGGTGCGCGCGTCGCCGGCGACGTACTCGGGCACGTAGGCCGAGGCGTCGGCGAACAGGTCCATGCCCTCCGGCAGCACACTGTCCATCGCGCCGCGGAACAGCCGCAGCCCGGTGTCGGCGACCGGCTGCTTCAGGTGGTCGACGACGCGGCCCTTGAAGCCGCACAAGCTGGCGCGGATCTCGGGGTCGTCGAAGCCGGGGCGCTGGCCGGCCGGAGCCGCCTGCCGCTGCATGCCGGCGTCGGTGGCGACCGGCGCACTGCCGACCTGGGTGCCGGCGGCAGCTTCGGCGTTCTCGGTCCCGTTCGCGGTCGGCAACGGCGTCGGGGTCACGTCGGGCGCGCCGAGCAGCCACCAGGTGGCGGCGGCGATGCCGACCAACAGCACGACGAGAACGACGAGCAGGGAGCGTTGCATGGGGCGAAGGGGGTCCGGCCCGGGCCAGGATCGGACGAGCGGCGCCTGTGGCCGATCGGTCGGCCGATCTGCCGCGGGGACACCCTGGATGTTCACGATCATTGCCAGCGAGCGCGTTGCCGGCCACCGGGCCGCCCCGGATCGCACGGCATCGCAGCCGCAGGGCTCAGCCCGACGTCGCCCGATGCGCCCGCCAGAACGCGATCGTCGCCAGCACGATCGCGTGCTCGATGTCGCCGCGCGCCACCATGCGATCGAGTTCGGCCAGCGGCACGGTGACGACCTCGATGTCCTCGCCGGGGTCCATCGCCAGCTCGCCGACGAGTCGGCAGCCGGTGGCGAGGAAGGCATGGCAACGGTTCGTCATCATCGACGGGTTCGGGTTCATCACGCCGATCGGCACGATGCGTTCGGCCGCGTAGCCGGTCTCTTCGCGCAGCTCGCGCGCCGCGGCTGCCGCCGGATCCGTCTCGTGCGCGTCGATCAGGCCGCCCGGGATCTCGAGGCCGACGCGGCCGCTGCCGTGCCGGAACTGGCGGACCAGCACGAGCCGGTCGTCGACGGTGATCGGCAGCACCACCACCCAGTCGGGCGTGTCCATCAGGAAGAAGCCGATCTCGGCGCCGGTGCGCGGCGAGCGGCGGTGCGAACGGCGGGCGCGGAAGACCTTGTATTGGAACAAGGTCTCCTCGCTGAGCTGCTGCCAGGGTTGGAGCGTCATCGTGGTCGGCGGTTGGCTTCGTCGGCGTTGCGCATCACGGTTGCAGCCGCAGCCCGCTGGTCACGGCGCCAGCTCGCGCCTGCACGTCGAGCGCAACTTCGTCGTGGCTGAGGCGGCCGGGGCCGAACTGGTTGGTCTCGAGGCGGAACGAGCCGTCCTCGCCGGTGCGCGCGCCGAGCGGCAGCTGCAGCACCGCCCCTTCGAGCGCGCGGCGGCCGGTGAAGTCCGGACCCGGCGTCGGCGCAGCCGGCGTCCAGCGCAC
Source organism: Planctomycetota bacterium (assembly GCA_044351865.1). Lineage (GTDB taxonomy): Bacteria > Planctomycetota > UBA1135 > UBA1135 > UBA2386 > UBA2386. Next base: position 1,147 of record JBILEY010000439.1, on the reverse strand, counting down.
GGTGGCGCCGGCGATCGGCGCGCCGCTGGCGTCGCGCAGCACGCCCTCGAGCATCGCCGTCAGGCCGCGCTCGACGCGCACGTTCGCATCGGCCGGCCACACGTCGTAGTCCGCGAACGGCGCGCCGACGGCGACCAGTTCGGCGTAGGTGAGGAACCCCACGGCCTGCACCGCGAGCCGCCCGCTGCCCTGCCCGGTGGCGGGCAGCACGAACGTGCCGTCGGCGGCGGTCGTCGTCGCGATCGGATTGCCGCCGCTCTCGCTGCGCCACAACACTGCGGCTCCGGCGATCGGCTGCAGATCGGGCCGCGAACGCACGCGCCCACGCAGCGTCGTCCGCGGCAGCGCGCGCAGCGGGATGCGCAGCGCAGCACCCGGCACCGCCACCGGCCCGTAGGCCTGCGGTTCGTGGTCGCCGTGGTGCACGTGCAACGTCAGCGTGCCCGGCAGCAGCGGGCCGAGCCGGAACGCGCCGTCGGCATCGGTGGTGGCGACGAGGCCGAGCGGTTCGCCGCCTTGCAGCTGCACCGTGGCGGCCGCGAGCGGTCGGCCGTCGCCGAGTGCCACGATCTGGCCGGCGACCTGGGCGCCCGGCTGCATCGCGACGACGAGCTCGCGGCCTTCGACCGCGCCAGCAGTCAGCGTCAACGAAGCCGTGCCGACGAAGCCGGCGGTGGTCGCGGCCTCCAGCGTGAACTCACCCGGCACCACGAAGCGCACTTCACCGCCGTCGGCGAGGCGGTGAACGCGCTGCTCCGACCAGACGCCGAGTTGCACCGGCACGTCGGCACAGACCGGTTGCGCCGCCAGCATCGTGTGCTCCATCCACGCGCGCTGCACGACCGGATCGTCGGTCGCGATCGCCGCCTTGCCGGTCGACTTCGCCGCCGCGTCGCGCGGCTTGAAGCGCACGAAGACGTCGGCCAGCGGCTGCTGCTCCGGGCCGACGAAGCGGAAACGCCGCCGCAGCGACCAGCGATCGGCGACGAGGCGCACCTGCTGCGGGTCCTGTTCGGTCGTGCCGAGGCGCGCCGGCACCATGCGCACGAGGTAGCCGTCGACGACGACGGCGAGCTGGTCGACGTCGCGCAGCGCCAACGGCACGAGGCCGCGTTCGTCGCTGAAGCCGAGCTCGGTGCCGCCGCGC
>JBILEY010000018.1:0-25371 GCA_044351865.1 Planctomycetota bacterium | reverse complement strand
CGGGCCGTTGGTGGCGGTGCTGCTCGGCGTCGCGATCAACGAAGCGTTCGTGCTGCTGGGGTCGCCGCTGGCGATCGACCAGTCCCACCTGGTCGCCGTGCCGGTGCTCGGCACCAACGGCCTCGGTCTCAGCGGCCTGGTGCAGTTCCCGGCGTTCGCGCGCATCGGCGAGTCGGCGATCTGGATCTCCGGCGTGACGTTGGCGATCGTCGCGTCGCTCGAGACGCTGCTGAACCTCGAGGCGACCGAGAAGCTCGATCCGCTGCGGCGGCCGTCGCATCCCAACCGCGAGCTCGTCGCGCAGGGCGTCGGCAACATGGTCTGCGGCCTGCTCGGCGGCCTGCCGCTGACGTCGGTGATCGTGCGCAGCTCGGTGAACGTCAACGCCGGTGGCCGCACGCGCTGGTCGGCGATCGCGCACGGCGTGCTGCTGCTGGTCAGCGTGCTGTTCCTGGCGCGCTGGATCAACCACGTGCCGCTGTCGGCGCTGGCCGCCGTGCTGATCGTCACCGGCTGGAAGCTCGCGCATCCGACGCTGTTCGCCCAGAAGTGGCGCGCCGGCTGGCTGCAGTTCGTGCCGTTCCTGACGACCGTGCTGGCGATCGTGTTCACCGACCTGCTGATCGGCGTGCTGGTCGGCCTGTTCGTCAGCCTGTCGTTCGTGTTCGGCCGCAACCTGCGCGGCGGCTTCCGCGTGATCCGCGAGTCGCACGTCGGCGGCGTCGTGCATCGCATCGAGTTCGGCAGCCAGGCCAGCTTCCTGAACCGCGCGCGTCTGCTGACCCTGCTCGGGCGCTTCCAGGCCGGCGACCACGTGGCCCTCGATGCGCGCCAGTCCGACTACGTCGACTCCGACCTGCTGTCGCTGGTGCGCGAGTTCGCCGAGGAGAACGCGCCGGCGCGCGGCATCGTCGTCAGCCTGATCGGCTTCCAGGAGCGCTACCAGCTGAAGGACGTCGTGCAGTACGTCGACTACACCAGTCGCGAAGTCCAGGCGACGCTGAAGCCGGCGCACGTGCTGCAGATCCTGCGCGAAGGCAACGAGCGCTTCTTGTCGGGCAACCGGCTGAATCGCGACCTCGCGCGCCAGGTCGACGCCACCAAGTCGGGCCAGCACCCGATGGCGATCGTCGTCAGCTGCATCGACTCGCGCGCGCCGGCCGAGCTGCTGTTCGACGTCGGCATCGGCGACATCTTCAGCTGCCGACTCGCCGGCAACGTCGCGCGGCGGAAGGCTCTTGGCAGCATCGAGTTCGCCACCAAGGTCGCCGGCAGTCGCCTGGTCGTCGTGCTCGGCCACACGCGCTGCGGGGCAGTGAAGGCGACGTGCGAGTTCGTCGGCAAGGGCATCGATCCGGCGAGCACCGGCATGACCAACCTGGTGTCGATCACGTCGGTGATCAGCGAGTCGGTCCGCGAGGAGCAGGAGCGCGAGCCGGGCCACGATTGCACCGATCCGGCGTTCGTCGACCGCGTCGCCGCGACCCACGTCGGCCACACGATCGAGTGGATGCTGGCCAACAGCCCGACGCTGCAGGAGCTGCTGAGGAAGGGCGAGATCGGCGTCGTCGGCGCGATGTACGACGTGACGTCGGGGCGGGTGACGTTCCTCGAGTCCGGTGCGCACGGCGTCGACGGTCGCGCCCCGGCGACCGGCGTCGAGACGGCGGCGAGCTGACCGCGGCGTCAGCGCTGCTGTCTCACGAACTGCACGACAGCGCCGAGCAGCCCGGCTTGCTGCGCGCCCACTCGGGGCGCTTCTGCGCGAACTCGGCGAACTGCGGCTGCTCGTCGAACGGGCGTTGCAGCGCGGTGAACAGCCGGTCGAGCACGCTGACGTCGCCGTTCGTCGCCGCGTCGATCGCGGTCTGCGCGAGCCAGTTGCGCAGCACGTAGCGCGGGTTGGTCGCCGCCATCGAGGCAGCGATCGCGGCCGCCGGCTTGCTCTCCTGGTGCACGCGGGTCCACCAGCGCAGCAGCCATGCGTGGCCGGCCGCGACGTGGGCCTCGGGCACAGCGCCGTAGAACGTCGCGCGCAGCGACTCCGGCAGCGCGGCCGGTGCTGTGTCGGCGAGCAGCAGCGGGCCGAGCGCGCGGAAGAACAGCGTCATGTCGGTCGGTTGTGCGACCAGCCAATCGAACAGTTGCTGCACCAGCTGCTCGTCGCCGCGCTGCAGGTCGATCGTGATGCCGAGCTTGCGCCCGAACCACGCCGTCGCCGCTTCCGCGTAGGTGCGCTGGAAGTGCGCGAGCGCGTCCTCGACCACGCGTTCGTCGTCGTCGACCAGCGGCAGCAGCGCTTCGCCGAGCCGCGCCGTGTTCCACAGGCCGATGCCGGGCTGGTTGCCGAACGCGTAGCGGCGCTGGCCGGCGTCGGTGGTGTTCGGCGTCCAGCCGAAGTCGAGGTCGTCGATCCAGCCGTACGGGCCGTAGTCGATGGTCAAGCCGAGCAGCGACAGGTTGTCGGTGTTCAGCACGCCGTGCACGAAGCCGACCGCCTGCCAGTGCGCGACGAGCCGCGCGGTGCGCGCCGCGACTTCGTGCAGCAGGGCGGCGTAGGCGTCGCGACCCGGCGTGCCGAGTTCGGCGAAGTGGGTGCGCAGGGCGAAGTCGGTCAGCGTGCGCAGCAGCGTCGTGTCGCCGCGCGCGGTCGGCAGTTCGAACGAACCAAAGCGCAGGAAGCTCGGCGCCACGCGGCAGACGATCGCGCCGGGCTCGGGCCGGGCGTTGCCGTCGTAGAACATGTCGCGCACGACGTCGTCGCCGGTCGTCACCAGCGACAAGGCGCGCGTCGTCGGCACACCGAGCGCGTGCATGGCTTCGCTGCACAAGTACTCGCGCAGCGACGACCGCAGCACCGCGCGCCCGTCGCCGCGGCGGCTGTAGGCGGTGGGGCCGGCGCCCTTCAGCTGCAGTTCCTGCACGCTGCCGTCGGCGGCGCGCAGTTCGCCGAGCACGATGGCGCGGCCGTCGCCGAGCTGGCCGGCCCAGTGGCCGAACTGGTGCCCGCCGTAGTTCGCCGCGTACGGCTCCATGCCGGGCCACAGCGCGTTGCCGGCGAGCACCTGCGTGGTCAGCGGCTCCTGCATGCGCGCCTTGTCGAGGCCGAGCTGCGCGGCAAGCGGTCGCGACCACGCCAGCAGGCGCGGCGCGCGCACCGGCGTCGGTTGCACGCGCGACCACAGCGCAGAGACCACGGGGCGGGGATCGCGGTCGGTGCGGTCGTCGCCGGGCAGGGCGTCGAGGAAGCGGCGGACGAACGACAACGGTGCGGGCACGCGCCCTTCATACCACGCCGGTCGCCGGCGGCGCGGGCCGCCATGGGCGCGTTCGTCGCGAACGCGCGCGTCGCGCGCGCCGGCCGCGTCGCTACAGTCGTCGCCCCGTGTCGCTCGTCCACAGCTTCCCGCCGGTGTTGCCCGCCAAAGCCCGCGTGCTGATCGTCGGCAGCATGCCGGGCGCTGCGTCGCTGGCGGCGGGTCGCTACTACGCGCACCCGCGGAACGGCTTCTGGCCGATCGTCGGCGCGATCTGCGGCTTCGATGCGAACGCCGACTATCCTGCGCGCATCGCGGCGCTGCAGCGCGCCGGCATTGCCTTGTGGGACGTGCTGCAGCAGTGCCGCCGCAACGGCAGCCTCGACAGCGCGATCGCGGCCGACGATCGCGCCGTCAACGACTTCGCCGCGCTGTTCGCTGCCCAGCCGGCACTCGGCACCGTGCTCTGCAACGGCGGCACCGCCCACGATCTGTTCGTGCGCTTCGCACTGCCGACACTCGCGCGCCGCCCCGACGTGTTGCGCCTGCCGTCGACCAGTCCGGCGCACGCGGCGCGCACCACTGCGCAGAAACTCGCCGCGTGGCGCTCGGCCCTCGCTCCTTTGCTCGCATGAATCCGATGCTCTTCTTCGTTCGCACTGTCGCGATGGCGAACGTGTTCGTCGCCTTGGCCCAGGCGCAGCAACCAGCGCTGAGCCACGGCCCTCTGCGCGGCCACGCCGACGCGTCGGCGCTGCACGTCTGGGCGCGCGCTGACGGCCCGGCAGAGTTCGAGCTGACGCTGCTGCCGATCGACGCGGGCACCAACACGCCGCCGCCGGTGAAGGCCACGGCGAACGCCGAGCACGATTGCGTGCTGCATTGGGCGGTGCCAGCCCTGCCGGCGGCGACGAGCTACCGGCTGCGCATCCGCTGCGGCGACGTGGTCGTGCACGACGGCCAGGCGCCCTGGAGCACCGGACTGCCCGACGACGCGACGACGACGACGCTGGCGTTCGGGTCGTGCGCGCACGACAAGGCCTTCCCCGAACAGCCGATCTGGTCGCGGCTGCTGGCGCGTTCGCCGCAGGGCCTCGTGCTGCTCGGCGACACACCGTACATCGACAACGCGTCGGCGTCGGCGCGGCGCGCGCGCCACCGCGACTTCTTCGCGTTCCCGCCGGTGCGCACGATGCTGCAGGCGGTGCCGACGTGGACGACGTGGGACGACCACGACTTCGCCACCAACGACGTGTTCGGCCAGGCGCCGGGCAGCAAGCACGCGCGCGACGTCTTCGTCGACTACCACGCGCACGCCAGCTTCGGCGACGGCGCGCACGGCGTGTGGACGAGCTTCCGCAGCGGGCCGGTCGAAGTGTTCCTGCTCGACACGCGCAGTTGCGCCGACGAAGGCCCGTCGCCGCTGGCTGCGAACGAGCGCACGCTGCTCGGCCAGGCCCAGCTGCAGTGGCTGCAGCGTGGACTGCTGCAGTCGACGGCGACGTGGAAGGTGCTCGCCTGCGGCATGGTGTGGAACGAAGGCGTGCGCAGCGGCAAGAAGGACTGCTGGGGCAACTGGCGCGGCGAACGCGACGCGTTGTTCGGCTGGCTCGGCGCCCAGCGGATCAGCGGTGTCGTGCTGGTCGGCGGCGACGTGCACCGGAGCCGCGTGATCCTGCATCCGACCGCGGTCGCCTGCGGCTACGAGCTGCCGGAGCTGGTGACCTCGCCGCTGGCGCAGAACGTCATCGACAGCAACGCCGCACCGGTGCCTGGCCTCGTGTTCGACGCCGGCGAGCCGCAGAGTGCGCTGCTGATGACCGCCGTCGGCCGCGGCGACGACGCGCTGCTGCGTGCGGTGTTCGTCGCCGGCGACGGCCGCGAGTTCCACACCCGCACGTTCCGCGCCTCGGCGATGCGGCCCCGCGACGCCGCCGACGGCTACCGCCAGCTGGTCGCGACGCTGCGTGGACTGCTCGGTCCGTCCTTGTCGCTGCCGCCGTCCGACTATGCCGACGCCGACTTCGGCGTCGGCGACAGCGAAGTGCTGCGCCCCGACTGGCTCGCCGCGGTGAAAGCGGCGCGGCCGGCGCTGGCGACGTTCGCGAGCCTCGCCGACGAGCCGCGCTGCCGCTTCCACGCTGGCGACGCCGAGACGCCCGCACCCGAGTTCCGCCGCGAACTGCACGACGGCCTGGCGACGCTGCAGACGTTGGCGATCGCCGACGGCCTGCAGCGCATGGCCGAACGCGACGTCGATGGCCTCGCCGCGGCGGTGCGTTCGCTGCTGGCGATGGCGCGGCACCTGCACCAGGAGCCGGGCTCGCTGGCGTGGTCGCTGGCGGCACGCGGCGAACGGGCGGCGGCGACGCTGCAGCGGCGCGCGGCGAAGGCGCTCGGCGCCGACGCCGGCCCGCGGCTGCGCGAGCTGGTGCGCGCGCACCACGCGTCCCGCGCGTCGCTGGCGGCGGGCGTCGTGGCGCTGCGGCAAGAAGCGTTCGCCGTCGCCGACGAGGCGTTGCGCCAGTGGGCGATGGGTGGCGACGTGCGCGGCGTGGTCGTGCGCCAGTCGGCAGCGGCGGTGCGCAGCGCGTTCGCCACCGCGGCGACGGACCTGTTCGCGGCGCTGGACGGCATCGGCACGCGGGCGACACCGGCGATGCGCGACGGGCTGCGCGCGTGGACACGCAACGCGCAGGAACGGCTGGCCGCGCAGCGCGCGACGCTGGCGAGCCTCGCGCAGACGGGGGCGAAGGTGCCAGCGGGCGCGGTCGAGGCGCTTGCCGCGCAACTGGCCTTGGCGGCGTGTCCCGAGCTGCTGCGCTTCGTCGAGGATCAGGCCGACGTGTTGTTGCTGCTCGCCGACGTCGCGCGCTGATCGGCGGGCGCCCCGTTCGCTTCCGGCGCATCGGCCGCTGGCAGGTTCGCCTGCAGCGTCGCGTAGAGCGCGGCGCGGTCGATCGGCTTGGTCGCGAAGTGCGTGCAGCCGGCGGCACTGGCGCGGGCGCGGTCCTCGGCCATGACGTTGGCCGTCAGCGCGACGATCGGCATCGCGGCGCCGGTCGCGCGGATCGCCCGCGTCGCCGTCAGGCCGTCCATCACCGGCATCTGCATGTCCATCAGCACGGCGTCGAAGCGCGGGCTGCCACGCTGCACGGCGGCCAGCGCGTCGGCGCCGTTGTTGACCACGGTCAGCTCGATGCCCGTCGGCGCCAGGATGCGCTGCAGCAGCCGCACGTTGTCGAGGCCGTCCTCGGCCAGCAGCACACGTCCACGCAGGCGCGGCGCCACGGCGCGGGCGCGGGACGCCGTCGGTGGCGCCACGGTGCCCTCGGCGGTCGGTTGCATCGGGCCCGTCGCCAGCGTGCAGGTGAACGTGCTGCCGCGGCCCAGCTCGCTCGCCACCAGCAGGTCGCCGCCGAGCATGCGCGCGAGGCGGCGGCTGATGTGCAGGCCGAGGCCGGTGCCGCCGTGCAGGCGCGTCGTGCTGCTGTCGGCCTGTACGAACGAGCCGAACAGGTGCTCGAGCGCTTCGGGCGCGATGCCCACTCCGGTGTCGACCACCGCGAGGCGCATCGTCTCCGCGGCGAAGTCGGCGGCGAGTTCGATGCTGACGCTGCCGGCGCGCGTGAACTTGATGGCGTTGCCGACGAGGTTGATCAGGATCTGGCGGATGCGCGTCGGATCGCTGGTGATGGCGCGCGGCATCGGCGAAGCACACTGCAGCTGCAACTGCAGCCCCTTGGCCTGCGCGCGCGGCAGCATCAGGCGTACGACGTCGGCGGCGATGCGTTCGACCTGGCATTCGACCTTCTCGGTCGCCATGCGGCCGGCTTCGATCTTCGACAGGTCGAGGATGTCGTTGACGATCGTCATCAGGTGCTCGCCGTTGTGCTGGATCACCTCGACGGCCTCCTGCCGCGAAGCCGCCGTCAGCTCCGGATCGCCGAGTTCCTCCGCGTAGCCGAGGATCGCCGTCAGCGGCGTGCGGATCTCGTGGCTCATGTTGGCGAGGAACGTGGCCTTCGCCGTCGCCGCCGCGTCGGCAGCGTCCTTCGCCTTCTGCACTTCGCGCCGCGTCGCGACCTCGTCGGTCATGTCGCGCAGGATGCCGACGAACAGGCGCTCGTCGCCGACGCGCGCTTCGCTGATGCCGAGGCCGACCGGGAACAACGAGCCGTCGGCGCGCACGGCCTGCACCTCGCGCGAGAAGCCGAGCACGCGGGCGACGCCGGTGTCGAGGTAGCGCCGGATGTAGCCGTCGTGCGGGTCGCGGTGCTCGACCGGCAGGATGCGCGTGATGTTCGAGCCGATCGCCGAGGTCGCCGGGATGCCGAACATCTCCTCGGCGCCACCGTTCCACTGCCGGATGGTGCCGCGCACGTCGATGGTGACGATCGCGTCCGAGGCGCCCTCGACGACCGCGCGCTGCATCGCCGCCATGCGGTCGTGCGCGTCGATCAGCTCGACCAGGCTGTCGGCGATCGACTGCAGGTCGCTGTTCGGCATGCGCTCCGGGCGCGCCACCAGGTCGCCGTCGCGGCGGCGGGCCATGACCGCGCGCAGCCGCGCGATCGGCCACAGGATCTGGCGCTGCGTCAGCAGCATGAACAGCACGATCATCGCGACCACGACGCCGACGGTGCCGCCCAGCAGCAGGCGGTGCGTGGTGCCCGCGCGCGCCAGCAGCTGCGCGGCGTCGATGCGGACCAACACGGCGCCGTGCCGGCGGCCGAGCTCGGGCACGTTCAGGTTGGCGAAGTGCACCGGCTGCACGAGCTCGTAGACGGCGGCCGCTTCGTCCAGGTGGGTGACGTACTCGAAGTCGGCGTCGCCGTGGGCTCGGGCGAGCAGTGGGTCGACGGCCAGTGCGGTGCGGTTGCCCACCAGCAGGCGCTGCGTGGCGCCGACGATGGTCGGCGGGTCGTCGAGCACGCACATGGCGTCGCGGACGTTCCGGTTGCCGCCGATCACGTAGACGATGCGCTCGACCTCGTTCGTCGACGACGCGTGGTCGACCTGGTGGGCGATCACCGAGGCGAACAGCCGCGCGGTGCCCTCCAGTTCGTCGTGCAGCACCCGGTCGACGTAGCTGCCGGCGATGGCATAGACGGCGATCGCCAGGCCGAGGCCACCCGACAGCATCGCGGTGCCGAAGCGTGCGCGGAGTCCCGTGGGCCAGCCCAAGCCGTCACCTCGGCGCCGCTGGCGCGAGCAGCGGCGAGGAACGGTTGGCCGCGAGCACGAAGTCGGAGGTGTTCGCGGGCACTTTCAGTTCCCGCCCGATGCGCTCCGCCAGCAGCCGCAGGCGCGAGCCGCCGCGCAGCCAGTCTGCCTGTACCTCCGGCCCGTAGACCTCGATGCCAGCCTTGGCGGAGCGGAACTCGTCGGTGCTCATGCCGCAGCCACGCGCCATCATGCGCTCGGTCGAGGCCGGGTCGACGGCGCTCAGGCGATGGGCCGCGGCCATCGCCGTGTGGAACCTGCCGACCAGCGTCGGATCCCGGTCGAGCAGATCGCGATCGATGCTGATGGTGTCGATCACCTCGTCCGGGATCTCGCGCGTGTCGAAGACGCAGCGTGCACCGTCGATCGCCAGCATCTGCGTCGAGAACGGCGGGTAGGTGATCGCCGCGTCGATGCGACCCTCGGCGAAGGCGGTCGCCAGCTGGTCCTGGCTCATCGAGACCGCTTCGACGTCGGTCGGCGACAGTTGGTGGCGTTCGAGGAAGCGCGCCAGGACGTAGCTGCCGAGCGAGTGCGGCTCGAAGCCGATGCGGCGCCCGCGCAACGCAGCGGCGTTCTCGGCGCGTGCGACGACGACGTCGCCGCCGGTGCTGTGGTCGGCGAGCCAGACGACCTCCGGCAGGCGCCGACGTTCGGCGTGCAAGGTCAGCACCTCGACCAGCGTCGACGGCAGCACGTCGATCTGCCCGTCGGCGAAGCCGCGGCTCAGGTCGTGCAGCGACGTGTACTCGACGAGCTGCGCGTCGATGCCTTGCTCGGCGAACAGCCCCGCTTGCACGGCGACCGCGAGGTGCGCGTAGCCTGGCCAGGGGTTCATGCCGATGCGGAGGCGCGTCACGCGCGGTTGGCTGCACGCAGCCAACAGGCAGCACGCCAGCCAGACGGTTCCCTGGGACCTCATCGCAGTTGATGTCGTCCGATTTCCGGACGGTCCTGTACGGGGGTTTCCCCAACGTCGTCGGCTCGCGGGCGCGCCCGGTGGCGCCGGCGTTTGCGCCGCGCGCGCGTGGCCGCGGTCGTGGGCGAGGCGAAGGTCCCGGATTGCAGGCCCTGGGCGGCTCGGTGGCGTCCGCTACCATGCCGCGCCCCCCGAACGCCCTGATTCGCAACCTCGCATGAACTTCGCCTCCAGCCGCGCCGTCGCGGCCTCCGTTCTCCTCGCCACCGGCCTCGTCGCCCAGTCCTTCACCTACACCGACTTCAGCAGCACCGCACAGCTGAGCCTGCTCGGCAACACTGCGCAGAGCGGCACGGCGCTGCGCCTCACGGCCAACAGCAGCAACCAGACCGGCTGGGTCTGGCGCCAGGGTGCGCTGCCGGTCGTCGCCGGCTTCGACACGACCTTCACGTTCCGCGTCACGCCGCCGGCCGTCGGCACCAAGGCCGAGGGCATGGCACTGGTGATCCACGACGATCCGAACGGCACGGCGACGCAGGGCGGCACTGTCTGGGGCATGGGCTACGGCGTCGGTGCCAACAGCGCGGTCGGCATCCGCAACTCGATCGCGATCGAGTTCGACACCTACCTGGACGGCTTCCTGTCCGACTCGAGCGCCAACGAACTGACGATCCATACACGCGGTGCGCAGGGCAACAACGAGAACGAGCAGTACTCGATCGCGCGCGCGACGCCGGCGCAGAACCTCGCCAACGGCCAGGTGCACACGCTGCGCGTGCGCTACGTGCCCGGCACCATCGAAGTGTTCGTCGACGGCGCCACCACGCCGCTGATCTCGCGCGCCTACGACCTCGTCACTGGCGGCCTCTATGCCAGCGGCTCGGCGGCGCCCGGCGCCAACATGGCGAACGGCACCGCGATCGCGGGCTTCTGCGCCACCACCGGTGCGGGCACGCTGACCGAGCTGGTCGAGATCCTGTCGTGGACGTGGAACTCGACGCCGCTGACGCCGCCGTGCTACGCCGGTTCGCTGCCGCAGGACGTGCTGCGCATCGACGGCTCGACCGGCGGCCTGCTGCGCAAGGTGCAGTTGGCGACCTACCAGCCGTTCGGCATCGGCATCGACGTCACGCCGGCCACGGGCCCGGGCATGCCGTACGTGCTGTTCGCGTCGCTGCTGCCCCAGCCCGGTGCCCTGGGCACGGCGCTCGGCTTCGGCGACATGTGCTTCCCGGTGCTGCCGACCGGCGCCAGCGAACTGGTCCTCGTCGACGGCTTCGGCCTGTTCCCGGCGCTGCTGCCGGCCCCGCTGGCGCCGACGACGATCGCGATCCCGCCGGCGGTGGTGACGTTCCCTCTGCAGCTGACGATGCAGGCGGTCACGATCGCTTCGCTGAGCCCGTTCGCGCTCGGCGTCAGCAACGCCATCGACGTGTCGTTCGTGCCGTCGCAGGCGCCGTCGATCACGGCGGTGACCCCGCTCAGCGCGCAGGCCGGCGCCACGGTGACGGTCAGCGGCCAGCGCTTCCTGCCGGGCTGCATCCTGCTGGTCAACGGCGCGCCGATCGTGCCGACGTCGCGCACGGCGACGCAGATCGTGTTCCCGTATCCGGCGGGCACGCCGTGCGGCAGCACGGTGGCGGTGATCAACCCGGACGGCCAGGGGGCGCAGACGGCGTTCAATCCGACGCCGGTGGTGACGGGCACGCTGCTCGGCACCGGCCCGGCCATCGGCAACGCCACGTTCGTCGTGCAGGGCACCGGCTTCTCCATCGGCAGCACGGTGACGATCGGCGGGGCTCCGGCGACGGTGTTGTCGTCGAGCGCGACGATCATGACGATCCGCACGCCGCCGGGAACGCCGGGTGTGGCTCCGGTCGTGATCACCACTGCCGGCGGCTGCGTGGCGAACACGAGCTACACGTACCAGTGAGTGCGTGAGCGGAGTGCCGCGCGCCGTCAGCGGCGCTCGATGACTTCGCCGAGCGGGAAGCGCACCTTCGGCGCGGTCGCGTACTTGTCGTCGGCCGCGCGGTAGCCGACGGCGCACGCGCACAGCGTCGTGTAGCGCGAACCGTCGAGGCCGAGGATGCGGTCGTAGGCGGCCATGTCGATGCCTTCCATCGGGCAGGTGTCGACGCCGATCATCGCCGCCGCGGTCATGAACTGGCCGAGCGCGATGTAGCCCTGGCGCGCGTTCCACGCGGCGAGGTCCTTGCTCGCCCAGCCCTTCGCCAGGAAGTCGACGAGCACCTTGCGGTAGCCGGCCATCGAATCGAGCGGCGTGCCGCGCACCTGGCTCTGGCACTGCAGGAAGCGATCGACGTCGGCTTCGGTGGTGGTGCGCAGGCCGGTGAACACGACGTAGTGGCTGGCGTCGGTGACCTGCGACTGGCCCCATGAGGCGGCGCGCAGCTGCTGGCGGAGCGCTGGCGTGGCGACGACGAGGAACTTCCACGGCTGCAGCCCGAACGACGACGGCGCCAGCAGCAGCGCCTGTTCGAGAGCCGACCAGGTGTCGGCGGGGATGGTGCGGGTCGCGTCGAAGCGCTTGGTCGCGTAGCGCCAGCGCAGTTGCGCGAGCAGTTCGTGGGTCGAGGTCGGCATGGAAGGCGGCGGGATTAGGGCCCGCCGCCTCGCCGTGCAAGCACGCGGACTCTCAGGCCCGGCTCATCAGCGCCGTCAGCCGGCGCGCGAACGCGGCCGGATCGGCCGGCAGCGTGCCCTCGGCGACCAGCGCCTGGTCGTAGAGCAGCGCCGACCAGTCGGCGAACGCGGTCTCGTCGGCGAGGCCCTGCAGCTTCTTCACCACCGCGTGGTCGGCGTTCAGCTCGAGGATGCGCTTCTGCGTCGGCACGTCGTGGCCGGCGTCGCGCAGCACGCGCTCCTGGCGGGCGCTCATGCCGTGCTCGTCGTTGACGAGGCACGCCGGCGAGTCGGTCAGGCGGTCGGTGACGCGCACCGACTTCACCTGTTCGGCCAGCACCTTCTGCAGGCGCTCGGTCAGCGGCGCCAGTTCCTTCTCCTTCGCTTCCTTGGCCTGCTTCTGCTCGTCGCTCTCCGGCAGGTCGAGCGCGCCCTTGGCAGCCGACACGAACGGCTTGTCGTCGAACTGGCGCAGCGCGTCGACGATCCACTCGTCGATCGCGTCGGTCAGCAGCAGCACCTCGTAGGAGCGCTTCTTCAGCGCCTCGATGTGCGGGCTCGCCTTCGCCGTCGCCAGGCTGTCGGCGGCGACGTAGTAGATCGCCTTCTGGTCCGCGGGCATGCGCGCCACGTAGGCGGCGAAGCCGTGCAGGCCGTCGTCCTTGGTGCTGCGGAAGCGCAGCAGCTTGCTGAGGCGGTCGCGCGCGTCGACGTCGTGGTAGACGCCCTCCTTCAGCAGGCGGCCGAACTCGCCCCAGAACTGCAGGAAGCGGTCGACCTTCTGCTTCTCGCCGTCGACTTCGCGCTCGGTCTCGCCCTCGGCGGCGAGCTCCTCGAGCAGCGTCAGCACCTTGCCGACGACCTGCTTCTTGATGAAGCGCGTGGTCGCGTCCTTCTGCAGGATCTCGCGCGACACGTTGAGCGGCAGGTCCTCGCTGTCGACCACGCCTTTCACGAAGCGCAGCCACTCCGGCACGATCTCCTGCGCGTCGTCCATGATGAACACGCGCTTCACGAACAGCTTGACGCCGCTCTTCCGCTTCTCGACCAGGTCGAACGGCGCCTTGCCCGGCACGTAGAGCAGGCCGGTCAGTTCGTGCGTGCCCTCGACCTTGAAGTGCGTCCACGCCAGCGGGTCGGTCCAGTCGTGCGCCAGCGCCTTGTAGAACTCGCGGTGCTGCTCGTCGGTGACGTCGCCCTTGGCCCTGGTCCACAAGGCGCGCGCCTGATTGAGCGTCGTCCACTCGATCTTCTTCTCGTCGCCACCGCCGCGCTCGACCTCCATGCGGATCGGCCAGCGCACGAAGTCGCTGTACTTGCCGACCACCTCGCGCACCGGCCACTCGTTCAAGTACTCCTTGGCGTCGTCCTTCAGGTGCAGGATCACGTCGGTGCCGCGGCCCGCGCGTTCGGCCTTCTGCACCTCGAAGTCGCCCTTCGCCTGGCTGGTCCACTGCCAGGCCTCGTCGCTGCCGGCCTTGCGCGAGATCACGGTCACCGAGTCGGCGACCAGGAACGCGCTGTAGAAGCCGACGCCGAACTGGCCGATCAGCGTGATGTCCTTCTTCTGCTCGGCGGACAGCGACTGCATCAGCTTCTTGCTGCCGCTGCGCGCGATCGTGCCGAGGTTGCCGATCATCTCGTCGCGCGTCATGCCGACGCCGTTGTCGCGGATCGTCAGCGTGCCCGCCTTGTCGTCGCGGATCAGCTCGATGCGCAGCTCTTTGTCGTCGCCGAGCAGCGCGTGCTCGGTCAGCGACCGGAAGTTCAGCTGGTCGATGGCGTCCGCGGCGTTGCTGATCAGCTCGCGCAGGAACACCTCGCGGTGGCTGTAGAGCGAGTTGACGACGAGGGAGAGGACCTCGTTGACCTCGGCCTGGAATACGTGTTTCTCGACGGTCGCAGTCATGGTGGTGGTCTCCGGAAAATCGGGGGAGGCAGGATTGCGACCGGGCCGGTGCCGTTCAAGGGGGCGAACGGGCTGGAGTCGGCGGTCGCGTGATGCGGGGGGCCGATCCGTCGCCGTTCCTCTCGGCCTCTCAGTCGGCGCCGACGCCGCGGCGGGCACGGCCCTTCGGGGCCAGCAGCACGAACCACGTGCTCAGGGCGGTCGCGAGGATCAGCGTGCCGATCCACTGGACGTCGCCGCGAGTCGCGTCCAGGGCGGCCTCCAGCCGGGCCGGGTCGGGTTCGCCGCCGTCTCGCGCGGCCGCCGCCAGACCGTTCGCGACCCAGCGATGGGCGCAGATCGCCCACCAGATCCAGGTCGCTGCCGCGGCGGCGCAGAACGCTTGCAGGGTGCGGCGGCCCCAGCCCGGCTCGAACAAGCCGATGCCGGCGACCGGCATCAGCAGGATCAGCCAGAAGAACCAGCCTTCGGTCCACACCGGTCCCGAGCATAGCCGTCCGAGGCCGACGCCCAACGCCGCCAGCACCGTCGCGCCGAGCCACAGCGCATCGCGGCGCGCGCGCCGCTCGAGCGCATGGCGACCGATCGGGTGCAGCAACAGCAGCAGGTTGAAGATCGGCACCGCGCACGCGGTCACCAGCACGAAGCCGAGCCAGCTGTAGCGAACGACGGTGGCGGCGAGCGGAGCACCGGCTTGATCGAGGCCCTCGGCGCCGAAGCGGGCGAGCAGCCACAGGCCGATCGCGATCTGCATCTGGCGCGCTCCCGAGAAGCGGCCGAGCCACAGGAACCACGCCAGCACGACGCGGTAGAGCGGGTTCTTCGCCTTCAGCGCCTCGACCAGGCCGGCTCGGGCCCCGCGCGACTGCGGGTCGCGGCGCAGCGCCTCCTGGAAGTGCACCAGCGCGCCCTTGGCGTCGCCCTGCTGCAGCAGTGCGAAGCCGCGCGCCTGGTGCGTGTAGGGGTTCTCGGGGTCGTGCGCGAGCGACGCGTCGAGCGTGTCGGTGGCTTCGCTGCCGCGGCCCAGCCGCGTCAACGCCACCGAACGCAGGTTCAGGCAGTCGGTGTCCTGCGGGTTGACGCGAAGGCCTTCGTCGGCGGCGGCGAGTGCGTCGTGGAAGCGGCGCTGGCTCAGCCAGATCTGCGCCAGCATTGCGTGGTGGCTGGCGTCGTCGGGATCGAGCGCGATCGCCTGGGCGATCGCCGCCGCCGCGGCCGGCAGTTCGTCGCGTTGCCACAGCACCTGCGCCAGCACGCCGTGCGCGAAGTCGAGCTCCGGGTCGGCGCCGACCGCCTGCTGCGCTTCGTGCAGTGCGGCATCGAGCTCGCCGGTCTGGGCCAGCACCTGCGCCAGCAGCGCGTGGGCTGGCGCGTGGTCGGGTTCCTGCGCCAGCAGCGCGCGCAGCTCCTTGCCGGCGAGATCCCAGCGCTGCTGTCCGGCCAGCAGGACCGCGCGTTGCCAGATCGCCTCGGAGTGCATCGGCGCAGTGTGGCGAAGGGCGCCGCGCGCGCAACAGCTGGGCGGCAGCGGAACCTCGGGCCGCGCCTTGACTCCGCCGCGCGCTCGCTAAGCTGCGCGCCACGATGGTCGCCCTTCGCCGTGTCCACCTCGTCCTCGCCATCGCCGTCGCCGCGGCGGCCACCGCCACCCTGAGCGCGCAGGAGGCGAAGCCCGCCGCCAACGAGTTCGCCGCCTACCGCCAGCCGATCGGCGACAGCGGCGTCGGCTTCGACCTGGTGCCGGTCGCCGGCGGCAGCTTCCGCATGGGCAGTCCGGCGAACGAACCCGACCGCGAAGAGGACGAAGGCCCGCAGCTCGAAGTGACGGTCGGCGCGTTCTGGATGGGGCGCTGCGAGGTGACCTGGGCCGAGTACGACCTGTGGAGCACCGACGACAGCCGGCCGCAGAGCAAGAAGCCCGACGGCGTCGCGCGCCCGACGCCGCCCTACATGGACATGACGTTCACGATGGGGCGCGACGGCTACCCGGCGATCTGCATGTCGCACACCGCGGCGCGGCAGTACTGCAAGTGGCTCAGCGAGAAGACCGGCCACTTCTACCGGCTGCCGACCGAGGCCGAGTGGGAGTTCGCGTGCCGCGCCGGCGCGACGACCGCCTACGCGTGTGGCGCCGATGCGAAGGCGCTCGGCGAGTTCGCCTGGTTCGCCGACAACAGCGCGCGCGTGCTCGAGCCCGGGGCGTCGCCGGTGCCGGCCTACCACAAGGTCGGCGAGAAGAAGCCGAACGCGCTCGGCATCCACGATCTGCACGGCAACGTCGCCGAATGGTGCGCCGACCACTACCTCGCCGACGCCTATGCCGAGGCGAATGGCAAGGGGCCGCGCACCGACCCGTTCTTCGCACCGCCCAAGGATGCGCGCGGTCGGCCGCTGCGCTTCCCGCACACGGCGCGCGGCGGCAGCTGGCGCGACGACGCGAAGGCGCTGCGCTGCGCCAACCGCCTCGCCAGCGAAGCGGCGTGGAACCAGCGCGATCCGCAGATCCCGCGCAGCTGGTGGTACCTGACCGAAGGCCAGCACATCGGCTTCCGCGTCGTGCGCCCCCTGAAGGCGCCGACCGCCGAAGAGCGCGCGCGCTTCGAAGCGCTGTGAGCGCGTTCCGCTCCGTCTCCCGCCCGTCCGTCCTGCCCCGTTCCGCCCGTCCCTTCTCCGTGTCCCAGCCCTCGCGACCATGACGACGACCCGACGTTCGTTCCTCTACACCGCCGCCGCCGCGGCCACCGCCCAGAGCCTGCTGCGCGCCCGCGACCAGGGCCGCTTCGCGCGGCAGGGCCAGGGCGGCGACGAACTGAAGGTCGCCCTCGTCGGTTGCGGTGGCCGCGGCAGTGGTGCGATCGCGCAGGCGCTGAGCACCAAGGGGCCGACGCGCCTCGTCGCCATCGCCGACATGTTCGGTGACCGCCTCGACGGCTGCCTGCAGAACCTCGCCGAGAGCGACGAACTGAAGAAGCGCATCGACGTGCCGAAGGAGCGCCGCTTCGTCGGTCCCGACGCCTACCTCGGTGTCATGGCGTCGGGCTGCGACGTCGTCGTCGTGGCGACGCCGCCGCACTTCCGGCCGGCGCACTTCGAGGCTGCGATCGCCGCCAAGAAGCACGTGTTCTTCGAGAAGCCGGTCGCGGTCGACGCGCCCGGTGTGCGCCGCGTGATCGCGGCCCACGAGAAGTCGGTCCAGATGGGGCTCGCGGTCTGCAGCGGCCTGCAGCGACACCACCAGAACCCGTACCTCGAGATCATGCAGCGCATCCACCGCGGCGACCTGGGCCGCGTCCTGTTCGCGCGCTGCAGCTGGAACCAGGGCGGGCTGTGGCACGCCGACCGCCAGCCGGAGTGGAGCGACATGGAGTGGCAGCTGCGCAACTGGCTCTACTTCACCTGGCTGTCCGGCGACCACATCGTCGAGCAGCACGTGCACAACCTCGACGTGATCAACTGGGCGCTGCAGGCGCATCCGAAGAGCTGCCGCGGCATGGGCGGGCGCCAGGTGCGCACGGATCCGAAGTACGGCCACATCTTCGACCACCACGCGGTGCAGTACCAGTACGAAGGCGGCGCCTACTGCTTCTCCGAGAGCCGGCAGATCGACGGCTGCGCCAACGACGTCAGCGAGCACGTCTACGGCGCCGACGGCGAGGCGCACATGGGTGGCAGCTTCCGCATCACCGGCAAGAACGCGTGGAAGTTCGAGGGCCAGCAGAACGATCCCTACCAGACCGAGCACGACGACCTGTTCGCGGCGATCCGCGCCGGCAAGCCGTTCCAGGAGGGTCGCATGGTCGCCGAGAGCACGCTGACCGCGATCATGGGCCGCATGGCGAGCTACTCGGGCCGCGAGGTCACGTGGGACAAGGCGCTCGCCAGCGACGAGAAGTGGGGGCCCGAGAACTACGAGTTCGGCCCGCTGCCGGTCGATCCGGTGCCGATGCCGGGGCAGAAGCGCGGCTGATCCGCGTCGCGCACTCGCTCGCGCGCGCACGAGGTCGCCGGCCGGGGCCGGGAGATCCCCGGCAGGGGTTCCTCGACTTCGGTGTGACGCCCGCGCCGGCGGGGTGCACCCTGACTTCCGCGCTGGCGCATGGAGGCGGCGAGACGCTCGCGAAACAGCAAAGTCCCCCGCTGCCAATCCGAGGAGAAATGAACTAGCGTCGAGGCAGCCCCGGGTTGATGCGTTCGCGACCACGAGTTGGCGCGAAAACCCACCGCCGCATCGAACCGACTGGTCTCTCTGTCCTCTCTTCGCGGCGGCCTGCGGTTCCGCCATCACGGTAACGCCATGCAAAAGCAACTCCTCGTCCTTGGCACCCTGGCGGCTCTCGCCAGTGCGTTCTCCCTCCAGGCCCAGTGTGCGGAAGGCAGCTTCGGCACTGCGATCGGCACCGGTGACGACACCGTCCTGGGCATCCAGGCGCTCGGCTTCGCCTTCCCGTTCACCGGCACGACCTTCACCGACGTGCACGTCTCGACGAACGGCTTCGTCTACCTGTCGAACGGCGGCGTGCCGGCTCCTGGTGGCGCCCTCTGCTGCGCTGGCTCGACGGCCCAGCTGGTCGCCGGCTCGCCGAAGATCGCCGCGTACTGGAGCGACCTGAACGTCATCGCCGGCACCGGCAACGTGAAGTTCAACGCGCTGCCCGGCAAGGCCGTGATCACGTGGGAGAACGCGGTCGAGTTCGGCAACACGTCGCCGTTCACCGTGCAGATGCAGCTGTCGGTGACCGGTGAGATCACGTTCACCTACGACTCGCGCTGCCAGATCCGCACCGCCGGCGACTTCCTGGTCGGCATGTCGGAGGGTGGTGGTGCTGTGGTGCCGGCGGCCAGCGACTTCGCGGCCTCGAGCAGCTCGACGACCAACACCAACTTCGAGTTGTTCACGGCCCTCGGCTCGTTCGACCTGGCTGGCCAGTCGGTGCTGTTCGTGCCGACCGCGCCCGGCTACGTCTGGATCCCGAGCGCTTGCCCGAAAGGGGCCAACACGAACTACGGTTCGGGTTGCTACAACCTGACCAACTCGTTCTACCAGCTGACGACGACCCCGGCGGCCTCCTCGACGACGCTGAGCAACACGGGCATCACCTTGATCCCGACCGGCTCGGGCGCCTACACGATCATCCCGGGCGGCACCTTCACGGCGCCGACGGGCGCGGCGACGCCGCTGACGCTGACCGACGACTCGCAGGTGACGACGCCGGCGCTGACCACGCCGTTCCCGTACGCGGGTGGCACGGCGAGCACGTTCACCGTCTGCTCGAACGGCTCGGTCTGGGTCGCGACCGGCAACAGTATCGCCTATGCGCCGGCGGTCGGCACGATGCTGGGCAACCCGCAGACCGGCTGGTATGCGTGGCACGACTACAACCCGGGTGCAGCCGGCAGTGGTCAGGTCAAGTTCGAGGAAGTCGGCACGACGACCTACATCACCTGGGACGGTGTCTTCAACTACGGTGGCACCACGGTCGCCGATGCGAACCAGGTGCAGTTCCAGTTCGACAGCGCGACGGGCATCGTCGTCATCGCCTTCGGCACCGTCTCGGCGGCAGCCCACACCGGCTTCGTGACCGGTGAGCCGCACCTCGTCGGCTACTCGCCGGGTGGCGCGTCGGCGGATCCGGGTTCGATGACGTTCGCCACGGACCTGCCGTTCACGACCTCGGCGCTCGACCAGCTGGCGATGCAGCTGTCGGCTTCGCCGGCGCCGGTCTCGTCGGCCGCCTCGGGCTCGACGGTCGTCTACACGACCACGAACATCAACGAGTTCGCGCCGGGTGCGGGCATCTACATCGGCATCAACGTGCTGAGCATCGGTCAGCTGAACCCGGGCGTGGACCTGTTCTTCCTCGGTGCGCCGGGTTGCCGGGCCTACATCGCGTCGCTCGACGTGCTGCAGAACATGGTCGGCGTCACGCCGACGGGCACGGCCTCGCTGCCGCTGCCGGCTGGCCTGCCGTCGGGCCTGTCGGTCTTCTCGCAGTCGATCGCGCTGATTGCGCCGAACAGTCTGCCGAATGGCCAGAACGCCTTCGGCATGACGGTCAGCAACGGCGTCGAGAGCAAGATCGGCTCGTGGTGAGCGTCTGCGCTTGAGTCGCTGAAGAGTTCGGCGCCGCACAGGTGCCGACGACCGACCTGCGAGCCTGCCGTCGATGCGATGGCGGGCTCGCGTCGCTTCCGGAGCTGCGCATTCGAGCTGCGCGCGAGCTGCGCGCGAAACCGCCCGGGAGCCCTTCCTTCACTTCTCGCGTGAGCTAGTCTTTTTCGCCGCTGGTTTGCCGCATGTCCTCGTCGCTTCGACGGGGAAAACTTGCGACGCGGTGAAACCAGTTTTCGCCCCGCTTCGTCTCAGCAGGGCGGAACTTCAGATCCGCACCTCAGATCCATCCATGCAAAAGCGTCTTCTTGCTCTCGGTACCCTGGCGGCTCTCGCCAGTGCCTTCTCCCTTCAGGCTCAGTGCGCGGAAGGCAACTTCGGCGCGGCGGTCGGCACCGGTGACGACATCGTCCTCGGCGTTCAGTCGCTCGGCTTCGCCTTCCCGTTCAACGGCACGACCTTCACGGACGTGCACATCTCGACGAACGGCTTCGTCTACCTGTCGAACGGCGGTGTGCCGGCTCCGGGTGGCGCCCTTTGCTGCACCGGCACCACGGCCCAGCTGGTCGCCGGCTCGCCGAAGATCTGCGCCTACTGGAGCGACCTGAACATCATCGCGGCCAACGGCTCGGCGGTGAAGTTCAACGCGCTGCCTGGCAAGGCCGTGATCACGTGGGAGAACGCGGTCGAGTTCAGCAACACCGAGCGCTTCACCGTGCAGATGACGCTGTCGGTGACCGGTGAGATCACCTTCACCTACGACTCGCGCTGCCAGATCCGCACCGCCGGCGACTTCCTGGTCGGCATGTCGGAGGGTGGTGGTGTGGCGGTGCCCGCCGCGAGCGACTTCGCCGTGGTCAACACCTCGACCACCGCGACGGCGTGGGAGAACTGGACCACGCTGGGCTCGTTCGACCTGGCCGGTCAGTCGGTGCTCTTCGTGCCGACCGGTCTCGGCTACACGTGGGTCCCGACGCCGTGCCCCTCGGGCACCAACGTCGCCTACGGCACCGGCTGCTACGCGGCGCCGGGCACGGGTGTCTACGAGTTCCACACCGACGCCGCCGTGGCCTCGGCCGCGCTGCAGGGCAACGCGCTGTCGATGATCCCGACCGGCTTCGGCTACACGGGCATCTGGCTCGCCGGTGGTGCGACGGCGTTCATCGCGCCGAGCGTTTCTGCCACCAGCCTCGTCGCCACCGACGACGGTGTGCTGACGGGCGTCGCCCTGCCGGGGCCGATGCCGACCCCGAACGGCCCGGTCACCTCGATCTCGATCGCCAGCAACGCCGTCATCGGCCTTGGCGCGACCGCGAACAACGGTGCCGACTACTCGCCGACCGGCGCGGAGTTCTCCAACGCGGCCGGTGCGTGCTTCTACGCCTGGCACGACTACAACCCGAGTGAAGCCGGCAGCGGCGCGATCAAGACCGAACTGGTCGGCAACGTGTTCTGCATCACCTGGGACGGCGTCGAGAACTACGCCAGCGCCGTGACCCCGAACCCGGGCACGATGCAGTTCCAGCTCGACCTGACCACCGGTGCGGTGACCATGCTGTGGACGGTCGTCGACACGAACATCACGTCGACGTTCGGCAGCTCGCACCTCGTCGGCTGGAAGGCCGGCGGTGCGATCACCGATCCGGGCAGCCAGGTCCTGGCCACGGCGCTGCCGCTGACGACTTCGGCGCAGCTGCTGCCGATGACGCTCGCCGCTTCGCCGGCGCCGGTCTCGACCCCGACCTCGGGCTCGACCGTCGTCTACACGACCGGCGCCATGCCGGAGTTCGCCCCGGGTGCTGGCATCTACGTCGGCATCAACATCCTGAGCCTGGCGCAGATCCCGGCTCCGGGTGTCGACCTCGTGTTCATCGGCGCCCCGGGCTGCGCGGCGCTGATCGGCTCGCTGGACGTCACGCTGAACCTCATCGGCGCCACGCCGACCAACACGAGCGCCCTGCCGCTGCCGGCCGGTCTGCCGGCGGGCATCCAGATCTTCGCGCAGTCGGCCGCGCTGATCGTCCCGAACAGCCTGCCGAACGGCCAGAACGCGTTCGGCCTGACCACCAGCAACGGCATCGCTTCGACGATCGGCAGCTGGTGAGGTGACGCCGCGCGGTCTCCGGATCGCGCGACGGAGCGGTGCGAGCCCGTGCTCCCGAGCGGAGTGCGGGCTCGCGCTGTTTTGGGGGTCGACCTGCATCGGCGGGCAAGGTCGCTCTTGGCGCGGGCGCCGGGTCCGGTAGCTTCAGCGGACCCTCTCCCCGGAACGCCGACCCATGACCAAGAACCGCCACGAGCTGCCGCGCAAGAAGCCCGGCCGCTCCGCCAAGGACGAGATCGCCGAAGACCTGCCGACGCTGGAGCCGGTTGCCGATCTGCCGACGCTGGAGCCGGTTGCCGACGCGGACGTGCCGACGCTCGAGCCTCTCGAAGACGACGTGCCGACGCTGGAGCCGCTCGACGAGGTCGTCGACGACGGCCCGGTGAAGGTGGCGGTCGCGGCGGGCGACGGCGCCGCCTTCGACACGGTGGTCACGGTCACCGTGCCGGCGATGGACAAGCAGGCGGTCGTCGCGGCAATCGCTGCCCCGCTCGCGCGCGTGCTCGCGGCGAACGCGAAGCTGCTGCGCCATCGCCGCGTACAGGTGCTGTTCGTCGGCGAGGCGGTGATCGGGACCGCCGCCAAGGACGCGACGGCGAAGGCGCTCGCGGTGCACGTGCCGCTGCGCGGCGTCGTCAGCCGCGGCTACGGCGACGAAGAAGTGCTGCAGGGCAAGGTGCCGGAGATCCAGGTCAAGTCGGCCGAGGCGAACGGTGCGCTGCGCCTCGACGTCGCCACCGGCGAACTCGATCCGATCGACCTGGCGCTGGTGTTCGGTGCGCACTGGACGAAGGCGCTCACCGGCGTGCGCGGCAAGAAGCTGCAACTGGTGTTCGCCGGCAAGGGCAAGCCCGACGGCGCGCTGCGCGCCGACTGGGTGGCCGCCGCCAAGGCCGCTGGCGCCACGCGCTTCTGCATCGGCGAGCGGGTGTTCTTCGATCTCGAACTGGCGTCGCGCGTGCGCGTCACCACCAGCGGCGACGCGGTGACGATCGCCGTCGAGCCGGCGGCCGACGACGCGACGACCAGCGAAGCGCTCGGCATGGTGCTGCCGGAGCATGCCGGGGTGTGCAAGGGCAAGGCCGTGCGCGTGCAACTGGCGCGCGCTGCCGACGGGCCGAGCAACGAGCTCGTCGCGTTCGCGCGCGAACAGGGGGCCACCCGCATCGAGGTGGCGGTCGCCAACGCGGCGCCGGCGGTGGTGTGGCCGCCGTTGCTGTCGCTGGCGAAGGGCGCCGAACTGGTGCTGCGCGTGCAGCCGAACGGCCGCACCCGCGACGCCGTGCTGGCGGCGCTGGTGAAGGAGGCCGCCGAACACGCAGCGGCGACCAAGGGCAAGGCGGTCGTCGTCGACTGGCCGGCCGGCTTCGCCGTCGATGCCGCGGCGCTGACCGCGCTGCGCAGTGCGGCCGTGGTCGGCGGTGCCAAGAGCGCTGCGTTCACGATCGGCGGCGACCTGCGCGAGCCGTTCCTGCCGGAGCCGGTGTCGTGCGCGGCGGTGGCCGAAGGCTTCGTACTGCGCCTCGACGGCGAGGCCGGCAAGGCGGCCGAACTGCAGCGCGCGCTCGATCGGGCGCTGCCGCCGCTGCTCGCCGGCTGGCGCGGCCGTTCGGTGCGTGTGCAGGTCGCCGGGACCGCCGTCGTCTCGCGCACGCTGCTGCGTTCGTTGTGCAGCACGATCGAAGCCGCCGGCGCGATGCGCCTCGAGCTCGAAGAAACCGGCGACGTCGACGTGCTGCTGCCCGGCATGTTGACCGTGAGCAAGAAGGACGGCGCCGTGCACCTCGCGGCGGTCGTCGGCGGACGCGACGAAGCGCAGCAGCAGAAGGCTCTGGCGCGCGAACTCGACGCCGCCCAGGTCGGTGCCGGCGCGGTCGTCACCGTCGGCCCGTGCTCGATCGCCGAGGCGATCGGCAGGACGCTGGTCGCGCGTGGTGCGTCGCGCGTGGTGCTCGACGGCCCCGAGCCGCTGCAGGTGCATCCACCGCTGTTCGGTGCCCCCGAGAAGAAGAGCCAGGCGGTCAAGCTGGTGGTGCAGCCGACCGGCGACGCGGCGATGGTGGCGCGCCAGCTGGCGCGCGAACTGCCCGGCGTGCTCGCGGGCCTCGGCGCCTTGGCGTCGTCGACGGTGACCGTGCAGTGGCCGGGCGCCGATCCGGCGTCGCCGGCGTTGGCGTCGCTGCTCGCCGGCCTCGTCGAGAAGAAGGCGAAGAAGGTGATGCTCGAGCGCGGCGGCGACAAGCCGCAGCAGCTGCATCCGGTGGTGGCGCCGCCGCCGCTCCCCGTGGCACCGCCGCCGCTGCCGCCGGCCGCCGCGACCGTGGCTGCCGCTCCGGCTGCCGGTGGGGTCCCAGCACTCGCCATGGCGACCGGCAGCGGCCACCTGACGCTGCTCGGCCGCCGCGACGACTCGGTGCCGCCGATGATCGTGCTCGGTGTCAGCGCCGGAACCGATGCGGCGCAGCTCGCCGCCGTCGAAGCCGAGCTGCAGGCCAACCTGCCGCGCTTCCGCGGCCGCTCGGTGCTGATCGTGCCGCGTCAGAACGGCCAGGACGTGCCGGTGCGCAAGCCCGATGCGTTCGTCGAGCTCGTTCGCCGCGTGGTGCCGAACGGCGCCGCCGCGACGCTGCTGTTCCGCGGCCCCGACGCGCAGGGTCGCCCGCACTTCCAGGTGCTGCACAGTTCGCTGCGCGCGCTGCCGGTCGGCTCGGTGTTCGCCGATCCGCGCGCGCGGCGCTGATCGAGGCCCCGAGGCCGCGGCGGGCTGAAAGTCGCCGCGGCCGCGTTCGTTCCACCATCGCCATGTTCCGACGCGCTTCGTTCGTCTGCGCGGCCCTCGCCGCGCTCTCCGTCTCCGGCTGCACCAGCGACGCGGCGCCGAAGCCGGCGCCCAAGGTCGTGGCCACTGATGCGACCACCAGGCTCGACCTCGGCCGCGACTTCTGCGGCAGCTGCGTCGACGGCGCGCGCACGCACCTCGCTTCGGTCGACGGCGTCGGCGCGATCGACTACACGGCCGGCGCCAAGTTCTTCACCGTGCACTACGACAGCAAGAAGGTCACGCCGGTGCAGATCGTGCAGAAGCTGGTCGCCAGCGGCGAGCCGGCGACGAAACTCGCCGAGTGATGGGGCTCGTCGAGTGACGGCATCGCGGAGTGCGCGGCTCGCGGCACGAGCCGAGCCCGCCGGCGCCGCTCACGC
>JBILEY010000074.1:0-16031 GCA_044351865.1 Planctomycetota bacterium | reverse complement strand
AGCCCTCGGGCAGCACGCGCCGCGCCTTGCGCCCCGCTTTCGCCGCTTCGACCGCGTCGGCCAGCACCGACTCGAGCACGGCGATGTAGTCGAGGTAGCGCTTGCGACCGTCGTCGGTCAGGCGGCACAGCGTCTGTGGCCGCTTGCCGCGGAAGCCCTTGTGGATCTCGACGATCCCGGACTCCTGCAACACCGTCAGGTGGCGCGACAGGTTGCCGTCGGTCAGGTGGCACAGGTTCTTCAGGTCGGTGAACAGCAGCCCGTCGGCCCGCGCGGCGAGCGACGTGACGATGCCGAGGCGCGCCTTCTCGTGCAGCACGCGGTCGAGTCCGTCGTAGGCGTAGCGGCCGTCGCCGGTCTTCTTGTCGCTCATACCTGCTCCTCCGCCGCGTCGAGGCGGCGTTCGTGGTGCCACCACAGGATCGCTGCCAGCGTCAGCTGGCCGGTGGCGAACGGCAGGCCCATCGCCCACGGATGCAGCGCCAGTTCGCGGAACCACAGGCAGCTGGTGCCGGTCGCCACGAACAGCACGCCGACGAACGCGGCGGGTGCCGGCAGCAGCCGGTGCGCGGCGAGGTTGCCGAGTCCGAACAGCAGCTGCCACAGGCCGGGCAGCAGCCACAGCAGCTGCGGCTCCTCGGCGGCGACGAACCAGGTCACGATCGCGCCGACGGCGAGGTTCGGCAGGAACTGCAGCGCGGCGAGGCGCGCGTTCGCGATCGACAAGGCGCCGGGGCAGCGCAGCACACGGCGCACGACGACCAGCGTCGCCAGCAGGCCGCTGAAGATCGCGAGGCCGCACCACAGCCACAGGTAGGTCGCCGGGTCGCGCTGCGGATCGACGGCGAGCCACGGCTGCGCGATGGCGCCGGCGACCGCGAGCAGGCCGGAGGCGGCGACGGGCAACGCGCGCAGGCTGCGCAGATGCTCGGTCGCCGCCAGCTGGGTGCGGATCGTCGTGATCTGCGCGATGGCGTCGTCGAGTTCCATGGCTTTGCGAAGGAAAGTAGTCGAACGCCGCCAAGCGTCAAGCCGGCCTTACGCACCGCTTACCGGTGGGGCAGGGGGTTCTGCGTCGAATGCGCCGAATCAAGGTGCCGACGATGCCGAACCAAAGACCCAGAACCCTCCGATCTCTCGCCGTGCTGACGGTGCTCGTCGCCATGACAACGGGCCTCGCCGCCCAGACCGGCCCGGGCGTCTCCGCGGCGGCCGCGCCGTCGTGGATCGTGCCCGGCCGCGGCGTGCTCGGCCTGCCCGGCGCGATGCCGGTGCAGATCTCCGCCGCCACCGCCCACGTGCGCATCAGCGACCGTGCTGCGGTGACGACGCTCGAGTTCGAGCTGCACAACCCGGGCGCCCGCGACCAGGAGGCCGTGCTGCTGCTGCCGGTGCCCGACGGGGCGGCGGTGTCGGCGTTCACCTTCCTCGGCACGGCCCTCGAGCCCACCGCGCGCATCCTGCCGCGCGACGAAGCGCGGCGGCTCTACGACGAGATCACCCGCAAGCTGCGCGATCCGGCGCTGCTCGAGTTCGCCGGCATGCACTGCCTGCGCAGCAGCGTGTTCCCGGTGCCCGCCGGCGGCCGCCAGAAGGTGCGCCTCGCCTACGACCACGTGCTCGACGGCCACGGCGACCAGGTCGACTACGTGCTGCCGCGCTCCGAGATGCTCGGCACCGACGCGCCGTGGACGATCACCGTCGAACTGTCTGCGCGCGCGCCGATCGGCCTGCTGCACTCGCCGAGCCACGAGCTCGAGGTCGTGCAGGCGGGGGAACGTTCGCGCTCGCTGCGGGTCGCTGCGCGCAGCCAGAAGGACCCGGGCGCGTTCCGCCTGTGCTACACGACGGTCGGCGAAGCCAGCCAGCCGACGGCGGCGCTGTTCGCGTATCCGGATCCGACGATCGGCGGCGGCTACTTCCTGCTGCTGGCGAGTGCTCCGCAGCCGGTCGCCGGCACGGCGGTGCGGCGCGAGGTCACCCTGGTGCTCGACCGCTCGGGCAGCATGGCCGGGCGCAAGCTCGAGCAGGCGAAGGCGGCGGCGCTGCAGGTGCTCGAAGGGCTCGCCGACGGCGAAGGCATCCAGATCCTCGACTACGGCAACGACGTCGCGGCGGCGTTCGCGCAGCCGGTGGCGAAGAGCAAGGAGACGATGGCGAAGGTGCGGGCGCACCTCGACGCGATCCGTCCGCACGGCGGCACCAACATCCACGATGCGCTGCTGACCGCGCTGCGAGCGCCGACGCTGACGGGCACGGTGCCGCTGGTGCTGTTCCTGACCGACGGCCTGCCGACCGTTGGCCCGACCAGCGAGAAGGAACTGAAGGCGATGGTCGCCGCCGGCAACGCGCACGCGCGCCGCGTCTTCTGCTTCGGCGTCGGCGTCGACGTCAACGCGCCGCTGCTCGATCGCATCGCCGAGACGACGCGCGCGACGACCGACTACGTGCTGCCCGAGGAGGACGTGGAGGTGAAGGTCGCGCGCACGTTCGCGCGTCTCGGCCAGCCGGTGCTGGCGCTGCCTTCGCTCGGCCTCGCCGACGATCCGAGCCGCCTGCGCGAGGTGTTGCCGCGCGCGCTGCCGGACCTGTTCTTCGGCGAACAGCTGGTCGTGCTCGGCCAGTACCGCGGCGAACAGGACCTGCGCTTCGTGTTGCGCGGTGGCACGCCGCAAGGCGCGCGCGACTTCCAGTTCACGCTGCCGGTGAAGAACGCGTCGACCGCGCACGCGTTCGTGCCGCGCCTGTGGGCAAGCCGCCAGATCGCCTTCCTCGTCGACGAGCTGCGCCAGCAGGGCGGCGATCTCGGCGGGCCGCTGTCGCCCGGCGGTCGCGATCCGTTCGCCGATCCGCGCCTGCGCGAACTGCGCGACGAGATCCTGCGGCTGTCGACGCGCTACGGCGTGCTCGGCGAGTACACGGCATTCCTCGCCACCGAGGGCAGCCGGCTCGACGACTGGCGCGAGCTGACCACGGCCTGCCAGACGGCGCTCGGCGGCCGCGCCGTCGCCACGCGCAGCGGCCTCGCCGCGATCAACCAGGCCGGCAACCTGTGGGCGCAGAAGCAGCAGGCGGTCGCCAATCCGCGCAACTGCTACTTCGACGCGCAGATGCAGGTCGTCGAGACGGCGGCCGTGCAGCAGGTCTGCGACCGCGCCTTCTTCCGCCGCGGCCAGCGCTGGATCGACGGCAACAGCGTGCTGCTGCAACGCCTCGAACCCGACCGCAACATCGAGGTCGGCAGCGACGCGTTCTTCGTGCTGCTGCGCCGGCTCGAGAGCGAGAACCGCAGCGGCGTGCTGTCGCTGTCCGGCGAGATCCTGCTGCAGGTCGACGGCTTGAACGTGCTCGTCACCAACCCGGCATCGCCAAACCAGGCGCCGACGCCGACGCCGATTCCCAACCCGACTTCCAACCCGACCCAGACCCCGAGCCAACAGGAGATCGTCCGATGATCCGCACTCCCTCGTTCGTCCTCGCCTTCGCCGCGTGCCTCGCCGCGCAAGGCCCCGTCGTCGTCCCGGTGACGCCGGTCGTGCCCGTGCCCGCGGCCCCGGTTGCACCGGCAGCGCCGGTCGTGGCCCCCGTCGTCGCCGGCAGCAAGACCGTCGACCTCGCCATCTGCCTCGACATCAGCGGCAGCATGGACGGGCTGATCGACAGCGCCCGCCAGAACCTCTGGGCCGTGGTCAACGACCTCGCGCGCCTGCAGCCGACGCCACAGCTGCGCGTCGCGTTGCTGACGTTCGGCTGCTCGGCGCACGACGCCGAGAAGGGCTGGGTCAAGGTCGAGACCGACTTCACCACCGACCTCGACGCGGTGTCGCAGAAGCTGTTCGCGCTGACCACGAACGGTGGCGACGAGTACGTCGCGCGCGTCGTGCAGGCGGCACTCGGCGAGCTGCAGTGGAGCAAGGAGCAGGGGGCCCTGCAGCTGCTGTTCGTCGCCGGCAACGAAGCCGCGACGCAGGACCCGAAGGTCGACGCGGGCGCCATGAGCAAGGCGGCGATCGCGCGCGGCATCGTCGTCAACACGATCTACTGCGGCGACCCGATGGACCAGATCGCGCCGGCGTGGCGCGAAGTGGCGAAGCTCGCCGACGGCCAGTTCGCGGCGATCCAGCAGAACAACTCGGTGGCGATCGTGACGCCGTTCGACCCGCAGCTGCAGGCGCTCAGCGCCAGCATCAACGCCACCTACGTACCCTACGGCGCGCAGCGCGGCGCCTGGACGGACAACCAGGTGGCGCAGGACAACAACGCGGCGGTGCTGAACGTCGCCGCGGCGGCGCAGCGCTGCCAGACCAAGGCCAGCGGGCTCTACAACTGCGCCAGCTGGGATCTCGTCGACGCGTCCGCGGATCCGAAGTTCGACCTCGCCGCGGTGAAGAAGGAGGACCTCGACGAAGCGCTGCGCAAGTTGACGCTCGCCGAGCTGAAGGCGCACGTCGCCGCCAAGAAGGCCGAGCGCGACGGCATCAAGGCCAAGGTCGAAGCGGTCGGCAAGCAGCGCGACGCGTTCCTCGCCGAGGAGCTGAAGAAGCTCGGTGCGGCCGGCGACCAGCGCTTCGAGAAGGCGGTGCTGGAGAGCGTGCGCGCGCAGGCGGCGGCGAAGGGCTTCACGCGCAAGGTAGAGGCCGCGGTCGACGCCAAGGCGCCGAAGGGCGAGGGCAAGAGCGACGGCAAGGTCGTGCTCGACGAGCGCTTCGTGCCGCTGATCCGTGCCGCCGCCGCCGAGTACTTCGGCTTCGTGCGCGTCACTGGTGACGTGCGCACGGCGCCGACCGACTGCCGGCTGCCGCCGAAGGCGGTGCGGCGTTCGGCCGCCGAGAAGGAGCACGGCGAGAAGCTCTACCTGCTGTTCGCGCGAGCGGCCGAAGGCCTCGAGTACGTGAAGGCTGGCGTGCCCGCGGCAGTGGGCCAGACGCTGGTCAAGGAGTCGTGGCAGAGCGTGCCGGGCAAACAGACGGCGTCCACCGAAGCGAGCCAGCGGCACGGCCGCCTCGAACTGGTCGACGGCGAGCACGTCGTGCACGCCGGGGCGTCGGCCGGCCTGTTCGTCATGCACAAGCTCGCCGCCGACACGCCCGGCACCGACCAGGGCTGGGTCTACGGCACCGTCGATGCGAGCGGCGCGGTGACGTCGGCCGGCGCCGTCGCTTCGTGCATGCGCTGCCATGTCGATGCGACCGAAGACCGCCGCTTCGGGCTACGCTGATCGCTGTGACCGCCGCTCCGTCCGTGACTCCGAAGAAGACCGTGCTCGTCGTCGAGGACGACACCGCGATCCGCCGCGGCCTCGTCGACGCGCTGCAGTTCGCCGGCTACGCGGTGATCGCC
Organism: Planctomycetota bacterium; assembly: GCA_044351865.1. Taxonomy (GTDB): domain Bacteria; phylum Planctomycetota; class UBA1135; order UBA1135; family UBA2386; genus UBA2386. The sequence goes on along the minus strand of JBILEY010000074.1, from coordinate 10,691 downwards.
TGCGGCTGCGGGCAGGAAGGGCTCGACGTCGCGACCACGTCGCAGCTCGACCTCGCGGTGCTCGACGTGATGCTGCCGAAGCGCGACGGCTTCCAGATCCTCGCCGAAGTGCGCCGCGTGCGGCCAGGCCTGCCGGTGATCCTGGTGACTGCGCGCGGCGCCGAACAGGACCGCGTGCACGGCCTGCAGACCGGCGCCGACGACTACGTGGTGAAGCCTTTCTCGAGCAAGGAACTGCTGGCGCGCGTCGGCGCGGTGCTGCGCCGCAGCGCCGAGCGCCCGAGCGACGTCGGCCGCGTGCAGGTCGCCGGCCGCCAGATCGACTTCGACCGCCGCGAAGTGCTGCGCCACGATGGCTCGCGCGTACTGCTGTCCGAGCGCGAGGCCGACCTGCTGCGCTACCTCGTCGCCAACAAGGGCCGCGCGATCGCGCGCAGCGAACTGCTCGAGCGCGTCTGGGGCCTGCCCGGCGGCGACAACGGTTCGCGCGCGATCGACATGCACATCGTCAACCTGCGCGAGAAGCTCGCCGATCCGCCGGGCTCACCGCAGGTGGTCGTGACCGTGCGCGGCAAGGGCTACATGCTCGCCGACGGAGGGCTCGCATGAGGCCGGCGAACCGACGTGCGTGGCTCGGCTTCGGCGCCGTGGCGATGGCGCTGCTCGCCGTCGTGTCGTGGCTGACCATCGTGCTGGTGCGGCTCGACCGCGACGAGGTCGAGGCGCGCCGACAGGCCTTCGTGCACGAGCGGCTGCGCCTCGCCTTGTGGCGCATGGACAGCTGGCTCGCCCCGGTGCTGGCGCGCGAAGGGCTGCGGCCGGCCAGCGACTACCGCGCGTTCCCGTCGGCGACGACGGCGTGGACGAAGGGCTTCTCGCGCCTCGGCCCGAACGACGTGGTGACGCGCTCGCCGCTGCTCGGCGTCGAGTCGCCGCTGTTCGCATTGCACTTCGAGCTGTCGGCGAACGGCCTCACCAGCCCGCAGGTGCCGATCGGCAACGAGCGCGACGTCGCCGAGGCGAACGGCGTCGACCGCGCCGTGCTCGAGCGGGCCACGGGGCAGCTGCAGCAGTTGGCGCCGCGCCTGTCTTGGCAGCCGCTGGTGCAGCAGCTCGGCGGCGTCGAGGCGCAGGTGCCGCTGATGGGCTGCAATCCGCTGCAGAGCGCCGACAACTGGCAGGACAACCAGAGCGGCAACGAGCTGGCCAACCGGCAGCGCGCGTTCGTCGCGAACAACAAGGTCTCGCAGCAGCTCGCCAACGACAGCCTGACGGCGGCGCTGTCGGCGACGTCGGGTGTGTTGCTCGACGTGGCGCCGGAGCAGGTCGGGCCGCTGCTGCCGCTCTGGCTCGACGGTGCCGACGGGCCACTGCTGGTGTTCGTGCGCCGCGTCGGCAATGGCCTGGTCGCCGGCAGCGAACGCGTGCAAGGCATGGCCGTCGCGTGGCCCGCACTGCAGCGGGAACTGCTCGGGCTCGTCGTCGACCTGTTCGGCCCGGACGCGTCGCTGGTGCGCTGCACGCAGCCGAAGCCGGCCGAGCAGCCGTCGATGCTGGCGTCGCTGCCGGCACGCCTCGTCGCCCACTGCCGCGACGACCTGCACAGCGGCCTGCCGCTCGGCTGGCTGCTGGCGATCACCTGGGGCGCCACGCTGCTCGGCCTCTCTGTGCTCGGCTTCACGCTGCGCGCGGCGATCGGCTACGGCGATCGGCGCGCGCGCTTCGCCTCGGCGGTGACGCACGAACTGCGCACGCCGCTGACGACGTTCCGCATGTACAGCGAGATGCTGGCCGAGGGCGTCGTCACCGAGCCGACTGCGCAGCGCGAGTACCTGCAGACGCTGCAGCGCGAGTCGGATCGCCTCGCGCGCGTCGTCGAGAACGTGCTCGCGTGGTCGCGGCTCGAAGAGGGTCGCTTCACCGCGCGGCGGGTGCAGGTCGACGTGCGCGGTCTGCTCGAACGCGCGACCCCGGCGCTCGAACGCCGGCTCGCCGAAGCGGGGCTCGCGCTCGCCGTGCACGCCGACGAGGCGGCGGCGACGACGGTGCTGTCGACCGACGAGGACGCGATCGGGCAGATCCTGTTCAACCTCGTCGACAACGCGGCGAAGTACGCGCGCGGCAGCTCGCCGGCGGTGGTGGAGCTGCGCGCGACGGTCACCGCGAACGAGTTGGTGCTGGCCGTGTGCGACCACGGTCCGGGCGTCGCCGAAGCACATCGCGAACGCATCTTCGCGCCGTTCGATCGCGGTGCCGTCGCCGTCAGCAGCAACGAGGTGCCGGGTGTCGGCCTCGGCCTCGCGCTGGCGCGCGGGCTGGCCCGCGACCTCGGCGGCGAGCTGCGGCTGGTCGCCGCGGATGGCACGGGCGCGTGCTTCGAGCTGTCGCTGCCGAGCTGAGCGCGGTCGTTCTTCGGTCGCGAGGGGGCTGACGTAGCCCGGGGAACGCTTACCCTGCGTGGCCCCCGAGGCTGCCATGCAACGATGAACACGACCCTCTGCCAGCTCGCTCTCGCCACCGTCATCACCGGAACCGCGGTCGCGCAGACCACGATGTTCTTCCCGCCGGAGTTCGAACGGCACTGGGGTCGCACCAGCACGGCCTTGCTCGGCGGCAACACGACGCGCACGCAGATGATCTACAGCGCGCCGTTCGCCACCGGCACGACGGTGCTCGGCATCCGACTGCGCTGCGCCGCGTCGACGGTCGATCGCGCGGCCTTCACCGCCGACATGGAAATCGCCTGCTCCAGCACGGCGGCGGTGCCTGGTGCCATGAGCAACACCTGGACGGCCAACGTCGGCAGCGACGAGGTCGTCGTGCTGCCGCAGCAGACGGTCAACATCCCGGCGATGCCGGCCAACCGCGGCGCTGGCCAGATGGCGGAGATCCTGTTCCCGACTCCGTTCGTGTTCGGCACCAACGGCAATCCGAACCTGCTGATCGACCTGAAGGTGCTGGCGCGTTCGGCCGGCGCCAGCTGGAGCACCGACCGCGCGTTCGCCGGCACCAACGGCCGCGCCACCACCTACGGCATCGGTTGCAGCACGGCGACGATCAACTCGACGTCGACGAACGGCACCTACGTCGGCGGCTCGACCGTGACGGTGACGATCGCCGGTGGCCCCGCGAACGGCATCGTCGCCCTGGTGCCGTCGCTCGACCTGAAGGACTTCGTGCCCGGCTTCCAGCTGCCGTTCGACCTCTCGCTGCTCGGCGCGGCGCCCGGCTGCGCTTTGCTGGTCGGCAACGACGTCGGCCCGGTGCCGCTGCTGACCGACGCGGCCGGTGCCGCGTCCGCATCGCTGACGATCCCGCTGACGTTCACGCGCAGTGGCCTCGGCTTCCAGTGGCTGACGCTGGTGCCGCCGACGGTCGCCAATCCGCTCGGCATCGAGACCACCGCCGCGCGCGCGATCTGGATCGGTCCGGAGGTGTCGCTGCCGGCCTACCAGTACATCTGGAACCTCACCAGCGCGACCTCCGCCACCGCGACGTCGACGACGACCGACTCGATCCCGGTCGCCGAACTGATCCTGCAGTAGTCCGGCGGTCGCTGGCGCGGGCCGCGTTCGCGCGCGCGGCGGAGCTGGCGGTCGATCCGGCCGAGCGGGAGTTCCTGCGGGCTCGTGCACGGCGGCTGGAGGAGTGACGCAGCGGGCTTGGCACCGTGCGGGCGGGGAGTAGCGTTCTCGGTGTGAAGGCGCCGTCGACGAAGACCCCGGGGACCGTGCTGGCCCTGGCGATGGTGCTGATCGTCGTCGCGCTGCTGGCTTCGAGTGCTCCGACCACGACTCCGTCGCTCGCCACTGTGTCGCCACCTCCGGTCGATGGGGCTCCGTCGACGCCCGCTGTGCAGTCCTCGTCCATGGACGCGGCCGACCTCGCGCGGCAGGCCACCGTTCCGGTGATCCCGTCTGCGGAGGTGGTCGTCGACGCGGGGCCTTCTTTGCTTCGCTGCGAGTTCTGGTGCGACCTCAGCGTTGCGCTGGATCAGCTCATGGATGCGAACGAGGCTATACAGGCCGCGAAGGGAACCGACGTCGAGTTCCGAGGACGGCAGCGGGACTACGTCGTAGCGGCGGCGAAGTTGGAGAGCTCGAGGGACGGTCGCGACGAGAAGCCCTCCGCAGGCGATCCGCTGCGTGACGAAGTTTGGGAGCGAGCCGCGGCGCGCTCGAGCTGGACCAACGCAGCCAGGAACCAGGTTCAGGTCGTGCTGTCGGAGCCGGAGCCGGACCTCGTCCACCCCTTGCAGCGCCACGACAGTGATCCGCCCGAGGCCGTGGTCTTCGCGTTCCGGCGGCACTTCCTCGATGCCTTCCACGCGATGCCGGTGCCGCACCGTCGGTTCCTGCTCGGCAACGAGCTCACGGCGCGTGAGCGGGCGATGATGAGCCGGATCCAACCGGACGTGACGTGGCTCTTCCGGCAACGCGTCGAAGCCAGGTTCCGTCCGCTGCGGGACTGCTGGATGTTGGCGGAACGGTGAAGGAGGCGTCCGCATGAACACTGCTTCCGTCACCGCTCCCGTGCGCATGGCTTCGCGCTTGGCCGCGAACGGGCTCGCGCTCGCAGTCCTGTTCGCCAGCGCGCTACCCGCCCAGCAGCCCGCAGCCCTTCGCCATCCCGCGTTCGTCGAGGTCGTCGGCCCCGACGGCACGGCGGTCGCCGGCGCCGAGGTGCGCGCGTTCCATCGCGGCGGCGCTGCGTGGCCTGGCGACGCCGACGATCGGGTCACCGCACTCGCCGATCGCCGCGGCATCGCACTGCTGCGGCTGCTGCCCGGGGAGTACTCGGTGCACGCGATGGTGGCGCCCGGGTTCGAACGCGCCGCCGTCAGCGAGATGCGCGACGGCCTGCGCCAAGGCGCGCGCTGCACGTTGCAGCTCGGTCCGGCCCTGCCGCCGCAGCAGGTGTTGCTCGACGGACTCTCAACCTGGATGGACCGCGGGCCGCTGCGGGTGCGCGTCGCGGCGGCCGCGACCCAGTTCGAGTGGCGCGACCTGCTCGTCGACACGGCGCCGCCGATGCCGCCGATCGGCATGCTCGCGGTGTTCGATCGCGACGGGCGGGCGCTGTGGGGCGCGCGCATCGAGAACGGCGAGGTGACGTCGCAGCGCGCCGACGTGGCCCGCCTCGTCGGCGCGCCGCACGCGTTCGCCGTTCGCGTCGTCGGTCCGGGCCGAGCGCCGGTGGCCGGCGCCGTGGTCACGCGCTGCTTCTCCGCCGACTTCGCGCCGCGGGCAACCGAGGCGATCGGCTTACCCCGATCGGCCGAGCTGCTGCGTTCGGTGCTCGGCGCCACCGATGCCGAGGGGTTCTTGCACACGCAGGTCGCCTACGACCATGGCTCCGGCGGCGACGGTGGGGTCGTCGTCGAAGCGCGCGCCGAGGGCCTGGGTGCGGGCCGCGCGTCGGTGACGCTGGGCGTGGCGACGCGGGATCGCGCTGCGTTCGAGCCGGGGGATCTGGTGCTGGAGGTGGCGATGACGAAGCCGCTGCCGCTGCACGTCGAGCCGCCGATGGCCGGCGAGCTGACGCTGTTCGGCGTCGTACCGGGGGCGCCGTGGGCGGCGCAGCGCGCCGAAGGGGTCGAACGTCTGCGCATCGGTGCCGACGGCATCGCATCGATGCCGTGGCCGCACTGGAACGCGTGGCGCCACAAGACGGATCGCCCGAGCACCGAGGCCCCGAGTGGGCCGCTGCGCCTCGCGCGCTTCGACGTGCCCGAACAGGCGACGGCGTGGTCGATCGTCGAGCCGGGGGACGAGCGCGCGGTCGTCGCCGTCGCCGCGACGACGACCAGGATCGCCGTGCTCGACGAGAACGGCGGCGCCGCCGCAGGCCTGCACGTCGCCCTCTGGCCGGCGCATCCCGATGCGTTCGGCGTCGTGCTCGAAGCGCCGATCGCCGTCGACCATCGCGGCCGCGCGTCGGTCCGCATCGGCCGCGGCCGCTGGCTGCTGGTCGCGTTCGACGATCGACGCTTCGCCTACCACGTGTTCGACGGAGCGGTGCGGCCCGAAACGCTGCAGCTGTGCCTGCAGGTCGCGGCCTCGACACGGCTGCGCCTGGTCGATGCCAACGGCGAACCGTGCGCGGGCGAACTGCTGCGTCTGCGTTCGACGATCTCCGGGTCCGAGCGCTGCGAGTGGTACGAGCCGCTGTTGCTCGACCTGCAGCGCGGCATGTGGCGCACGTGGCAGGGTCTGCATCGCACCGACGCCGAAGGCTGTGTGCAGGTGCCGGTGGCCGACTTCCCAGGAACGCGGTCCGAGGTGTACGTCGGGGAAGTCGGGGCGGGTCGTGGTTTGCGGCGCTCCATTCGGAGGTTGGAGCCTGGCGGGACCGTCACGGTGCAGCGGCGTTGAGGAGCGTCGCGCCGCGTGGGCCGTGATCGCAGCGGTGGGCTCGGCTTGACGCACTCTGCGCACTGGGTGAACCTGGGGCCTGCGTTCGCCGTCCCTTCCGTTCCGTCGCCCCTCCGGAGGAATCGCATGCTCTCGCGCACGTGCCTGCTGTTCGCGTTGTCGTGTCTCGCGGTCGCTTGCCAATCGTCGCCCAAGTGGTCGGTGCGCTCCGCCGCTCCGGACGAGCTGAAGGTGAAGTCGTGGGAACTGACGGACACGCCGCCGGCCGGCGAACTGATGGTCGTGCGCTGCGAGTACGACCTCGACGTCGCCGGCGCGCGGCAGCGCACCACGCGCGAGCTGTTCGTGTCGACGGCGGGTGCGCGCCACGTCGAGCCGATCGTCTACGTGCCCGAACTGCCGTCGCCGGTGGCCCCGGCCGGCAAGTGGACGCTGGTGGGCTGCGGCGATTCGCGCAGCCAGTCGGGCTACTTGTCCGGCGCCGCCTGGGGACTGCGCGAACTGGGCCTGGGCTTCGCCACCGTCGACGGCGCGGAGTCGAACATCCGCTACTCCGTGCAGCGCGAATCGCTCGCTTCGGCGCGCGCTCGGGTGCCGGCGCTGCGCGAACTGCCGGACGCCGGCGTGTGGAAGTTCCTCGCCGCTCCGGAGCGTGCGGTCGCGCAGCGCTAGTCGTCCACCGCGCAGCGCCGCGCGCTCAGCGCTTCACGTTGGCGAACTCGTCGCCGGGCGTCCACGTCGGCACCGCGTCGTCGTTCGCCACGCGCAGCATGCACTCGAGCAGGATCTGCAGGTCGCTGACGGCGCCGTCGAGGTTCCACCACGGCGCGATCTCGTCGGTCGGCTGGTGGTAGTGCACCGTCGTGTAGCTCGCCTTCATTCGCTTGCGATCCTCGGGGCGGTCGAGGAAGTCCTTGCCCGCCTTGAAGTAGGCGGCCGGCACGCCGATGCGCGCGAAGTTGAAGTGGTCGCTGCGGTAGAACAGGCCGAGGTCCGGATTGCTGTCGGGTTCGATGCGGCGGCCGTGCGCCTTGGCGATCTCGCTGGCGAGCGCGGTCAGGCTGTTCTTGCCGTGGCCGATGAACTCGATGTCGTGCGTCGGGCCCCAGACGTTGAGGCCGTCGACGTTGAAGTTCGCGATCAGGCTCGCGGCCGGCACCGTCGGCTTCTGCGCGAACCACTGCGAGCCGAGCAGGCCCGACTCTTCGGCGGTGACGGCGACGAACAGCAGCGAACGGCGCGGCCGCGGGGCAGCGGCGGCGGCGCGGGCCAGCGCCAGCATGCCGGCACAGCCTGAGGCGTTGTCGACGGCGCCGTTGTAGATCGCGTCGTCGCCGCGCGGCTTGCCGATGCCGAGGTGGTCCCAGTGCGCGGTGACGATCACGTGCTGGTCGCGCAGCGCAGGGTCGCTGCCGGGCAGCACGCCGACGACGTTGCCCGACGGCAGCTCGCGCACGGTGTTGGCGATGGCGAGGTCGAGCGTGACGCCGAGCGGCACCGGCGGCCCGGGCAGCCGTTCGGCGTTGCGGCGCAGCTGGTCGAGGTCGTGGCCGCCGAGCGCGCACAGCGACTTCGCCGCGTCCTCGCTGATCCACGACCGGATGCCGAGCGTCGGCGTGCCGGAGTCGAACGGCAGCCAGAAGTTCTCGCGGCCGTGGTTGGCCTGGACCACCTGGAACGGGTAGCCCGCCGACGGCGCCGTGTGGATGACGATCGCACCGAGCGCACCGCGGCGCGCGGCCTCCTCGAACTTGTAGCTCCAGCGGCCGTAGTAGAGCCGCGCCTTGCCGGCGAAGTGCTTTGGGTCGAACGACGGGTCGTCGTTCATCACCAGCAGCACCTTGCCGCGCACGTCGACGGTGCCGAAGTCGTCCCACTGCTGGTCGGGCGCGTGGATGCCGTAGCCGACGAACACCAGCTCGGCGCCGTTCCACGCAGCGGTCGCGTCGGGGCTGCCGGCGACGGCGGTGTAGTCGTCCGGGGCGTTGAACTTCACTTCGCCCTTCTGGCCGCGCGCACGCAGCGGCGTCGTCACCTCGGACGTGATGCCGAGGATCGGCACCGGCTGCATCCAGCTGCCGTCCACGCCGCCGGGTTGCAGGCCGGCGGCCTGCAGCTGCGCGCCGATGTAGTTGCGCGCCAGCTGGTCGCCGCGCGTGCCGGGGCCGCGGCCCTCGAGCAGGTCGTCGGCGAGGAAGCGCACGTGGGCGAGGATCTCCTCCTTCTTGATCGCTGGCGCCATGCTCGCCGGCGTGTCGGCGGCCGGCGTCTGGGCGAGAACGGTGCTGGCGGCCAGCACCACGGCGAGGGCGTTCTGGATGGGCTGCATCGTGGGACCGAGGCGGCGGAGACTATCCGTTCGCGCGCGCCGAGCGACGTCGGCAGGGCGATCCTGTCAATCGCGCAGCAGGAACGACAGATCGCACGGCGGCACGAACTCCTCCGGCGCCTGCCCGCGGCGGAACAGCCGCGCGTTGGTGGTGCCGAGCAGCGTCGCCTGCTTGCCCTCGACGCGCAGCATGCAGCCTTCGCGCAGGCCGAGCACCGGCGTGTCGTGCTCTTCGTGGAACTGGCGCAGCCGCTCCTCGCGCGTCTCGCCCATGTGCTTGCTGGCCGGGTCCGGATCGAGGTAGTGCGGGTTGATCTGGAACGGCACCAGCTGCAGCGCCGTGAACGTCGGCGGCTGCACGATCGGCATGTCGTTGGTGGTGCGGATCGACAGCGTCGCGACGTTGGTGCCGGCACTGCTGCCGATGTACGGCATGCCCTGCAGCGCGCGGCGCTGGATCGCCGGCAGCAGCGAGCGCTCGTAGAGCGCGTTCAGCAGGCGGAAGGTGTTGCCGCCGCCGACGAACACCGCGTCGGCCCCTTCGACCGCGCGCGGACCGGGCTCCTGCGTGTGCACCGACACCAGCTCGTGGCCCAGCGCAGCGAACGCCGTCTTCGCCTTCGCGGCGTAGGCGTCGTGGTCGGCGAGTGCGTACGGCACGAACAGCACGCGGCGCCGGCCGCTGCCGAGGAAGTCGCGGAGCTGCGCGCTGCAGTGTTCGAGGTAGCCACCGCCATGCATCGTCGAGTTGCTGATCAGCAACAGGCGCACGGCGCCGCGCTCGAGCCGCGTCGTGTGCGTCTGCACCGCCGCGCGCAGGGCCGGCAGGTCGGCGCCGAGCTTGGCGAGGATCTGCGCCGGCATGCTGTCGGCGACGCCGGCCAGAGCCAGCAGCAGGTGCACGCCGCCGAGGTGGCCGTGGCCGCGCTCCGCCGCCTCGCGCATCATCGCCTCGAGCACCTTCTTCGCCTCGGGCGTGAACGGCAGCGACGCGTTCGCCGCATGCACGCTGTCGCCCGGCACCAGCGTCGACTGCAGTGCGAGGCGCAGCGACTCGCGGTCGACACCGACCTCGTGCAGCACGTGATCGGCGTCGGTGTTCTCCTGCGACAGCAACCCGAGCAGCAGGTGCTCGGGGGCGATCGCCGGGTGCCGCAGCCGCAGCGCATGCTGGCGCGCGTCGGCCATCGCCTTGCGCGCGTGGTCGGTGATGCGTTCGAACATGGCGGCGCAGCATACGCCGGGCTCGCCAGGCGACGTCCAGCAGAAGCCGCGGTGTGCGCGAGGCGCGCGCGACCGCCGCGTTACTGCAGCAGCGGATCGAGGCGCGCGGCGAGTTCCTTCTCGCCCTTGGTCTTCAGCGTGCGCGCGACACGCAGCATCAGGCCCTTCGGATCGCGGCCGAGGCCGTCCTTGTCGCCGAGGCTCGCCGGCCGCAGCGCCGCCGCCTGCAGCAGGTCCTCGACCGCACCTTCGCCGTCGTCGGCTTCGAGCTTCGTCACCGCGCGGCCGGCGAGTGCCAGCACGCGGAAGTGGTTGGCGTTGTCGGCGTAGTCGGGATTGCCGTCGGCGCAGGCGGTGAACTGCGCGATCGCCGCGTCGTAGGCGGTGCGTGCACCAGGGCCGTCCTTCGCGGTCACGCGGGATTCGGCGATGACCACCTCGGCGTAGCCGACGAACCACGCGGCGGTGGCGCGGTCGGCGGTGCTGGCGAGGAAGCGCGCGTAGTCGGCGCGCAGCCGTTCGGGGCCGAGGTCCACGAACTCGCGGTTGCGCCAGTATTGGTGCGCCTGCGCCGAGCCCGGGAAGCGCTGGATCAGCACGCCGGCGCGGTGGCGAGCGCGCAGCCGCAAGCCGGCGAACTCGTAGCAGGCGATCGCCGCCACCGCGGTCGCTTCGCTGGCGCCGCCGTGCTGGTCGAGCAGCGCTTCGGCGGCGACGAGGCGTTCGAGTTGTGGCCGCAGGCTCGCGTTCGGGTTCTCCTGCGC
>JBILEY010000438.1:0-4503 GCA_044351865.1 Planctomycetota bacterium | reverse complement strand
CAACTCCGCGTGCCATCGACGTCCCGTTCCGGGAGCGCCGGCTGCATCGGCGCTTTCGCGCGTCAGCTGCGCGCGTCGGCAACCGGCAGTGGCATCGGGCAGTCCCACGTCTCGGCCAGCGCGCGCAGCAGGTCGACCTCGTCGGGCGCCAACGTGCCGTCGGCACCGGCGGCTTCGGCGCACGCCGCGAGCAGGTTGCGCTTGCCGAGCGGCGACACCTGCGCGAGCTCGTGCACGGCGCTCTCGAGCTCGGGCGGCGTGCCGCGCGTGGCCGGCCGCAGCGTCGGTGGCTGCGGCAGCGCCAGCTGCTCGGCGCCGCGTGCGAACGCCGCGCGTGCCGCCTGCTCGTCGCCGTCGGCGCCAGCGTGGGCCAGTGCCGACAGCACGATCACACAAGCGTCCGCGTGCTGCACGAGTGCACTCGGCCGACCGGGCGGCCGCGTCGGCATCTCGCCGGCGAGGCGCACGTGGCGTTCGAGCGCGCGCACCAGTGCGAACTCGAACGGCGACATCTCGCCGTCGGCGAGCGCCAGCGTGCGCGCGGCGGTTCGTAGTTCGCGCTTCTGCGGTTCCGGCAGCGCGCAGAGCGCCGGCACGCCCAGTTCGAACAGGGCGAGGCGATGGCGGCGATCGACGCGCGCGACCAGCTGGAACAGCACGCGCGCTTCGTGCAGCAGCGCCGCCTCGTTCGCCGGCAGCAACTGCAGCTGCGCCTCGCGCCGAACCGGCAGGCGGTCGAGCAGCAGCGCCAGCACCAGGGCCCTGGCGCGCGCCGGCTCGTGCGCCGCCGCCGACAGTTCGAGCGGCAGTTCGGCCAGCAGCGTGCGCGCCGCGTCGACGTTCGAAGCACCGGGATTGCCGACGCTGGCCACCAGCGCCGTTGCCGTCTGGCGCTGCACACCGGGCGCTGGTGTCGCATGGTCCTTTGCGCGCGCCGGACCGACGACCGGACCGATGCCGCCGCCGAGCCCGGCACTGCCCGCCGGCAGCGGCGCGCTGGCGACGGCGCTCACCATCGACTCGCCCTTGCGCAGCTGCGCCGCGGCCGCCGGCAGGATGCGCGCGACGCGATCCTGCAGCGGCGGGTGGGTGGCGAGCAGCCCGCCGAACATGCGCACCATGCCGTCGGCGAACAGGAAGTGGCTCGCTTCGTCGGCGTGGGGGTTCGCCAGGCGGCCGCCGAAGCCGCCGATCTTCGCCAGCGCCATGCCGATGCCGCGCGGGTTGCGCGTGTACTGCACCGCCGCCGCGTCGGCGAGGAACTCGCGCTGGCGCGACACCGCGGCCTGGATCAGGCGCGCGAAGAACACGCCGAGGTAGCCGATCAGCATCAGCACGACGCCGAACACGGCGAGTGCGGCGGCGTCGTTCTTCTTGTTGCCGCGCGAACGGCCGCTGCCGGCACTGCGCGCCAGCACGCGGCCGATGGTGGCGATGCAGACGATGCCGAACAGCACGCCCATCAGCCGGATGTTCAACCGCATGTCGCCGTGGAACACGTGGCTGAACTCGTGCGCGATCACGCCCTGCAGTTCGTCGCGGTCGAGCTGGTTCAAGCAGCCGCGCGTCACCGCCACCGCCGCGTCGGCGGGGCTCCAGCCGGCGGCGAACGCGTTGATGCCGTCCTCGTCGTCGAGCACGAACACCTGCGGCACCGGCATGCCGGCGGCGATCGCCATCTCCTCGACGACGTTGCGCAGCACCTGCTCCTGCGGGTCGTCGGGCCGCAGCGGCACTTCGCGGCCGCCGAGCATCGTCGCCACGCGCGCCCCGCCGCTGCGCAGCATCGCGGTCTTCCACAGCGTGGCGCCGCCGACGATCACCACGACGCCGCCGGCGACGCCGAAGAACAGTTCCGGCTGGAACCAGCCGCGCGCCTCACCGGAGCCGACCAGGATGGCCTGGACCGCCGCGTAGATCGCGACCACGATCGCCAGCACGGCGAGTGCGAACAGGAACACCAGCTGGCCGCTCTTCCTCCGCGCGCGGTCCTGCTGGCCGAAGAAGTCCATGCCGCTCATCGTAGGTTCCTCGTCGCCGTTCGCTGCTGCAGGGAGATCACGGTGCCTCCAGTTCGAAGAACGCCACCGGTGCGCGCCTGGCGACGAACACGCCGCCGCCGGCGGTGCGGAACCGCTTCTGCAGCCGCTGCCGGTACCAGTCGCCGGTGCGAAGGTGCACGTCGCCGTCGGTGCGCTTCCGGTCGCAGTTCTCGCGCCAGTCGCGCGCCGTGAGCGCCTCGAGGTAGAGCGCGCCGTCGCACCAGCGCGCGAGGTTCTGCAGCGCTCGCGCGGCACTGCGGTCGTCGAGGTACTGCAGCACACCCTGGCAGACGACGAGGTCGAAGCGTTCGCGGCCGAACGCGGCCGCCGGGTCGAAGTCGACCACCGAGCCCTGTGTCCAGCCGAAGCGCTCGCACAGGTGGTTGCTGAACTCGACGCCGTGGTACTTCGCGCGCGGCCACAACGAACTCGCGGCGGTGCGCCAATGGCCGTGGCCGCAACCGACGTCGAGGATCGTGCGCACGTCGAGGTCGAGATAGCGCAGGTAGGCGGCGACGAAGCCCGCCAGCACGGACACGCCGCCGGCGTCGGCGACGCGCGTCGCCGGGTCGTCGTAGAAGCGGCGGTAGTACTCCGGGCCGAAGCGATCGGGCGTCGAGGCCGGGACGGGCTTGCGGCGGGGGCGCTGTGGCATCGCGGCGGGGCATCGTGGCCGCGGCGTGCGCCGGATGCCACGGCGAGGCTTGCCGCGGCGGCACGACGGCGGCGCCATTGCTTCGAGGTCGGGCGCCCGGTCGGCGAGGCAGGCGGCTCGGTGCCCAGCCGATGCTTCTTGGTCGCGACCTTCCGTCGTTCGCATGCCGGGCCTTCGCCCCACCTCCCTTCTTGCCTGCCGACTCGGGCCCGCTTGCCGAAATCGCCCCGCGCCTCCTAAGATCCTTGCCCTCGAGTTCCCGGTGTCGGGAGCCGATCCAAGCGTGCGCCGGCTGTGGCTCCGGCACATGACGTCCTTGTCGACTGCGCCACGTGGAGTCGTTGTGCCCAAAGAAGAAGCGATTGTCCTGGATGGCACGGTCGTCGAGACCCTCGCCAACACGAAGTTCCGCATCCAAGTCGAAGGCGGACACACGGTCCTGGCTCACATCTCCGGCAAGATGCGCAAGAACTACATCCGCATCATCCCGGGGGACCGCGTCACCGTCGAACTGTCCCCGTACGACCTGACCCGCGGCCGCATCACCTACCGCGCGTGAGCGCTGGTCCGGTGCGCGCAGCGACGACGGCCGACGTGCCGACGATCGCGCGCTTCATCCGCGAACTCGCGCGCTACGAGCAGCTCGAGCACCAGCTCGACCTCGACGAGGCGCGCCTCCGCGAGCACCTGTTCGGCCCGCACCCCGCCTGTGGTGCGCTGATCGCCGAAGCCGACGGCGTGCCTGCGGGCTTCGCCCTGTGGTTCCAGACCTACTCGACGTTCCGCACGCGTCCGTGCCTGCACCTCGAGGACCTGTTCGTGCTGCCGGAGTTCCGCGCGCGCGGTCTCGGCCTCGCCCTGCTGCGCGAACTCGCCGCCGTCGCCGTCGCGCGCGATTGCCCGCGCCTCGACTGGCAGGTGCTCGACTGGAACGCGCCGGCGATCGGCTTCTACGAGAAGCAGGGGGCGCGCGTGCTGCCCGACTGGCGCGTGTGCCGGCTCGACGGCGACGCGCTGCAGAAGGTCGCTTCGGCGGCGCGTTCGCCGCGTTGATCGGGTCCTTCGCTCAGTACCCCGCGACCTTGCCGAGCCAGACCCGCCACGGCTCGTCCAGCTCTTCGATGCGCTTGCCCATGATCTTGTCGAACGCGGTGCTGCTGTCGCCCTTGCGCTCGGCCAACGACGCACGCACGAAGCGGAGGAACGGTTCGCGCGTCTTCAGCGGGTTGCCTTCGTCGCAGAGCCAGGCGACGAACATCGTCGCCGCCGCCCAGTTGGTCACCGTGTCGGTGTCGTCGGTCAGATAGAAGCTGCCGTACACCGGCAGGTGCAGCAGGTGCGTCAGCTTGTAGCCGCGGCCGAGCGCCTGCAGCGCCTGCAGGTCCTTGCCGGAGAAGTCGCCCGGCGCCGCGTAGCCGGCCGGGCCGCGCATCGTGTGTTCCATCAGCATCGACAGGCCGATCTCGAGCCAGCCGCAGACGCGGTCGCGTTCGTCCTGGCGCGCGACCTCGCCGATCAGCGTGTGGTAGAGCAGTGCGTGCGTGCCGACGAAGAACAGGCGCTCGGGGCGCGTCGGGTTCGGGCCTGCGTAGAACGTGCGCGCGACGTCGCCGTGCGGGGCCGGCACGTAGTACGGCAGCGGCCGGAAGCCCCACTTCGGGAACTCGTCGGGCCGTCGCCACGCGACGACCGCGATCGGCTGCAACACCTCGCGCAGGCCGAGTTCCTGGCCGAAGCGGTCGCGGAAGGCGACGGCGAGCCGTTCGAGGTCGAACAGCGCGGCGGTGCCCGCCTTCAGGTCGGCGT
>JBILEY010000091.1:0-15044 GCA_044351865.1 Planctomycetota bacterium | reverse complement strand
GCGCCACGCGCGCAAACATCGCCGGTCCGACGTGCGTGAACGTCTGGCCGCCTGGCCGACAGCCGACCGGGTGCTGCCAGGCGTGCACGGCGATGGCGGCCAGGGCGAGGCCGGCGAACACGGCGCGGCCGCGCGGCCGCTGCAACAGGTCCGCCCCGATCGCCACCAGCGGCACCCCGAAGAACGCCGCCCACCGCATGACGTCGTAGCCGAGCACCATCAGCAACAGCACGCTGCCGACGAACAGGGCGAGCCCGATCGCGGCATGGCGCTGCGCACGCCCACCCCAGACCAGCACCACCAGCAGCGGGCCGAACTCCGCCAGGGTCACCTGCAGCCACAAGAACCACAGCGCCGGCAAGAGCCACGGCACCCAGAAGTTGTTCTGCAGGTAGTACAGGAAGCCGTAGCTGCCACCGCCGCTCTCGGCGCTGACGAACCAGCGCCAGGCGGCGTGCACCGCGAACGCACCGACGAACCACGGCAGCTCGCTGCGCCAGCGGGCCCCTTGCTGCCAGCGCAGCCACAGCAACCAAGGCGTGAAGAAGAACACGTTCTCGTGGCTGAACGACGCCAGCAGCACGAGCCCCCAGAACCAGGCCTGACGGTGCGCGAGGCCGACCATCGCCACCATCAGCAGCAGGTTCAGCGAGTCCGACATGCAGGGGATCTGCTTGTAGACCTGCACCGCACCGGTGCCGGCGATCGCAGCACCGAGCAACAGCGTGTCGAGCCAAGCGAGCCCGCGCGACCGCGCGAACAGCAGCACGACCACGAGCAGCGCCGCGTTGCAGCCGTGCGAGAACGCGAGCACGCCGAGGCCGCACCAGCCGGCGACGTGCGCCAGCAGCGGCCACAGGATGCGCTGCGGGAAGGCGCCAGTGAACGCGAGCGGTTCCTCGACCATCGCGACGAAGCGTTCGCCGTGCCCGGGGAACGGCACCGAATCCGGCGCCACCAGCAGGTTCGACGCCCACAGCAAGACCACGCCGCCGAGCAGTGCCAGCAACCAGTCGAGCGGGCGCAGCGGCTTCGGCGAAGTCATGGGCCGGCGCAGCCTATCCGCGCACGCAGCGTTGTCATGCACCGCGCGGTCGACGTCGTCTCGCCCCACGCTCCGGCTCTCCGTGAACCGACGTTGCCACCGCCCGAGTCGCCGACGATGCTGCACCGCGTGACGACGACCACGGCCACGCCCGGCACCCACGGCCAATCCGCGAAGCCGTCGCCGCTGCACCGGTTGCTGAACGTCGGCCCCGAGCCGCGCCATCCGTACGCCTACGCACTGGTCGTCGTCGCCATCGCCACCGCGGTCGCGTTCGCGCTGTATCCGTTCGAGGATCTGGCGAACCTGATCATGGTGTACCTGCTGGCGACGGTGATCGCCGCGGTGCGCCTGGGCCGCGGGCCGTCGATCATGACGACGATCGTCGGCACCGCGGCGTTCGTGTACTTCTTCGTGCCGAACCGCTACTCGTTCGTGATGGCGGACCTGACCTACCTGCAGACGTTCAGCATCATGATCGTCGTCGGCATGATCGTGTCGACGCTGACCTCGCAGCTGCGCGCCGAGCTGCTGGCGACGGAAGCACGCGAACGCCGCAGCCGTGCGCTGTACGAGTTGTCGCGCGCGCTGACCGGCGGCGAGACCATCGCCCAGATCGAGCAGATCGTCCGCGAACACGTCGAACTGGCCTTCCGCGCGCGCGGTCGACTACTGCCCGCACCGCCACGCGAAGCGCCGCCGGAGCCGGGGGCGGAGGCGCCGCTGCCGGTGTCGGTCGCCGACCTGTCGGCAGCCGAACGCGCCTGTGCGACGCGGCAGCCGCAGCGCACCGGCGCCATGCACCTCCAACCGCTGATCGTCGCCAACGAGGTCGTCGGCGTGCTCGCCTGCGAAACGATCGAACCGAGCGCGATCACCAGCCCCGGCGACGTGCAGCTGGTCGAGTCGTTCGCCAACAACATCGCGGTGGCACTGCACCGCGTGCTCGCCGGGGAACAAGCGCAGCGGGCCCACCAACGCGCCGAGGAGGAGCGCCTGCGCAACGTCATGCTGAGTTCGGTCAGCCACGACCTGCGCACGCCGCTCGCCGCGATCACCGGCGCGGTGACGACGCTGCTCGCCGACGGCGCGCGCCTCGACGACGCCACGCGCCGCGACCTGCAGGAGTCGATCCGCGACGACGCCGACGCGCTCGAACGGCACGTACGCAACCTGCTCGACCTGACCCGCCTCGAATCGGGTGGATTGCAGGCGCGGGCCGACTGGTGTTCGCTCGAGGAAGTCGTCGGCTGCGCGCTGCGCCGCGTCGACTCGCTGCTGGCCGGGCGCCACATCGACGTCGCGCTGCCGGCCGACCTGCCGCTGGTCCGCGTCGACGGCACGCTGCTCGAACAGCTGCTGGTCAACCTGCTGGAGAACGCGGTGCGCTACACGCCCCGCGGCAGCCCGCTGCAACTCGGCGCCAGCGTGCACGACGACCTGTTGCAGCTCGTCGTCGCCGATCGTGGCCCCGGCATCCCGGCGGCCGAACGCGAACACGTGTTCAGCAAGTTCTACCGCGGCGAAGGCCACCGCCACGCCACCGGCGCCGGCCTCGGCCTCGCCATCTGCCGCGCCATCGCGCACCTGCACGGCGGCGACATCCGCGTCGAGGACCGCGACGGCGGCGGCGCTTCGTTCGTCACCACGCTGCCCACCGGCGGCCAACAACCGACGTCGCCGAGCGACGGCGAGGATCCGGCATGAACCACGGCGGCACCGGCCCCCACGTGCTCGTCGTCGAAGACGAAGAGCAGATGCGGCGCTTCCTGCGCGTGACCCTGCGCGTCAACAACTACCGCGTGACCGAAGCGACGACCGCCGCCGCGGCGCTGGCGATGGCGCAGGAGCAGCGCCCCGACGTCGTCGTGCTCGACCTCGGCTTGCCCGACGGCGACGGCATGCAGGTCGTCATGGGCCTGCGCTCCTGGTTCCGCGGCCCGCTGCTGGTCGTGTCGGCGCGCCACCAGGAGAGCGACAAGGTGCAGGCCCTCGACGCCGGCGCCGACGACTACCTGACGAAGCCGTTCGGCACCAGCGAACTGCTGGCGCGGCTGCGCGTCGCCCAACGCCACTTCGCTCGGATGGCGGGCGCCGTCGGAGCCACCGACCGCGGCCTGTTCGTGGCCGGCGAACTGAAGGTCGACCGCGACCGCCACGAGGTCACCGTGCGCGGCGAATCCGTCAAGCTGACGCCGATCGAATACAAGCTGCTGGTGACGTTGGTTCGGCACGCTGGCAAGGTCGTGACCCGCCGCCAGCTGCTGCGCGAAGTCTGGGGCGAACAGCACCTCGAGGAGGCCCACTACGTGCGCGTCTACATGTCGAACCTGCGCCGCAAGCTCGAGGTCGATCCGGCGCGACCGCAGCTGCTGCTGACCGAGCAGAACATCGGCTACCGGCTACAAGTCGACGCGTAGGCTTGACGACGGCGACCACGGCGCCGACCCTGTCGGCCCCGATGTCGAAGTCGAAGGGCCTGCCACTGCGCGCGTTCGCGATCTTCCTGCTCGCCGCAGGAATCGGCGTCGCCGGCGGGCTGCTCGGCAGCGGCTTCCAGACCGGCCTCGACGCGGTGCAGTCGCTGTTCACCGGCCGCGCGCTCGACACCGACCCGCTGCAGCCGGGCAACCAGGCCGAGCCGCTGTCGGAGGCGGTGCGCCGCGACCTGGTGTGGTGGGAGACGCTGCTGCTCCCGACGATCGGCGGCGCGATCGCCGGCCTGCTGCTGCTGCTACTGCGCGGCAAGAAGCCGCCGTTCGGCCTGGCCGACCTCGTCGTCATGGTGCAGCTGCGCAAGGGAGCGCTGCGCTTCCGCGACAACGTCTGGCAGCTGCTGTCGTCGGCGTGCACGATCGGCAGCGGCGGCTCGATCGGCCGCGAAGGCGCGAACTCGCAGCTGGCGGCGCTGGTCGCGGCGCTGGTCGCACGCTGGACCAAGGTCGGCTCGCGCCCGCGCGCGGTGCTGATCGGCTGCGGCGTCGCGGCCGGCATGGCGACCTCGTACAACGCGCCGATCGCGGCGGCGATCTTCGTCATGGAGGTCGTGCTCGGCAACTTCGCGATGGACGTGTTCGCACCGGTCGTCGTCGCCTCGGTGCTGGCGACGATCGTGCGCAAGGAACTGCTCGGCGACCTCGCGGTCTACCAGGCGCAGGTCGCCCCGCTGTCGCCGAGCCTGGTGCTGGCGGCGCTGGCGCTCGGCATCCTGTGCGGCGTCGGCGGCATCTTCTTCCGCGCCGGGCTCGACCACGGCCGCACGTTCTTCCAACGCCTGCGCCTGCCGCTGCCGCTCGGCATGGCGCTCGGCGGCGCCGTCGTCGGCGCGATCGGCATCTTCATGCCGGAGGCCTGGGGCAACGGCATCGACGTCATCAACGAGTGCGCCAAGGGCTCGACCACGATCGGCGTCGTGCTGACGCTGTTCGTCTGGAAGCAGCTGGCGACGGTCGCCACCGTCGGCAGCGGCGGCCTCGGCGGCATCTTCACGCCGAACCTCGTCATCGGCGCCGCGTTCGGTTCGATGTTCGCGCACGTGCTCGGCCTGGTCACGCCGCTGTCCGGCGACCACACGGCGACGTTCGTGTTCGTCGGCATGGCCGGCCTGACGGCAGCGACGATGCACGCGCCGGTGACGTCGGTGGTGCTCGTGTTCGAACTGACGCGCCATTACGAACTGACGCTGCCGGTCATGCTGTGCAGCATCGTCGCCAGCATCACCGCGGCGCTGATCGACCAGGACAGCTACTACACGGCGGCGATCAAGAAGAAGGGCGAGGAGCTGCCCGGCGGCGTCGAGGACCTGGCGATCCGTTCGACCTACGTGCGCGACGTGCTGCGCCAGGACACGCGCACCGTGCGCGACAGCGCCGGCTTCGCCGAGGTCATGGCGCTGCTCGGCACCCACCGCGGCGACACCATCTACGTCGTCGACGGCAACGAGGCGCTGGTCGGTCGCATCGAGCTGCAGGACGTTAAGAACTTCCTCAACGACCCGAGCCTGACCTCGGTCGTCATCGCCGCCGACCTGACGCGGCCGGTGGTCACGGCGACGATGGAACAGTCGATCGCGGCGCTGCTGCCGCTGTTCGACGATCCCGAGCTGCGCGAAGTGGCCGTCGTCGCCGGTCCGCAGCGCCGCCTGCTCGGCCGCGTGCGCCACCAGGACGTGCTGACCGCGATCGGCGACGAAGTGCTGAGCCAGCAGCGCCGCAGCAGCCGCGTCGCCGTCGGCACCGACGAACTGCAGCTGCCGGCCGACCACGAGCTGCGCACCGTGCCGCTGCCCGACACCTGGGCCGGCCTCGCCGTCGACGCGTTGCCGCCGGCGAGCGTGCGCGAGTTGGTCGTCGTCATGGCGCTGCGCCCGGCAGCGGGCGGCGACGAAGTGGTCGCGGCGACGCCGGAGCTGGTGCTGCAACCCGGCTGGCGCGTGGTCGTGCTCGGCAAGCGGGCCGCGATCCGCAAACTGCGCGAGGACGCCGAGGACGGCGACGAGTAGGCTCTGCGCGCTGCGCGGTCCCGCGCGCGGCAAGGAGCCCTCGGATGTCTCGTTCCCTCGTCGTGCGCACCGCGGCCGCCGTCGCCGCGTTCGCTGCGCTCTCGTTCGTCGCCAAGGCCCAGGCGGCCGCCCAGGCACCGGCGACCCAACCCGCCGCAGCTCCGGTCCCGGCCCACCTCGGCCTCGGCGACGAGATCCCGTGGCGCAGCGACGGCCAGGAGTTCAGCGAACAGGAGAAGCGCGCGCCGCGGGTCAAGGTCGACCGCATGGCGCTGGTGCAGCAGGCCTGCGCCGAAGCCAAGGCGAAGGGCACGCTGGTGCTGTGGTACGTGCACCGCATCCAGGAGAAGACGCTGCAGGGCAACCAGCTCTACCGCTCGCCGGTGCTCGACGTCTACGCGCGGCAGGTGCTGTGGTCGGACCCGGACCTCGCCGAGCTGGCGACGCACGCGTTCGTGCCGCTGCGCTGCGTGATCGACCAGAAGCTCAGCGACCACTACGGGCTGAAACCGCTCGAGTTCGTCGAGCCGGCGGTCGTGTTCCTCGACGGCGACGGCAAGGTCGTGCACTTCGTCGAACGCATCCGCACGTTCCACGCGCCGTGGTTCGCCGACCTGTGCGTGCGCGTGCTCGAACAGAACCAGGTGAAGCTCGCCGGCGACGGCGCCGACGGCCTGCGCCGCGTCGGCCGTTGGCGCGACGCGCTGGCGGCGCTGAGCCAGCAGGAGACGAAGACCGCCGCCGACTGGCTGGCGCTGGCGCGGCTGCAGCGGCTGCTGCACCAGTACGACCAGGCGCTGGCCAGCGTCGACAAGGCGCAGCTGGCACTCGGTGGCGCCGGTGGCGACGACGCGAACGCAGAGCGGCGCCGCCGCCGCGGCAAGGACGATCCGGCGCTGCTCGGCGATGCCGCGACCGAACGCGGCCTGTTGCTGACGCTGCGCGGCGAACTGCTGGCAGCGCAGCCGCACCTCGAACAGGGCTGGCGCAGCAGCGGCCCACGCGCCGCCGAAGCGGGCTACTGGCACGCACTGAACGACCTGCGCCTCGGCGACGAAGCCGGCGCGATGCGGCGCTTCCAGCTGGTCGCGCAGAAGCACCCGGGCACGCCGTTCGGCAAGCGCGCGCTGGCCAACACCACGCTCGGCCCCGACGACCGGCCGCTCGGCGCCGCGTTCACCGGCTTCGAGTCGACGGCGGTGCTGCCGGAGGCGGCGTGGCACGGCCTGCCGCGCGACACGCGCTGGCAGGGCGAAGCGATGACGAAGGAGGCGATCGCGCGCAACGGCGTCGAGTTCCTGCTGGCGCAGCAGCGCGACGACGGCGGCTTCGCCGACGCCCGCTACGCCTACTGGCCGAACAGCGAGATCACGCCGAACGTCTGGGTCGCGATCACCGCGATCGCCTGCACGGCGCTGTGGGAACACCAGAAGGCGCACCCGGACCTGCACGCGCGCATCGACCTCGCGCTGGCCCGCGGCGAGGCCTACATGCTCGATCCGAAGCACCTGCACCGCGGCGTCAACGAGGACTGCTACAGCGACGCCTACCGGCTGATGTACTTCGCGCGCCGCGCCCGAGCCGCCGACGGCGAAGCGCGCGCCCAGCACGTCGACCGCATGAACGGGATCGTCGCCGCGGCGCGCACGCAGCAGAAGCCGAGCGGCTTCTTCGCGCACGAGTACGAGAACGCGTTCGCCACCGGCGCCGTGGTCAGCGAACTGCTGGCGGCGCGCGCTGCCGGCGCCACCGTGCCCGACGAGATGACCGACAAGGCGGCGGTGGCGCTGCTGTCCGCGCGCACACAGAACGGCAGCTACGTCTACGGCGGCAAGGCGAGCGACGGCGAAGGCAGCCTGAAGGACGCCGCCGGTCGCATGCCGATCTGCGAAGGCACGCTGCTGCAGCTCGGCCGCAGCGACCTCGACAAGCTGCGCTTCGCGCTGCAGAACTTCTGGGACCACATGGCGCGGCTGGAGACCGTCCGGCGCAACGACTTCCACAGCGACGGCGAGCTGGCCGGGTTCTTCTTCTTCCACTCGGTCTACCACGCCAGCGAGGTCGTGCACCTGCTGCCGAAGGAGGAGCAGCAGGCCCATTGGCAACGGCTGCTGCAGCTCGTGCAGCAGGTGCCGGAGATCGACGGCAGCTTCCTCGACAGCCACGAACTCGGCCGTAGCTACGGCACGGCGATGGCGCTGCTGACCCTGAGCAACCTGTCGCGATCGTGATCCGCGCCGGTTCGGCTGGTAGCCTGCTCGCCCCCGAATGAGCCGACGCACTGCCACAGCCCTGCTGCTGACCCGCGGTCAGGGTTCCGAACGCACCGTCTTCCTGGTCGAACGCTCCCCCGAGCTGCGCTTCTTCGGCGGCTACTGGGCGCTGCCCGGCGGCACCGTCGGCGACGAAGACCTGAAGCTCGGGGGCGGCGACGAAGCGGCGGTGATGCAGGCCTGCGCCCACCGCGAACTGTTCGAGGAGACCGGTCTCGTGCGGCACCGGCTGCCGGCGACGCGCACCGGCGGCGAGGCGCTGGCGGCCCTGCGCGAACAGCTGCTCGCGCACGAGAAGCAGGACCGCGCCGAACGTGGCCCGTCGCCGTGGCCCGGCATCGTCGCCGGCAGCGTGCCGCCGCTGCCGATGCGCGAACTGTGCCGCATCGAAACGCCGGCGTTCGCGCCGGTGCGCTACGACACCGTGTTCTTCCACGTCGCCCTCGAGGACTGCCTCGCCGGCACCGCCGGCGTGCGCCCCGAGGTGTGGGCCGGCGAGCTGGTGCAGGGCCGCTGGTGGCTGCCGCAGCAGGCGCTGGCCTCGTGGCGCAACGGCGACCTCGACCTGGTGCCGCCGCTGGTGATCCTGCTGCAGCACCTCGCCCGCGCCGCCGACTTCGAGCACTTCGCGCACGAGATCGCCGCGACCGCCGCCGGCTACCGCGATGGCCACCTGCACCAGGTGCGCTTCTCGCCGGGGATCGTGCTGGCGCCGCTGCGCACGCCGACGCTGCCGCCGGCGACGACGACGAACTGCTACCTGGTCGGCCACGAACGGCTGTGGGTCGTCGACCCCGGTTCGCCCTACCCCGACGAACAGCAGCGCCTGCTGGTGCTGATCGACGAACTGACGCGCGACGGCGCCGTCGTCGACGGCATCCTGGTCACCCACCACCACCCGGACCACGTCGGTGGTGTCGTCGCCCTGAGCAAGGCGCTCGACCTGCCGGTGCGCGGCCACCCGCTGACGCTGAGCCGGCTCGAGCCGGGCTTCCGCGCCGGGGCGGCGCTCGACGACGGCATGAAGGTGCCGCTCGGGCGTTCGCCCGACGGCAGCGGCTGGGAACTGCTGGCGCTGCACACGCCCGGCCACGACCGCGGCCACCTGTGCTTCCGCGAGTCGCGCTACGGCACGATGCTGGTCGGCGACATGCTGTCGACGGTCAGCACGATCATCGTCGACCCGCCCGAGGGCCACCTCGCGACCTACCTGAAGAGCCTCGAACGCCTGGCGACGCAGCCGATGACGACGCTCTACCCGGCGCACGGCCCGGCGATGCGCGACGGCCAGAAGCTGGTGAAGCAGTACCTGCGCCACCGCCGCCAGCGCGAGACCAAGCTGGTCGAGGTGCTGACCGCGGGTTCTTGCACGCTCGAAGAACTGCTGCCGAAGGTCTACTGGGACGCCGATCCGAAGCTCTACGGCTTCGCCGCGCGCTCGCTGCTCGCCGGCCTGCACAAGCTGCAGGAGGAAGGCCGCGCGCGCGAAGAGAACGGCCGCTGGCGTGGCCTGCCGGGCTGATCGCGCACCATGCGCAATGCCGAGCTGACACTGACGAAGGCCTTGCTGCTCGGCGGCCTGACCTTCCTGCTGATGCTGCCGGAGACGCTGCCGGTGCCGGTGCTGCGCGGGCTGGTCGTGGATCGCTTCGACGTCGGCGATCGCGCCGCCACCTGGTTCATGTCGGCGAACATGGTCGGCGCCCTGCTGTTCACCCCGCTGGTCGGCTGGTGGATCGAACGCACCGGCCGCCGCCGCCGTCTCGCCGTGCTGCTGCTGGCCCTCGACGCGGTGCTGATGCAGGCGCTGGCGCACCCGGTCGACTACGTGTCGTTCCTGCTGCTGCGCATGGGCGAAGGTGCAGCTCACGTCGCGGCGCTGGTGACGGTGATGAGCCTCGTCGCCGATGCCGCCGGCGAACGACGCGGACGTGCCCTCGGTGGCCAGGGCGCTGGCCTGACGCTCGGCGTCGCCACCGGGGCGGCGATCGGCGGCGTGCTCGGCCGCAGCGATCCACTGCTGACGCTGCACATCGCGTCGGTGGTGCTTGCGGTGGCGGCGTTGGTCGCGGCCGGGTTGCTGCCGACCGACCATGCGCCGACGGTGCGCCCCGGCTTCCGCGAACTGTGGGCGGCGGTGCGCGCGCAGCCGCGGCTCGGCACGCCGCTGCTGGTCGCGTTCGCCGAGCGCTTCACGGTCGGCTTCTTCACCACCGGCTTCCCGCTGCTGCTGACCAGCGTCTACGAACTCGCGCGACCTCAGGTCGGCATGCTGCTGGCGGCGTTCCTCTACCCGTTCGCGCTGCTGTCGTATCCGTTCGGCAAGCTGGCCGAGAGCCGTTCGCGGCGGCGGCTGGTCGCGATCGGCAGCCTCGCCTACGGCTCCTGCGTGATGCTGGTCGGCGTGACGCCGCCGGGGCTGATGTGGCTGTTGATGCCGCTGTGCGGCATCGGCTCGGCGGTGATGTTCGTGCCGTCGATGCTGTGGCTGCTCGACGAAGCACCTGGGGTCGGCCGCGCCACGGCGATCGCCATGTTCCACGCCGCCGGCTCGCTCGGCTTCCTGCTCGGGCCGCTCGCCTGCGGCGAACTGCTGGCGCTCGGCGGCACCGAGGACGGCGAACGCACCGGCTACGTGCTGGCGTTCGCGGTCGCGGGCCTGGTGCAGATCGGCGCCGGGCTGTGCGTGCTGATCCGTCGGGCCGCGCGCGACGCGCAGCCGTGAACGGGGCCTACGCCACCTTGCCGCAGCACTTCTTGAACTTCTTGCCGCTGCCGCAGCTGCAGGGCTCGTTCGGCCCGATCTTCTTCTCGGTGTGCTTGAACGGGCGCGGCTTCACCTCGACGCCGTCGACGAAGTACCAGGTGTCGTCGACCTTGCGGAACGACGCGACCTCGTGGTGCGTGATGTCCTCCGGGCCGAGCGTGTAGTAGGCCTTGAAGTCGACGAAGCCCTCGGCGTCGTCGACGCCGCCGTCCTGCACCGCCAGCACCTCCATGCGGTGCCAGGTCGCGCGCTTGCTCCACGCCTCGGTGGCGCCGCGATCGACGAACTGCCGGCCGTCCGGCGACTGGCTCTCGACGATCCAGTCGATGTGGCCGAGCGCGTAGGCGCTGTAGCGCGAACGCATCAACTGCTCGGCGGTCGTCGCCTTCTGCTTCTGCGTGATGATCGGTTCACAGCAGACGGCGTATTCCTTGTCACTGCAGCACGGGCACTTCATCGCGCGGACCGTAGGGAACGGCAGCGGGCCGGTCAACGACGCCGCCTGGTCGAGGCGGCCAGCTGGTCAAGAACGCAGTGCCGGCGAACCGAGCAGGTCCTGCACCAGCTCGAGCGTTCGGGCGGTGGCGCCCTGGTTGTCGGCGATGACCTTCTGCGCCTTGGCACCGAGCCCTGCGCGCCGGGCGTCGTCGCGCAGCAGCGCCGACAGTTCGCGCGCGAACGCGTCGCGGTCCGGCACCTGCACCACCGCCTGCGACGCCAGCAGCAGCTCGACGTCACGGCGGAAGTTGGTCGTGTGCGGGCCGAAGATCGTGGCGCGCCCCTGCGCCGCCGGCTCCAGCATGTTCTGGCCACCGTGCGGGATCAGGCTGCCGCCGACGAAGGCCACGTCGCAGGCGGCGTAGAAGCGCTGCAGCTGGCCGATGGTGTCGATGACGACGACGTCGCGCGGCTGCAGCGGCGGCAGCGAGGCACTCACCTCGGTCCAGCGCACCGGCCGGTGGCCGAGCGCCTGCACCTGCTCGCAGATCGCCGCGGCGCGCTCGGGATGGCGCGGCACCAGCACGACCCGCAGCGGCAGCGGGCCGGCGGCCTGCACCGCCGCACACGCGACCAGCACCGCCTGCTCCTCGTCGTGGTGCGTCGAGCCGGCCACCAGCACCTTCTCGCCGGCCGGCGCCAACCATGGCCGCAGCAGCGCCGCTGCTTCGTCGTGCCGCGCCATGACGACGCTGTCGTACTTCATGTTGCCGGTCACGCAGACGCGGGCCGGATCGACGCCGAGGTCGAGCAACCGCTTCTGGTAGGCGCGGTCCTGGACGCAGTAGCGGGCGATCAGGTCGAGCTGCGGCAGCAGGCCGCGCGCCAGGCGATAGCCCTTGAACGTGCGCTCGCTGATGCGGCCGTTGATGACGGCGACCGGGATGTCGCGGCTGCGCGCGGCCTGCAGGAAGTTCGGCCAGATCTCGAGCTCCATCAGCAGCACGCAGCGCGGCCGGATGCGATCGAGAGCGCGCCCCGGGAAGTTGGCGAAGTCGAGCGGGTAGTAGACGACCGGCAGGTCCTTGTACTCCTGCCGCGCGACGATGTGGCCGTTCGGAGTCGTCGCCGACACCAGCAGCTGCAGGTCGGGGCGTTGCCGCCGCAGCTGGGCGATGAAGTTGCTGGCGGCCTTCACCTCGCCGACCGACACGCCGTGGATCCACACCACCGGTGCGTCACCGCGCAGGCGCGGCACGAAGCCCATGCGCTCGCGCAGGATCGGCCGCGGCCGCTTGTCGAACAGCGCGCGCCACAGCAGCACCGGGCTGTACAGCAGGAACGCCAGCACGAACAACGGCTGGTAGAGGCCCATCGTCAGCCAGCCGCGCATGCCAGTGCGCCGCATCGGCAACGTGTTCGACGCTGACTCGGGGGTCGCCATCAGGCTACGCCCCGCATCAGTCGAACGCCGGCGCGCAGCACTTCTTGTACTTCAGACCCGAACCGCACGGGCAGCTGTCGTTGCGCCCGGGCTTCTGGCCACCGGGTGCGGTGGCCGCCGGCGGCGGCGTGGCCGGACGCGGCGGCATCATCGGGGCGAGGCGCGCCGCGGGGGGCGGCGGCGCGACCGGCGGTGCGACCGGCGGTGCCGGCGGCGGCATCGGCGGTGCCGGCGCCGGAGCGGGCTCCGGGCTCGGCGTCGCCGCGGCCGGCGGGGCACCGCCGTCGGCAGGCGCACCACCGTCCGCCGGCGGCGGGGCACCGTCGCCACCGGGCGGCGGCACCGGCGCGATCGCGAGTCCCTTCGGCGTCAGCTGCAGCGCCAGTTTGCCGGTCTTCAGGCCCTCCATGACCTCGGGCGGGATGCGGCCGGCCTTGGCTTCGGCCTCGATCATCTGCTGCACGACCATCGACACGATCTGGTTCGGCACCTGCCCGGCCTGCACCGCGTTGAGGAACGCCTGCCACTCCTCCTGCGTGCGCGGCACGAAGTCCTGCGGCCGCGGCGCCACCGGTTCGCGACGCTGCAGACGGCCGGTCACCATCTCGCGGATCGTGTCGGTCGCTTCGCGGTTGTAGAGGAAGCCGACCACGTGCTCGGCGATCTCCATCTTCAGCTGCTGGAAGCGCTCGAAGCCTTCCTTCTTGTACTCGTTCTTCGGATCGACCTGCGCGTAGCTGCGCAGGTTGATGCCGCTCTTCAGCACCTCCATCGCGTACAGGTGGTCCTTCCACTTGTTGTCGATGGTGTCGAGGATCAGGAAGCGCACGATGCCGTCCCAGTCGGTGGCGTAGTGCTGCGCGCGCGCGTCGTGCAGCTTCTCGACGCGTTCCATGACCCAGTCGAGCAGCGTCTCGCGCGGCGCCTGCTCGAGGCCGGTCAGGTCGAGGTCCTCGCCGCAGCGGTGGCGCAGCCACTTCTGCAGCTCGACGTGGTCGAACGGCTTGTCCTTGTCGCCAGCACAGCGCTCGACGACCGGCGCCAGCACCTCGTCGAACATGCCGACCGCCTTCGCCCGCAGGCCCTTCCACTCCAGCGCTTCCTGGCGCTGGCCGTAGACGAACTTGCGCTGCTTGTCCATCACCTCGTCGTACTCGAGCAGGTGCTTGCGGATGTCGAAGTTGCGGGCCTCGACGCGCTTCTGCGCCTTGGCGATGCCGCGCGACACCATCGGGCTGTCGATGACCTCGCCGGCCTTCAGGCCCATCTTCTCCATCATCACCTTCACCCAGTCGCGGGCGAAGATGCGCATCAGGTCGTCGTCGAAGCTCAGGAAGAACTTGGTCTGGCCCGGGTCGCCCTGACGGCCGCAGCGGCCGCGCAGCTGGTTGTCGATGCGGCGCGCCTCGTGGCGTTCGGTGCCGATCACGTAGAGGCCGCCGAGCGCCTTGATCTCCTCGTTCTCGCGCTTGCAGCGCGCCGTCAGCTCCTCGAGCAGCTGCTTCGCCTCGGGGCTGTCCTCGGCCAGGTTCTTCTGGGCGATCTCGCCGCGCCACAGCGCCTCGGCCTTGCCGCCGAGCACGATGTCGGTGCCGCGGCCGGCCATGTTGGTGGCGACGGTGACCGCACCCTTGCGACCGGCCTGCATGATGATCTCGGCCTCGCGCTCGTGCTGCTTCGCGTTCAGCACGTTGTGCACGATGCCGGCCTCGGTCAGGCGCTTGCTGATCGCCTCCGACTTGGCGATCGAGGTGGTGCCGACGAGCACGGGGCGGCCCTTCTGGTACTCGCCCTGGATCTCGGCGACGATCGCCGCGTACTTGCTGGCGTCGTCGAGGTAGATCTGGTCGTTGAAGTCCTTGCGCTGGGCCGGCCGGTTGGTCGGCACCGAGACGACGTCGAGGTCGTAGATGCGCGAGAACTCGGCCGCCTCGGTCATCGCCGTGCCGGTCATGCCGGCCAGCTTGTCGAACATGCGGAAGTAGTTCTGCAGCGTGATGGTCGCGAGCGTCTTGTTCTCCTCGCGCGGCGGCAGGCCTTCCTTCGCCTCGACCGCCTGGTGCAGGCCGTCGCTCCAGCGGCGACCGGCCATCAGGCGGCCGGTGAACTCGTCGACGATGACGACCTCGGGCTCGCCGACGCTGCCGTCGGGGCGCTTGGGCTGGGTGACGACGTAGTGCTTGTCGCGCTCGTAGACGTGGTGCGCGCGCAACGCCGTCTCCAGCAGGTGCGGCCACTCCATGTGTTCGGGGTCCTTGTAGAAGCTGTCGACGCCGACCAGCTTCTCGGCCCGCTCGATGCCGGCCTCGCTGAGGATGCACTGGTGCTCCTTCAGCTTGATCTCGAAGTGCTCGTCGACCTTCAGCTGCTTGGCGACGCGGTCGGCGAACAGGTACTTCTCGGTCGAGCCCTCGCCTTCGCCGCTGATGATCAGCGGGGTGCGCGCCTCGTCGACCAGGATCGAGTCGACCTCGTCGACGATCGCGAAGGACAGGCGCTTCTGCACCTGGTCCTCGGCGCGGTTCTTCATGTTGTCGCGCAGGTAGTCGAAGCCGAACTCGTTGTTGGTGCCGTAG
>JBILEY010000437.1:0-4524 GCA_044351865.1 Planctomycetota bacterium | reverse complement strand
TGCGCCAGTTCGTAGGCGGCGAACAGGTGCGCGTAGAGCGGGTTCGGCGCGAGGCGGCCGACGCGCAGCGCGTGCGCATGGGCGAGGAACGCGTCCTCGCCGGCGAAGTCGTCGTGCGGCCGCAGCTTGCTGCCATGGTCCTTGCCGCCGAGCAGCAGTGCGTCGACCTTCGCGTCGGCCGGCACTTCGCCGCGGGCCATTGCGCGCGCGGCCCGCGCCGGCAGCCGCAGGTCGTCGTCGCCGGTGCGCGACGGCAGCTTGCCGCCGAGTGCCTGCAAGCGCAGCAGCCGCAACCGATGGCGCAGCCCGTGGTCGGCGCCGGCGAACGCCGGATGCACGCGCGGTGCGGCGACCTCGTGCGACGGGGCGTCGGCGCGCACCGCGCAGACGACGAAGTTCGTGCGCAGCTCCTGCCACAGGTCGAGGTAGGCGAGCACGCTGCTCTGCGCGCGGTCGCCGAGCCGCAGCGCGTCGGCCATGCGGTCGGGCTGCGCCCACGGCCGGTGGAACCAGTGGCCGGGCACGAGGCCGGCGGCCTGCAGCAGTGCCCCGAGCTGGTGGCCGGTGAAGCCGCGGTCGCCGGCGTGCAGGAACGCGTCGACGACGCCGGCGTCGTTCTTGCTGTCGGCGTAGGTCGTGAACGCGTAGCGCAGCGGATGCGCCGTCGGCAGCCGCTTCATGAACGTGCGGAACGCCGCAGGGTCCTCGCGTCGGGCGGCGTCGAAGCCGAGCAGCTTCGCCAGCCGCTGCAGCTGGAACACGCGCTGCCGCGACCAGTGCGGGTAGACCATCAGCCGCAGCACGCCGTTCGGGTTCAGCTTCGCGGCGAGTCCGCGCAGCGTCGCCAGCGGGTCGGCGACGTTCATCAAGACGCCGTAGCACTCGATCAGGTCGAACGTGCCGTCGGGCCACGTGCTCGCGTCGTCGAGGTCGACCGGGGCGAAGCGCACGTTGGTCTGGCGGTGCAGACGGCAGCGGCGGCGCGCCACGTCGAGGCTCGGTTCGCTGAGGTCGGTGGCGACGATCTCCGCGCGCGGGTTCGCCTGCGCGAACGCGTACGGCTGGAACGTGCCGCAGCCGGCGATCCAGATCCGCGGTTGCGCCGGCGCCGGGCCGCGGCCGGCGCGGTCCCACAGCCAGTCGACGTGCAGCTCGTACGGATGCGTGCTCGGCAGCGACGCCAGCAGCGGCACTTGCGGGTAGGGCCACGCCGCATACTGCGCGCGCATGACGGCGGCCTTGCCGTCGTTCCCGATCCGTCCGTTCGTCCGCGTCGCCGTCGTCATGTACTGCCGGTGCTATCGGCACGACGTGGCGGCGCCGTTCAGCCCGCTTCGGGCGGGGCGTCGTACATCTCGGCGATCTCGTCGCGCGCCCCGTTCAGGTCGTCCGGCGTCTTCATCGGCAGGAAGCGCGACTTCTGGCCGCTGCGGCGCACGCACAGCCAGCCGGTCGGCAGGTGCGCGGTCAGCTCGCCGATCAGGTGCTCGACCTGCACGGCCTTCTTCTCCTCGACGGTCTTCTCGACGAAGTACCAGCCGAGCTCGAAGTCGCGGTCGAGGGCCTGGGCGCTGAAGGTGAAGGTGTTGGTGTTGAAGACGTCGACGATGCTCGGGTCGAAGTCGGCCGGGAAGCGGATCTGCTCGACCAGCTGCGTCTGGCCGAGGTAGGAGAACGGCGAGCCGCCGACGTCCTCGGGCCACTTCGGCGCCAGCTCGCAGGTCGCCGCCAGGCCGCTCTTGATGTGGTGGCCGAGGATCAGCGGGTCGATGCGCGCGCCGACATTGTCGACGTTGCGCACCAGCAGCCAGCGGCCGCCGGCGGCGAGGAACGACTGCAGCAGGCCGGCGCGCCGGAACGACGACGGGAAGTCGCCGTGGCCGGGGCCGTACGGCGACAGCTCGCCGTTGTGCAGCTTGAACAGCTCGCCGCGCTGCGTCATGCGCAGCGCGATAGACTGCGTGAAGTGGTGGATGCGCGCGGCATCGGCGCCGAAGTGGCCGTGTTCGACGAAGTGCGCCTTGGTGGCGGCGTCGGTGGCGAAGCTGTTCATCAGGAACAGCGGCACGGAGGCGCCGGCGGCCGACAGGTGCTTCTTGCAGTCCTCGACGGCGAGCGCCAGGAACGAGCGCTCCTTGCCGAGCACCGGCACCACGCCCTTGACGACGCCGCCAAAGCGCGTCGCCATGCCGCCGTTCAGCACGACGACGCCGACTTCGCCCTTCTGCAGCGCCTCGCGGCCGATGCGCTCGAGTTCGCGCGCCGCCTTGGTGGTGCTGCCCGGCAGCTTCTTCAGCGCGCTCGGTGGCGGCGCCAGGAGTTCGCCGGGGATCGCGTTGCCGGACTTCGACAAACGTCCGGCGGCCACGTCCTGCTGCCAGCGCTGCTGCAGCTCGGCGTCGAAGCCGTACTGCTGCAGGAAGGCCAGCTGTCGCTCGTTGGGTCCGTTCAAGGCCGCAGCAGGCTAGCCGCGGCGCGGTTCCCGCGCGAGCCCGCGCCCGCTACACATCCCGCTATGGCAACTGGCGATGCGACCGAGCGCACGACGCCGCTGCTGGCGCCGGATGCGGCGTTGGCGGCGGTGCCGGGCATCGGTCCGGCGAGCCAGCGCCGCCTCGCTGCCGTCGGCTTGCGCACCGTGCTCGACCTGGTGCAGTTCTTCCCGCGCCGCTACCGCCCGCTGCGCGAACTCGACGCGCCGCACGAAGCCGCGGTGGGCGAACTGGTGCGGCTGCGCGGCCGCGTGCAGAGCGTGCGCAGCGCGTGGCTGCCGGGGCGCCGGTCGATGGTCACCGTCGTCTTCGCGTGCGACGGCGGCGGCACCTTCGACGTGCTGTTCTTCAACCAGCCTTGGCTGAAGAAGAGCTACAGCGCCGGCGAAGCGCGCGTCGTCGAGGGCGTGCTGGCGCAGAAGGGCCGGCGCTTCCTGGTGCACGGCGGCAAGGTGCTCGCGCGCAGTGCGCAGCCGAGCGGCGAAGTGCAGCTGCGCTATCCGGACATCGACGGCATCGCCGGCGCTCGGCTCGTGCAGTGGCTGCAGCATGCGCTGGCGCACCTCGACTTCGCGCGCGTGCCACCGCCGACGCTGCCGCCCGGGCTCGACGAGTTCGCACACGCGCCCGCCCAGCTGCTGCTGGCGATGCACCGGCCGGCGAACGTGCAGGAGCACGAACACGCGCGCCGCCACTTCGCCGTGCGCGAAGCGTTGGCGGTGTTCGCCGCGGTCGATCGCGCGGCTCGCGCACGGGCACAGCGGCCGGCCCGCGCGTTCGCCGTCGACGACGCGCTGGCGGCGCGCATCCGCGCACGCATCCCGCTGCAGCTGACCGCCGACCAGGAGGCCGCGGTGCAGCTGCTGTGGCGTAAGCTCGCCGGCCCGGCCGCGATGGGCGTGCTGCTGCAGGGCGACGTCGGCACCGGCAAGACGGCGGTGGCGATCGCCGCGGCGCTGGCCGTGTTGGCGAAGGGCGCCTGCGTCGCGTTCCTGGCGCCGACCGAACTGCTGGCCGAGCAGCACCACCGCAACGTCGCCGGCTGGTTGCGCGGCAGCGGCGTGCACGTCGTGCTGCACACTGCCGGCAATCGTCAGGCGACGTTCCCCGCCGACGGGCCCACGCTGGTGTTCGGCACGCACGCGCTGCTGACCGGCGAACTGCAACTGCCGCGTCTCGGCCTCGTCGTCGTCGACGAGCAGCATCGCTTCGGCGTGCAGCAGCGCATGGCGCTCGTGCAGAAGGGCGACAACCCGCACGTGCTGGTGATGACGGCGACGCCGATCCCGCGCACGCTGGCGCTGGTGCTGTTCGGCGATCTCGACGTCGCCACGCTGCGCCAACGGCCGCCGGGCCGCCGCGCCGTGCGGGCGTTCCACCTGGCGACCGACCGCTGGCCGCGCGCGCTGCGTTCGATCGAGCGCGCGGTGCGCCGCGGCGGTCGTGTGTTCGTCGTCTGCCCGGCGGTCGGCGAAGACGGCGAGAAGGGCGGCGTGATGCGCGTACTGGCGTCGCTGCAGGGCCAGTTCCGCTGCGGCCTCGTGCACGGTCGCTTGCCGACCGGCGAACGGCAGCGCGTGCTGGCGCACTTCCGCGAAGGTCTCGTCGACGTGCTGGTCGGCACCACGGTGCTCGAGGTCGGCGTCGACGTGCCGGACGCGACGCTGGTCGTCGTCGTCGCCGCCGATCGCTTCGGCATCGCCACGCTGCACCAGCTGCGCGGGCGCGTCGGTCGCGGCACGCGCCGCGGCTTGTGCCTCCTGTGTGGACCACGCAGCGAACGCACCGCCGCCGTCTGCCGCACCACCGACGGCTTCGAACTCGCCGAAGCCGACCTGGCGCTGCGCGGCAGCGGCGAACTGCTCGGCACCGCGCAGAGCGGCTTCGACGACCTGCGCGCGCTCGATCCGGTCGAGGACCTCGAACTGCTGCTGCGTGTGCGCCAGGCGGTGGCGGCGGAGGCTCGGCCGTGAACACCGAACGCCTGCTGTCGGTCGAGCAAGCGCGCGCGATCGACCGTGACGCCGCCGAA
>JBILEY010000090.1:0-15080 GCA_044351865.1 Planctomycetota bacterium | reverse complement strand
TCCATCCGCAGCATCCTCTGATGACCGCCCAGAGACCCCCTCGGGGCCAGGGCGGGGTGCCGTGGGGTGGGTCAGTTTCAGAGCGGCGGGTGGGTCACTTTCAGAGCGGCCGGAACACGCCGCATCGATCCGCGGCCGCACCTCCCGCCACTCCAGGCCGCCGAGGCCGCAGCCGAGTGCTGGCACGGCGATCGACCGGATGCGCCGGTCCCGGACCTCGACGACCAGGCTCTGCAAACCGGACTCGACGTCCTCGATGCGGGAGCTGTTGCGCCAGTGCTGCTTGGTCGGGAAGTTGACGAGGAAGCGAGGGTTCTGCAGGAGGCCAGTGGCGAAAACGAACATCGCGCCGATGCGCACCTCGCCTGCCTTGCACGCCTTGGCGTAGGCCTTGAAGTTCGCGGGGAACCGCTCCTTGAACTGGAGGGCGAGGCCCTTGCCCATCACGCCGACGCAGTTGACGGCGTTGACGAGGGCCTCGACGTCGGCGTTGAACAGGTTGCCGCTGGCGAGGGTGATCACGAGGTCGCTCAGCAATACACCAAGACCGAGGCAAGGCAGGAGGTCGGCCCCCCACGGCTGATCGCCCTTGGGCTCGAAAGCGGGGCGAGGCAATGCCAGATGCCGAGCCCCACCCGCGCGCGCAGTACGCGGCGGGTGGAACAGGCAAGTTGTGGAGGCGGCGGGAATCGAACCCGCGTCCCGAGATGCTCCGTCCTGGGCCTCTACGCGCGTAGTCCGTCGTTTGATGTCGCCAGCGCCGCTCCGACGAACAGGATCGACGCTGACCAGCTCGACTGTGTCTCGTCTTGGATGGGCCGAGCAGCCACCACACGACCAGCCTGCTGTGTTGCGCCTCGGCCCCCCGCAGGCGAGGAGGCCTCAGCGTCACTACCTAGTTCTTAGGCAGCGAGGGAGTAGTGCGTGTTGGCACTTGGTTTGTTCCAGTCGGATTTACGAGGTGCCTGGCCCTCGGCGCGCCACCGCAGGTCGAGTCGGCATCCGGTCGAAGCCGATCGCCCCCGTGTCGTGACGGCGTTATCGGCGACAGCAGGGCGAAGGGCAAGCGGCGCGTACGACGAACACGAACGTTCGCGTGCGATCGCGCCGGCGCCATCGCGAGCGCGAGCTACTGCGGCACCGGGCAGCCCGCGTCGATCCACGTGCGCATCGCGGCGACGAACTCGGCATGCGGCATCGGCACCGGCGTGCGGCCCGGACCGGGGCTCCACCCCCACAGGACGAGCGGATCCTCGGCGACGTGGCGCAACAGGGCCTCGGGCGTGCGGCCGCCGTTCTGCTTCGGATCGGCCAGCTGCTTCGCCAGCTGCGGAGCGCTGCGCCCTTCGAACACCAGCGGCATGTCGGCGCGCGGCAGGTGCCAGCCCGGGGCGCCCGGCGGCAGGTTCGGCCCGGCCCCGTTCGCCTCGAAGTGGCAGTTCGTGCAGCGCTGCGCGAACAGGCCGAGCCCGTCCTCGCCGCCGCGCACGTTCTGCCCGTGCGGCAGCCGCTGGTCGCCTTGCTTCGGAACGCGACCCACCGGGTGGCAGTTGGCGCAGCGCGGGTGCTGCAGCACTTCGTAGACCTTGGCGAACGCGACCTCGCCGGCGTAGCGCTTCGCCTTGGCATCGCCGCTCGTGCACTGCACGAACGTCGCGACGCCGATCGCGGCGATCACGACCAGGAGCGCGCGCTTCATTGCAGGTCCTCCGCGCGCAGCGGCAGCCGGCGGATGCGCTTGCCGGTCAGTCGGAACAGCGCGTTGCCGAGTGCCGGCGCGATCGGCGGCACCCCCGGTTCGCCGACGCCGGTCGGCGGCTCGTCGCTCGGCAGCACGTGCACATCGACCGCCGGCATCTCGTGCATGCGCAGCAGCCGGTAGTCGTGGAAGTTCGATTGCACGACGCGCCCGTCCTGCAGCGCCACTTCGCTGTAGAGCGCCGTGCCGAGAGCGAAGCCGACGGCGCCTTCGAGCTGCGCTTGCACCGTGTTCGGGTTGATCGTGCGCCCGCAGTCGACGGCGAGCGTCGCGCGATGGACCTTCGGCCAACCTTCCTGCAGCGACACCTCGAGCACCGCGGCGACGTAGCTGTTGAACGAGAAGTGCACCGCGAGCCCGTGCGCACGGCCGGCGGGCAGCGGCTTGCCGTAGCCGGCGCGTTCGGCGGCGAGGTTCAGCACCGCGAGGTGCCGCTCCTTGCCGACCAGCAGCTGCCGGCGCCACGCCAGCGGATCGACGCCGGCCGCGTGCGCGAGCTCGTCGACGAAGCTCTCGACGACGAACGCCGTGTGCGAGTGGCCGACCGAGCGCCACCACAACGTCGGCACCGCGACCTGCGTCGTGTGCAGTTCGACCTGCACCGCCGGGATGCCGTACGGGAGATCGACGGCGCCTTCGACCGACGTCGCGTCGATGCCGTCCTCGACCATCAGCGATTCGAACGGCGTGCCGGCGAGGATCGACTGGCCGACGATGCGATGCCGCCACCCGGTGACGGCGCCCGCCTGGTCGAGGCCAGCGGCGACGTGGCTGTGCCACAGCGGCCGGTAGAAGCCGCTGCGCAGGTCGTCTTCGCGCGTCCACACCATCTTGACGGCGCACTGCGCGGCCTTCGCGATCTTGCACGCTTCGGTGACGTAGTCGGCGGCCGGGTTGGCGCGCCGGCCGAAGCCACCGCCGAGGAACGTGGTGTGCAGCTTCACCTGCGCCGGCGGGATGCCGAACACGGTCGCCGCCGCCCCCTGGTCGACGGTCTGGAACTGCGAGCCCACCCAGAGCTCGACGCTGCCAGAGCCGGGCACGACGACGCAGTTCAACGGCTCCATCGGCGCGTGCGCCAGGTACGGCAGCTCGTAGTCGGCTTCGAGCGTGCGCGCGGCAGAGGACAGCGCCGCGGCGGCGTCGCCGTCCTGGCGCGCGACGAGGCCGGGCTTGCGCGCGAGGTCGCGGTACTCGGCGCGCAGCGTCGCGGTCGAGAGCTTCGCCGCCGGCCCGAGGTCCCACTCGACGACCAGCAGGTCGCGGCCGCGCTTGGCCGCCCAGAACGAATCGGCGACGACGGCGACGCCGCTGCCGACGTCGACCACGGCGGACACACCCTTCACCGCGCGGGTGGCCTTGTCGTCGATCGTCTTCGCCTTGCCGCCGAACGTCGGCGGGTGCAGCACCAGCGCGGTGCGCATGCCGGGCACGTAGACGTCGAGGCCGAACTGCGCGGTGCCGGCGATCTTCGCTGGCGTGTCGAGCCGATGCAGTGGCTTGCCGATCAGCTTGCAGTCCTTCCACTCCTTGATCGGCACGTCGTCGGGCACCGGCTGCTTGCCGGCGAGGTCCGCCAGTTCGCCGTAGGTCGCGCGCCGCTGCGAGCCGTCGTGGTGCACGACGCCGGCATCGGTGCGGCACGCGCCGACCGGCACGCCCCACTGCTGCGCCGCCGCGGCGAGCAGCATCGCGCGCGCGGTGGCGCCGGCCTTGCGCATCGGCTCGGTCATGCCGAGCGTGCTGGTGCTGCCGCCGGTGAACTGGATCGGGTAGCCCGGATGCACGTAGTCGGGGTGCGCGGGCGCGAACTCGCAGCGCACCTGCCGCCAGTCGGCGTCGAGGTCCTCGGCGAGCGCCATCGACAGCGACGTGGCGACGCCCTGGCCCATCTCCGACTTGTTGACGATCACGGTGATCGCGCCATCGGTGGCGATGCGCACGAACGCGTTCGGCATGAACTCGCCGGTCGCGGTGGGACGCGCGTAGGTCGCGCAGGCAGAGCCGGTGAAGGCGGCCGCCGGCAGACGGAACGACAGCAACAAGCCACCGCCCGCCGCGGCCGCCAGCCGGAAGAACCCGCGGCGCGACAGTTCGGGCAGAGCACCGGCGTCGACGCGGGGCGTCACTTGGCACCTCCAGCGAGGTCGGCGGCGCGGTGGATCGCCGCACGGATGCGCACGTAGGTGGCGCAGCGGCACGCGTTGCCCGCCATCGCCGCGTCGATGTCGTCGTCGTTCGGCTGGGCCTTCTCGCGCAGCAGCACGCAGGCGCTCATCAGCTGGCCGGTCTGGCAGTAGCCGCACTGCGGCACCTCGAGCTCGGTCCACGAAGCACGCAGCGCGTCGGCCTGCACGCCGGCGAGCCCTTCGATCGTCGTCACCTTGCGCGCGCCGACCGAACCGACCGGCAGCACGCACGAACGCACCGCTTCGCCGTCGACGTGCACGGTGCAGGCGCCGCACTGCGCCATGCCACAGCCGTACTTGGTGCCGGTGAGGCGGAGATGATCGCGCAGCGCCCACAACAGCGGGGTCGCGGGATCACAATCGACGGCCTGCTTGCGGCCGTTGACGTCGAGTTCGACGGACATGACGAGGCTCCTTGTCGCGCGAAAGGGCACGAGCGCGGCGGATGGTAGCCAGCACGCCATGCATCGTCGCGCCATGCGAACGTCAATCGCGCCGCAGTTCGGCGGCGAGGTGCCGCGCGACCCAGGCGTTGCCGACGGCGGTCATGTGGCCGTCGAAGCAGCGCGTGTACATGCCGGGATCGGTCGCAGCCTCGCTCTGGAACGTGCGCACGAGGTCGAGCACGGCGATGCCGTGCTCGCGCGCGAACGCCAGCACGCGGTCGGCGTCGGCCCCGATCTCGTAGCCCTGCAGCACGAGCACGAGCCGTACCCCGCGTTGTCGGCAGGTCGCCGCGAGCCGCGACAGCAGCAGCTCGGCAATGCGGGCCCCGGTGCCCTTCTCGTGCACACGCACCTCGCGCTGGTCGCCGACCCACCACACGGGCACCGTGTTCCAGCACAGCCAGTCGAGCGCGGCACTGTGGCCGAGCAGGTGCTGCACGAACGGTTCGTCGCTGCGCCGCGGCGCGCGCTCGGGCACCGGCACGCCGCGCAGCTGCAGCGCATCGCCCTCGATGGCGAACCAGGGCACGTCGGCGTAGCGGGCCGAGAACTCGCAACGCCGCAGGTCGTCGGCGATGAAGCTCAGCACCAGGCGGTCGGCCGGCAGCGTCGGCAGCAGCTGCTCGGCGCGCAGCACCGCCTGCGCGAAGCTGTAGCCGAACACGCCGCCGTTCCACACCGGCACCTGCAGCGCGCGTTCGAGCCCAGCGGGCCACGTCTCGTGGTCGCTGACCTGGTCGCCGAACGTGAACGAGTCGCCGACGGCGAGCACGCCACGCGCGGCGGTCGGCCGCGGCCCGCCGTTCTGGCGCAGCCCAGCGGCGTCGATCGAGACCAGCGCGCCCCAGCGATTGTCGCGGCTCACCGCCCCCGCTTTCGGCACGTAGCCGAGCAGCGGATCGTGCGCGACCGGATACGCGGCGCGCACCAGGTCGAGGCGCTGTACGCGGAAGTTCGGCGACCAGAACGAACCTCGACCTTGCGCCGCGCGCAGGCCGCGGGCGACGAGCTCGGCGACGGCGAACAACACGACGAGCGGCACCAGCGCGAACGCCAGCTTCTTGCGGGGCGAGAGCGGACGGCGAACGGCTCGGCTCGGTGCGGCGGTGGACATCGCGACAAGAGGGCATCGACCGTCGGCACACGCGCACCGCAGTCCCGCTGCTTGTAGCGGCCCGTCAGGCGTTGCGGATCTCGCGCTTGGCTTCCTTGTCCTTCAGGTGCTCGCGCTTGTCGTGCAGCTTGCGGCCCTTGCCGACACCGAGCGTGACCTTGGCGAAGCCGCGGCCGCCGAAGTAGACGCGCAGCGGCACGATCGTCAGGCCCTTGATCTGCGCCTTCGCCTTCAGCTTCTTCAGCTCGCGCGCGTGCATCAGGCACTTGCGCTTGCGCTTGGGCTCGTGGTTCTGCAGGTTGCCGTGGCTGTATTCGGGGATCGTCGCTCCGAGCAGCCACAGCTCGTCGCCGTCGAAGCGCGCATAGGCTTCGTCGAGGCTGACCTGGCCCTGGCGCAGCACCTTGACCTCGGTGCCCTTCAGCGACAGGCCGGCTTCGTAGCGCTCGAGGATCTCGTAGTGGAAGCGGGCCTTCTTGTTCTCGCCGACCAGCGTCTCGGTCGCAGCCTTCGCGGGCTTCTTGTCGGCGGCTTTCTGCATCGCGTCCCTCGCTACGGCATCCCTGCGCGCGGCGCAAGCGCACGCTCCGCGGCTCGCAGGAATCCCGTACGAGGCGCTTGCATCGGCTGCGGCGGTCGCTACCTTCCCCGTCCCCCACTTGATGCCCAGGTGGCGGAATTGGCAGACGCACTAGGTTCAGGTCCTAGCGGGAGTAACATCCCATGGAGGTTCAAGTCCTCTCCTGGGCACCAGTTTTCCAGAGGGTCGGCTTCCGGCGGGAAGTGGCCCTCCGGCAGCAGGCCAGCCAAGCCGCTGCTGTCGTCTCGGGAACGCTACCGTTCCCGCGCTCTCCGCTCGCGGAGCAGCCCCAGCGCCCCGCCAGACAGCGTCCCCGCCAGACAGCGTCCCCGTCAGACAGCGTCCCCGTCAGACAGCGTCCCCGTCAGACAGCGCCATGAACACGCTGCGCAGCCCCCTCAACCAGGACGTCCCGCTCGCACGCCCGGGTGAGTTCCGCCCGCTGCAGATCGGCAGCCTGGTCGTCGACCCGCCGATCGTGCTGGCGCCGATGGCCGGCATCACCAACGCGCCGTTTCGCACGCTCTGCCGCCGCTTCTCGCAGGACCGCTGCCTCTACGTCAGCGAGATGATCACCGCGCGCGCGTTCGTCGAAGGCCACGCGCGCACGCACAAGCTGGCGTCGTTCGGCGTCGACGAAGCGACCCGCCGCAGCATCCAGCTCTACGGCACCGCGCCCGACACACTCGCGCAGGCGACCAAGCTGCTGGT
The DNA here is from genome assembly GCA_044351865.1 of Planctomycetota bacterium. GTDB lineage: Bacteria > Planctomycetota > UBA1135 > UBA1135 > UBA2386 > UBA2386. Next base: position 8,281 of record JBILEY010000090.1, on the reverse strand, counting down.
CGAAGAGTGCGGCGTGCACCACATCGACATGAACTTCGGCTGCCCGGTGCGCAAGGTGACCGCCGCCGGCGGCGGCTCGGCGATCCCGGTGCGCCCGAAGCTGCTGCAGAAGATCGTGCGCAGCGTGGTCAAGAGCGCTGGCTCGGTGCCGGTGACGATCAAGTTCCGCAAGGGCATCGACGACAACCTGCTGACCTACCTCGACGCCGGCCGCATCGGTGAAGAAGAAGGTGTGCGCGCCGTCGCCCTGCACGCACGCACCGCCGCGCAGCTCTACTCCGGCGAAGCCGACTGGAACGCGATCGCGACGCTGAAGCAGCACGTGCGCACGATCCCGGTGCTCGGCAACGGCGACGTGTTCGAAAGCTGGGACGCGCTGCGCATGCTGCGACAGACCGGCTGCGACGGCGTCGTCGTCGGCCGCGGGTGCCTCGGGCGGCCGTGGTTGTTCGCCGAGTTGTGCGCGGTGCTGACCGGGAACGAACCGCCGCCGCCGCCGACGCTCGGCGCGGTCGTCGACACGATGCGCGAACACGTGCGGCTGCTGATCGAGTTCTTCGGTGAGAAGAACGGCCTGCAGCAGATCCGCAAGTTCACCGGCTGGTACCTGAAGGGCTTCCCGCGTACCAAACACCTGCTGCCGGCCCTGCACATGGTGAAGACGCAGGACGAGTTCGAAGCGCTGGTCGCCGACCTGCCGCGCGACGTGCCGTATCCGGAGGTCGCGCTGCGCGCGCGGCGCTGCAAGGACGGCAGCACGCAGGTGGTGTCGCTGCCCGAGGGCTTCCTCGAGTGCCGCGATCAGGACATCTGCGTCGACGATCCCGACGAAATGGACGGCGGGTGAGCTTGTTCGCCTGCCACTAGCCCAGCGATCTCTTCTACACCGCCCCGCTGCGTCGTCTCCTGGGAGCCCGTTCGCCTGCGGTCAGGCCGTCGGCTCGGTGCAGAGCGTCTGCAGCCGGCGGCCGTACTCGACCAGCACCGCGGCCGCCGCTGCCAACGCCAATTCGTCGCGCCCGTCGGCGAGCATCGCGCAGGTCTCGTCGGCACCGCCGCGCAGGCCGGCGTCGACGCAGCGGCGCAGGCGCCCCGCGTCCCACTGACCGGCCCGGTGCGCGGCCAGCTGGTTCTGGGCCGACAGCAGGCGACCGAGGAACTCGCCGACGGTCTCGTCCTCGGGCACTTCGGCGAACACGGGCACGGCCAGATGCTCGGTCAGTTCGAGCAGGCTGCGGGTGTGCGCCAGCACCCGTTCGCGCAGCATCTGCAGCCCGAAGAGGCGCCCGCCATGCACGCTGACGCGGTCCGTGGCGCGCGGCGCCGGCGGCTCCTGCCGCGGCGGCGGCTCCTTGGCCCCGCGCCCCGGATGGCGGTTCGGCGGATTGCCGCCGGCGGGCGGGATCGGTGCCGTGGATTGCAGCGGGTCGGCCATGGGAACTCGTTCTCATTCTCGGACTGCCGTTCGCCGGCTTGAGTGCACACCGCTACTCCCACGGCGGACTCCGCCGCCCGGCGGGCCCCGCCAGCGCTACACTGCGCCGCCGTCTCCCGTTCGCCACCCATCGCACCGAACCCATGCTCGCACGCCTCTTCTCGACGCTGGTCGCCACGACGGCCCTGCTCTCCGCCCAGAACGACTACAACCTCGACAAACTGAGCCCGGGCCGGCTCGGCGCATCGCTCGACCTGGCGGTGAACGGCGCCCCCGCCAACCAGCTGATCCTCTACGTCGTCTCGACCAACGGCGGCCCGGTGCCGCTGGCGGCGATCGACCCGCTCGACGGCCGCTTCATGCAGGTCGGCATCGACCTGATCGACATCTTGACCGTGGCGGCGACGTCGCCGGCGGGCCAGAGCAACCTCAGCGTGCCGTTCCCGAACGATCCGGCGCTGCAAGGCGGCGTGCTGCACTGGCAGTCGGTGATGCTGCAGCTCGGCGCGAACTTCTTCGGCCAGCTCGGCAACAAGGTCGTGACCCAGCTCGGCCTCACCGGCGTGCCGACGACGGCGCCCGCTTCGCTCGCCAACGCGCGCGCGTTCGCCGCTGGCCTCGTCGACGCCAACAACAACGCCGGCGCCGGCGACGTGCTGATCACCGGCGGCGGCGGCGGCACGCTGACCGCGGCCACCGGCCTGGCATCGACCGAGCTGTTCGACTTCCGCCGCCTGGCGCGCACGCCCGGCCCGAACATGAGCACGGCGCGCGCGCTGCACCTCGCGGTGCGGCTCAACGACAACCGCGTGCTGCTGATCGGCGGCGCCGACGCCACCGGTGTCGTGCTGTCCTCGTGCGAGATCTACAACCCGGTGACGAACACGTTCACGCCGGCCGGCAGCATGAGCACGCCGCGCATCCTGCACGCGGCCTGCCGGCTCGCCGACGGCCGCGTCCTGGTCGCCGGCGGCACCTCGGCGCTGCAGCCCGACGTCACCGCGGCGATCCTCGGCACGCTGAACACGTGCGAGATCTACAACCCGGCGACCAACACGTGGACGGCGACGGCGTCTCTCGGCGGCGCGCGCCTGGGCCCGGCGCTGACGCTGCTGCCGAGCAACCAGGTGCTGGTCTCGGGCGGTGTGCAAGTCACGGTCCTGTTCGGCATCCCGATCGCCGCATCCAGCGTGACCACGACGCAGCGCTGGAACCCGGCCACCGGCACGTGGGGCGCTGGTGCGGCGATGGCCGCCGGCCGTGCGGGCCACCACTACAACCAGGTCACGCTGGCCGACGGCCGCGTGCTGATGACCGGCGGCGTCAACATCCCGAACCTGCTCGGCGCCACCACCGCGGCGCCGATCGCCGGCGCCGAGGCCTACAACCCGACGACCAACACCTGGCAGACGTTCAACATGCCGAACGCGCGCGCGCTGCACACGGCGACGCGCCTGCCCGACGGCCGCGTGGTCTGCGCCGGCGGCGCCCAGGGCACGCTGCTGGCGCCGACGTCGATCGACCTCGTCGACGTCTTCAACCCGGCGACCAACACCTGGAGCCCGGCGAACGTGCTGAGCCAGCCGCGCGCGAGCCACGTCGCCCAGCTGCTGCCGGACGGCACGCTGGCGCTGTTCGGCGGCCAGGGTGCGAGCGTCTCGCTGAGCGACATCGAACTGTTGCGCTACTAAACACGGCGCGAAGAACGGGCCGGAACCGTCCAGTAGGAGCCGGCGACCGCAGCGGTCGCGGCTCAACGACGAAGACACCGGCTTCGCTTCCAGGGGGCGTGGGGAGAGCCGTCGGCAAGTCTTGATCGCGCCCGAGCCGCCGGGGCGCGGCCGACGAAGAGCGCGCGCTTGTGGTGCGTGCGCCGGCGCTGCATCGTGCGCGGCGATGCAGACCCGGCGATGGATCTGGCCGCTCGTGTGGATCGTGATCGCGATCGTCCTCGTCGGGCGCGCCAGTGGCCGACCGTCGTCGCGCGGTGTGCTGCTCGACCATCTGGAGTTTGGCCGTCGGCTGGTGCACGGGGAGGATGTGTATGGGCCGTGGAAGTCGGATCCCGACGCGCCGGTGCGGCCGCTGCATGCGCCGTATCCGCCGTCGTTCGGACTGCTGACGGCGCCGTTCCATCTGGTCGATGCGACCTTCGGCCAACGTCCGGCGCGCTTCGCGTGGGCGCTGTTGCAGGTGGCGAGCCTCGTGGTCGGTGCGCGGTTGCTGCGGCGGTTGCTGCGCGCCCACCAGCGGGGCGATGGCGACGACGCGCCGCGGTGGCCGTGGCTGTGGTTCGTGACGTTGCTGCTGACGCTGCGCTTCGTGCTGCGCGACACGCACGGCGGCGGTGGCAACCTGATCAACGTCGCCTTCGTGCTGCTGGCCTTCGACGCCAGCGAACGCGGCCGCGACCGCGCCGCCGGAGCATGGCTCGCGTTCTCGCTGGTGACGAAGCCGACGATGGTCTGGCTGCTGCCGGTGTTCCTGCTGTTCGGTCGCTGGCGCACCGTGGCGTGGACCGCGCTCGCGGGTGCGGGCTTCGTGCTGGTGACGATGGTGCTGCAGCGCTTCGAACTGGCCCCGTGGTGGCGCTGGCTGCAAGGCAGCTGGGCGCTGGCGACGCAGGCCGATCCGTGGTTGGTGCCGGCGTTCGAGTTCCCGCCGTTCGAGTGGATGAACCAGGCGCTGCGGTTCGGTGTCGCGCGCTGGTTCGGCGAAGTGCCGGCCGAGTTCGCAGCGCGGGTGGAGCTCGGCATCGTGCCCGGCCTCGGCCTCGACGCGACGACGGTCGGCTGGATCGTGCGCCTCGCCAGCCTGGCTCTGCTCGGCGCCGTCCTGGCGGCGGCATGGCGCGCGCGCGGCGCCGCGAACGCGCGGCTTTGGGTCGTCGGCAGCACGTTCGCGCTGACGCTGCTGCTGAGTCCCCTGAGCTGGAAAGGCCACCACGTCGCCCTGCTGCCGCTGGTGCTGCTGCTCGTCGAGCATGCGTGGCGCACGCGCTCGCGCGCGGTGATGGCCCTGCTCGCCGGTTGGTTCGTGACCTGCTCGCTGCCGGGGCGCGACCTCGTCGGCGACGACGTCGACGAGTGGCTCAACAGCGTCTACGTGGTGACACTCGGCGATGTGGCCCTGCTGGCCGCAGCCCTCGTGCTGGCGAGGTGCTCTGCGCGCTCAGCGGCGACGGAACACGGCGACGCCGCGAGCAGCCGCGGCCTCGGCGAGCCCGGCCGGTAGCGCGACGCGGTCGAAGCGCTTGCCCAGTTCCGGCGCCAGCGCGGCGAACGGCACACGTTCGCTGCGATCGCGCAGCACGACGATGGCGACGTCGGGGGCGGCGACCAGGGCCAGCACCTGCTCGCCGGTGAAGTGGCGCGGCGGCAGCGGCGGGGCACCGGCGAAGTAGACGACGCGCGGCAGGTCGCTGATCAGGCGCTCGCCGCTCGGCAGCTGCGGTCGCAGCCACGCGCCGAGATCGCGTTCGACGGCGCGGTCGGCGTCGATGCCGCCATTCCAGCCGCTGACGAGGCCGATGCCGATCGCCAGTGTGAGCACGATGCGCTGCACCCCCTGCGGACAGCGCGCCAGCACCAAGCCGGCCAGCACGTGCACGGCGACGGCGCACGAGACGAAGAAGCGCCGGCGCACGACGAACGTGCAGATGACGCCGACCTGCAGTGCGATCTGCCAGACGAACGGCCACAGCCGCCGCGAGCCGGGCCGAAACAACGCGGGCAGCACCAGCGCCCCGGCGAAGCCGAGGCCTTCGAACCACGGGCCCGGCACCTGCAGCAGATTGGCCAGCACACGCCCGCGCTCCGGCAGGTCGTCGCGGCCTTCGTGGAACGCATGGATCGGCAGCGGATCGAAGCCGTGTCCGACCGACCAGCGCCAAGCCGCCAGCAACAGCACACCGAGCAGAACCGGCAGCAACGACGGCCACGCGCGCCGCGGCGCCACCAGCACGAACGACGCCGCCAGCAGCGAGCCTTCGGGGCGGATCCAGAAGGCGGCGGCGGCACAAGCGCCCATCGCCAGCAGGCGGCCGCTGCAGCCGAACCACGCCCCCCACGCCATCAGCAGCAGGTACGGCGGTTCGCTGTAGACCTCGGCGGCAAGGCGCGGCGGCAGCGGCGAAGCCGCGAACAGCAGCACCACGGGCCACACGGTCGCAGCACCGGCGAGGGTCGCGAGGCGTGCCAGCGGCCACAGCGTCGCCGCGAGCGTCAGCGCGCCGAGCCAGTGCGCCGCCACCTCGACGTTCGCGCCGAGCGCCACGAACGGCGCCAGCAGCAGCGGGTAGCCGGGCGGGAACACCGTCGACAGGGCCGCGGCGAAGTCGCCGGCGGCGAAGCGTTCGGCGATCCACAGGTAGGAGACGCCGTCCTCCGACGGCACCGGCGACCGGTGCGCGAGCAGCAGCGACCACGCCGCCAGCAAGGCACCGACGAGCCACAGCCAGCGCTTCGCCGGTTCGCCATGCCGCGCACGCGCGGACTCGTCGCCCGGTGCCGCCGTCTCGCCGTGCTGTGCCACGCGTCAGCGCGCCGCTTCCTTGACGACCGGATTGCGCAGCACGCCGAGCTTCTCGATCTCGACCTCCATGCGGTCGCCGGCGACGACCGGACCGACGCCCTCCGGCGTGCCCATCGCGATCAGGTCGCCCGGCCGCAGCGTCGTGCACTTCGCCATCGCCACCAGCGCCTGCTCGATCGAGAACACCATCGCGCTGGTGCGCGCCTCCTGCTTGACGACGCCGTTGACGCGCATCGTGATGCGCAGGTCGGACGCATCGAGCGCATCGGCTGGCACCACGAACGGCCCGAACGGGCAGAACGTGTCGAGCGACTTGCTGCGCAACCACGGGTACTTCTGGTCGCGGTCCTGGCCCTGCAGCTTGCGCGCGGTGACGTCGTTCAGCAGCGTGTAGCCGGCGACCAGCGCGCGCGCGCCGGCGGCGTCGACGTACTTGGCGCCGCGGCCGCTCGGGTCGGCGAAGCCGAGGACCAGCGCCAGCTCGGCCTCGTGGTCGACGCGGGTCTCGAGCCAGTGCGGGATCACCACCGGTTCTTCGTGTGCGACCAACGTGTCGGGCAGCTTGGCGAAGAAGATCGGCTCGGGCGGTGCCTCGGCGCCGAACTCGCGCGCGTGGGCGACGTAGTTCTTCGCCAGGCAGAGGATCTTGCCCGGCTGCGCCACCGGCTTCAGGAACTGCGACGGCTGCGGCATCGTCGGCGCCCGCTGCATGCGGGCCGCGAGGTCGGCGGCGCGCAGGTCGCCGCGCGCCAGCAGCACCGCGACGTCGAGCGGGCCGAGGTCGAACCAGCGCCGCGTCGCCGGATCGACGGCGCCGAGATGGGCCGCAGCACCGTGTGCGAAGCGGAACCACGCCGGCGCGGCCGGCAACACCAGATTGGCCTCGCTCACTGGCAGCGCTCCAGTGCGGCCAGCGCATAGCACGTGCACAGCAGCGGCATGTTCTCCATCCAGCGGTCGTTCTTGCCGTTGATCCACGTGCCGTCCGGCTGCTGCATGCCTTCGAGCTGCGCGCGCAGCGCCTTCTTCCAAGCCACGAGCGTCGTCACGACCTCGCCCTTGTCGTTCTTGCTGGCGACCTTGACGTTCTCGAGCTGCATCGCCGACAGCGCCTGCGCGAGCACCATGTAGTAGTAGAACAGGCCCTGGTACTGGACCTTCTCGCCGAGTGCGGGGTCGGCACCGGGATTGACCGCCAGCGTCCAGTTCTGCTGGATCCAGTTCACGGCGGCGACGACGCGCGTGTCGCCGGCTGGCACGCCGCACAGCGTGTAGGCCTTCAACAGTGCGTAGGTCATCGAGCCGTAGCTGCGCGGCACGGCGGTGCCGTCGGGCTGGATCGCATAGCCGGCGTTGCTGGTGCCGGGGTAGTAGGCGGCGCCACCGTCGTCGCCGGGCCGCGCGTCGAGCACCACGTCGCGCTTGTCGGGGTGCGGGACCTTGCCCTGGAAGTCGTTCGTCGCCTTCAGATTCTGCGTGCGCTGCAGGAACACGAGCGCCTTCTGGAAGGCGTCGTGGTCGGCCGGCAGCCCGCTCGCGCGCAGCGCTTCGAGCGAGAACTGCAGGTTGCTGAGGTCGCCGCGCTGGCTGCTGCCGTAGCCGATCGAGCCGTAGTCGCGGTCGCCGGGGCGGTAGTCGTTCGCTTCGCAGTTCTGGAACGCGAGGATCGCGCGCTGCGCCTTCGCCAGCGCCGGGGCTGTGTCCGGGCCGCCCCAGCGCGCCAGCGCACCGACGACGACGCAGGTCGTGTAGTTGGTCTGCCGTTCGCCGAACGTGCCGTCCTCGTTCTGGCCGGCGAGCAGCCAGCGCATGCCGGCGTCGATGATGCGCTGCTCGTCGGCGGTGCGCTGCGCCTTCGGCTTCGTCTGCAGCGCCAGCATGCCGAACCCGGTCATCGCCGGATCGGCGATCGAGGTCTCGCCGAGCTTCAGCGAGAAGATGCCGTCCTTCTGCTGGGTCAGCAGCCAGGCGAACGCCTTCTGCTGGCTCGCCGTCCACACCGCGAGAGGAGCGGCCTGCGGATCCTGCGACTCGTCGAGCGAGACGTTCGCCACCTGGCAGGCGACCAGCTGCACCAGCACGTCGGCAGCCTCGACCGGCGACACCGGCTTGTCGCCCGCGATCCACTCCTTCGCCTTCGCCGCGGCGGCGGCGCCGAGGTGCTGCGGGAACACGTCGGCGCGCACGTCCGCGAGCACGGCACGCACGCGATCGCCGAACGGTTCGTTCGCCTTGCTGCCCTTGGCCTCGAGCCAGCGTCGTGCCGGCTCGATCTCGCCGGCGAACGTGGCCGCATCCAGCGGCAGGGACTGG
>JBILEY010000089.1:0-15123 GCA_044351865.1 Planctomycetota bacterium | reverse complement strand
GGTTGATCGCGGCGCCGGGCCCGCTACCCTTCGCCGGCCCGTTTCCCCCGGAAACCGCTCCTTGCCAATGACCGCCCCCATCCGCCGCCGCTCGCGCGCTCGCGAGATCGCCATGCAGGTCCTGTTCCAGTTCGACGTGCGCGGCGAGCGCTACGCGGACGAAGCGGGCAAGACGGTCGCCGGCCTGTGCGAGAACGAAGCGGAGGGCGAAGGCGACGTCGTCGAGTTCGCCGCGCGGCTGGTCGAAGGCACGCTGCAGCATCGCACCGCGATCGACCAGCGCCTGCAGTCGGTGACGCGCAACTGGGACCTGCGCCGCATGGCGACCGTCGACCGCAACGTGCTGCGGATGGCGACCTACGAGTTGATGTTCTGCACCGACGTGCCGCCGAAGGTGGCGATCAACGAAGCGATCGAGCTGGGCAAGAAGTTCTCGACCGCGAACTCCGGGGGCTTCGTCAACGGCATCCTCGATCGCATCCGCATCGACCTCGAGAAGGAGCGCAAGGCGCAGCCAGCGCCGCAACCCGCCCCGCCGGCCGGCGGCGCCGAGGCCTGACGCCGCCGACGAGCGCGCACTGGCGAACCCGACCCGGCGAACCGGCCAGAGCCCGCATCGTTGCCCCACCGGCATCCTTGCCCCACACTGGGCCCATGGTGTTCGGCAAGCTGCTCGGTGCGCTGAAGAAGACGCGCGACCTCCTGACCGCGGGCCTGTCGCGGCTGTTCTCCGGCCGCAAGCTCGACGAGCAGTTCCTCGAGGAGCTCGAAGAGGTGCTCTACAACAGCGACCTCGGGCCGGTCGGCACGCGCGTCGTCGAGGAGCTGAAGGTCGCCTACAAGAAGAAGGAAGTGAAGGAGACCGCCGAGGTGCCGGCGTTCCTGCGGCAGAAGCTGCAGCGCATGCTCGACGGCTGCGAAGCGCCGCTGGCGAAGGCCCCTCAGGGCCCCACCGTGGTGATGATCGTCGGCGTCAACGGCGCCGGGAAGACGACGTCGATCGCGAAGCTGGCGCGCCACCTGCAGCAGCAGGGCAAGACGGTCATGGTCGGCGCCGGCGACACGTTCCGCGCCGCCGCCGTCGAACAGCTGACGTTGTGGGCGCAGCGCCTGGGCATCCCGATCGTCAAGCAAGGCCACGGCGCCGATCCGGCCGCGGTCGCGTTCGACGCGGTCAGCGCCGCCGTCGCGCGCAAGGTCGACTACCTGCTGCTCGACACCGCCGGCCGCCTGCACACGCAGAAGAACCTGATGACCGAGCTCGAGAAGATCGTGCGCGTGGTCAAGAAGCAGCTGCCCGACGCGCCGCACGAGACGCTGCTGGTGCTCGACGCCACCACCGGCCAGAACGCGATCCGCCAGGCCAGCGAGTTCGCGCGCTCGGCGCCGGTCAGCGGGCTGATCCTGGCGAAGATGGACGGCACCGCCAAGGGCGGCGCCTTGTTCGGCATCCGCGACGCGCTGCCGGTGCCGGTCAAGTTCCTCGGCGTCGGCGAAGGCATCGACGACCTCGAGCCGTTCGCCGTGCAGGGCTTCGTCGACGCGATCCTGAAGTTCGACGGCGCGCAGTCGGCATGAGCGGCGGCAGCACAGCCGCCCCCGCGGTGCCCCCGACTGGCGTGCCCACGAACGGCGTGCCCGCAGCCCCGCCGCACGACCCGACGCCAGCGTGGCCGACGTGGCTGCTGCTCGGCCTCTTGGTGCTGCCGTTCCACCCGCTGTGGGTCGACTTCGAACAGGTGCGCCGCGGCCTCTTGCTGCTGCTCGCCGGCAGCGCGCTGGTGCTGCTGCCGCGGCTGCGCGCCGTGCGCGGCGAACGCGCGGCACTCGGCTTCGTCGGCTTCCTGCTGCTGTGCGGCCTCGTGCGCGCGGCCACCGACGCGTGGCTGCGCGATGCGAAGACGCCGGCGTCGTTCCAGGCGGCCGACGCCGCCTACCGCCTCGCCCACTGGCTGGCGCTCGGTGTGCTGCTGCGCTTTGGCGCCCTGCAGCGCACGCGCGCGGCCCTGCCGTTCGCCGGCGTGCTGGGCGTGACCTCGCTGTTCGGCCTGCTGCAGCGCCTGGGCCTCGCCGAGATCGCCGGCTACGGCGTCGAACGCGAACCGGTGTCGACGCTCGGCAACCTCAACGTCGCCAGCGAATGGACCGCGGTCGCGGCGATGGCCACCGCCGTGCTGCTGCCGCGCTGCACCGGGCGCGCGCGCCGCGTGGCGATGGCGGCACTGGCGCTCGCCGCTGCCTACCTCGTCGTCGACGGTTCGCGCTCCGGCCTGATCGCGCTGCCGATCGGCCTCGTGCTGCTGGCGATCCTGCGCCGGCGCGAGCAACCGTGGCCGCCGCTGTTGCTGGCGGTGCTCGGCGGCCTCGTCGGCATGGTGCTCGCCGCCGCAACCGCGCAGCCTTTGCCGGCCGACGCGGCGGCGGCGGCCGCCGCGAACCAACGCAGCACCAGCACGCTGCAGGTGCGGCTCGAGATCGCCAAGGGCACGACGCGGCTGTTCGGCGAATCGCCGATCTTCGGCCACGGGCCGGGCCAGTTCTCGATCCACTACCCGCGCTTTCGCAGCCAGGACGAGATCGAACTGTCGAGCCACGGCCGCGCCTTCGCGACCGAGGTGCGCACGGCGCACGACGACTGGCTCGAACTGCTGGTCGACGGCGGCCTGCCGGCGCTGGTGCTGTTCGCGGCGATGCTGTTCGTGCTGCAGCGCCACCAGCGCGACAAGGCGAACCTGCTGCCGCTGTTCGTCGTGCTGCTGCTGATGCTGGTGCGCTCACCGCTCGGCAACGCGCCGGCGATGGCGGCGGCGCTGTGGCTCGTCGGCGAACCCGACGGCACCACGCGCGAACGGCCGTGGACGCGGCCGCTCGCGCTGCTGCTCGGCCTCGCCATGCTGGTGCTCGGCGTGCTGCCGGTCGCCGGCAACTGCGCGATCGCGCCCTACCAGCGCGCCAGGGCCCGGAACGAACCGACGCCGCTCGCCGCCGCCGCCAACGCCGCGTGGTGGATGCCGTTCGAGCCGCGCTGGCTGACCTTGCTGGCCCGCGCCGAGCTGGCGCGCGACGACCTCGCCAGCGCGCGCAAGCACGCCGCCGCCGCGGTCGCCCTGCGGCCGTTCGATCCGCAGGCCTACGAGTTGTTGGCCGAAGTCCTGATCAACGGCAAGGCGTTCGACGTCGCGTTGCCGCTGGTGCGCTTCGGCCTGCAACTCGACCCGGTTCACCCGGAGCTGCGCATGTGGAAGAGCTGGCTGCAATGGCACAAGGGCGATGTCGACGGTGCCATCGCAGCGGTCGTCGACCAGCCACACCCTCAGCTGCGCAAGCAGCTCGCCACCCACTTCGAGGCGATGGCCGGCAAGACGGAAGACGCGACCCAACGCGCACGCTACGAAGTGGAGCACTACTTCTTGGCCGGCATCGACGGACTCGGCAAGAAGGACGACGCGGCCTTCCAGGCCATGGACGCCCACGTGCGAAAGATGTTGACGGCGGCGCGCGCAAGCCAGAAGCGAGACGTGCGGCCCTACCTGCTAGCGGCACTCAGCTTCCTCGACCGCGGCCTGATCCAGGATGCAATCGACTACGGCAAGGCGGCGGCGAAGCTGCCGGGGCTGCAGCCGTACCAGAAGGCGCTGCTCGGCGACCAGCTGCAGCGGCTGCGCAACTACGAAGTCTGGCAGCCGGTGCTCGACGCGCGCTGAACTGGCGGCTTGGGCCGCGTACGGCTCGAACAACGCAGCTGGATGCACAAGGAACTGCAGGTCCAAGAGGGATGCGCGCGAGAGGGCGCCGGACGGCGGCCCACCCCGTCACGAAGTGCAGCCTGACCCGTCACCCGGTGGCCGGCACCTCGTGCACGCTGAGGCGCCCGTGCCGCAACCATCCCTCGGCAAGCAACCAAGTGCGGGCATCGGTCACCGGCCGCACGATGGCCTCGATGCCGCGCACGGTGATGCGTTCGCGAGAGCCTCGGAACCACGGCACCGACGCTAGGTGTCGATCGCCTGCGAAACGTCTACCTCGCGGCCTTCGGCGGCGTGCTTCCGCCCGTTGCCGAACACATTGCGCAGCACGTTGCGGACCTCGCGCGGTGACTCCAGGATGTGGTCGTGGTAGCGGTCGGCGAACACGCTGCCTCGGCGGGACCACAGCTTGTTGAGGGCCCTGGCGATGCGAATCAGCAGACCCTGCAGGCCGCGGCTCAGTGCCGTGCGACCTTCGGCCTCGCAGATCAGGTGCAGGTGGTCGTCCAAGACCGCGTAGTGGCACAGGCGGAACGCGCCGCTCGTGTTGCGAGCGGAGCTGGCCGCGATCGCTGCGCGCAGGGTCTCGCATGCGGGTTTGCTGCGCAGCCGGGGCAGGCCAGCGCTCAGCTTCAGCGTGACATGCACCGGGCAACGCTCGGTGAGTGGGGCTCGCGGACGGTGATCGACGCCGGGTTGGCCGGGGATGTTCGGCTTGCGACCGGCACCGGGACGGGCGCCGCCACGGCCGGGGCGGAACGGCAGCGCGGGGGCGGTGCACTCGGCGCTGGCGCGGCTGGTGCTCGCGCCGTGGCCAGTCGTCTGGCTCGACGTTCCCTGTTTTCTCCGCGCCTGCTTTCCCGTTGCCCGATTTCCCGGCGCACGCGTTGCCTTCGAATCAGGTTGGAGTGCCTTCGCCATCGATTGCGCCGGTCTTGGCTGCAGCCCGTGGACTCGCGGACGAGGCACCGAGGAGCCAGAAGGCGCCTGTCGTCAGCCGCTCCCACCATCCGGGCTCGGCCCCGGCGCGCCGCCACCACGAGGCGGCCTGGGCCGCCGCAGCATCACGCGCGCATCGCCGCAGCGATGCCGACGGACTCGAGGGCCACGCCGAGCGCGACGATCGCCTGCGCCGCGTAGCCGAGCTTCGGCGGCAGTTCGCGCAGCAGCAGCGCAGTCAACGCGAACAGCAGCAGCGCCACGAGCCCGCCGACGACGAAGAACGGCACGTCCTGGAGCTGCAGCAACACCGGCGCGAGCAGTCCCGGCACGGTCGGCAGCGACAGCCAGTAGTTCGTCGCACAGTGGCTGCAGTCCCGCAGCATGCCGAAGGCGACCGGCACCAGCGTCGGCAGCCACACCGTGCACGCCGCGCGCACGAGCGCGCGTCGCCACGGCCGCCCCACGGCGGACGAGGCGTCCGCAGTGTTCACTTGCCGGACCCAGCCGGCGCCGGCGCACCGTCCTTCGCCTTCGCCGCCGCCGCGCGCGCCGCCTTCAGGTCCTCCTCGGCGCCGCACGCGACGACGAACTGTTCGAACGTCCACGTCTGCGTGCGCAGCGGGTGCTTCTCCGGGAACAGCTGCTGCAGCGTCGGCTGCAGCGTGTGGCCGAGGAACGCCATGCCGAGGCGGTTCGCGTGCAGGCGGTCGCCCTGCAGCAGCGTGCCCGGCGCCGTCGGCAGCGGCCCGTCCTGCAGCGGCAGCAGAACCCCCTGGTCCTTCATCACCGCGACCGTCGCAGCCAGCGGTACGAGGCGCACGTTCTTGTGCTCGGCCATGAATTTCGTCAGGTCCGCGTTCAAGAGCATCAGCTGCTCCGGATCCGGGATCTGCGCCGGATTCAGCAGCCGCTGCGACGCCCCCTGCATGTCGGGCAGGTCGCCGATCACGACCGGCACCTCGAACTTCGCCAGCATGCCGAGCCCCTTCTGCAGCAGCTCGCGGCGCGCCTTCGTCGCGTCGTCGCCCTTCGTGTAGCCGTAGGCGAACCAGAAGAGGAAATCGATCGCGAGCAACGCGTCGGGCTTCGCCCGCGCGGCGGCCTTGACCTGCTCCTCGCCGATGCGCTCCGGAGCGGTGAACATCGCCATCATCGACAGCGGCGAGTGCGTCGTCGCCTTGCCGTGCTCGCCGCACCACGCCTTCAGCAGGTGCTGCATCGTCACCGTCTCGCCGGTCTCGCTGGCGCCGGTCATCGGGCCGTCGCGAAAGCCGCCGCTGACGCTGGCGCCGATCACGCGCACGTGGAACGGCTGGCTCGCCGCCTTGCTCGCCGGCGCGGCCGGGGCCGCCGCCGGATCCTGCGCGAACAGTGCCGCGGCGAGGCAAGGGAACAACAGGAACGAAGACAGCGATCGCGACGGCAGACGCATGGGGTTCTCCTCGGACGTTCAGCGCAGCGCGGCCAGCACGAGGTCGTGCAGCGCGCGGCGCACCGCCTGGATCTTGTTGTTGACGCGGGTCGGATGCACGCGGTTCGTCAGCAACACGACGCACAGGTCGTGCTGCGGATCGCACCACAACGACGTGCCGGTGAAGCCGGTGTGCGCGAACGTGCCCGCCGGCACGCTGCTGCCGGCCCAGCCACCGTCGCCCGGCAGCTGGAAGCCGAGCCCGCGCGACGTGTCGTTGCCGATGCCGGCCGGGCGGATCGCCGCATCGACCAGCGTGCGCGGCAGCAGGCCGCGGCCGCCGCCGAGCAGGGTGGTGCCGTACTCGAGCACGTCGGCACCGGTGGCGAACAGGCCGGCGTGGCCGGACACGCCGCCCATTGCGAACGCGTTCTCGTCGTGCACGAAGCCGCGCACGATGCCGCCCCGCCGCTCGTCGCGTTCGGTCGGCGCCGCCCCGGTGAGCGGCTGGCCATCGGTCGCGGCGAAGCGCGCGCGCGCCATGCCGAACGGCGTCAGCACCTCGCGCTGCACGAAGCGATCGAAGCTCTCGCCGCTCGCCGCTTCGACGACCGCCATCAGCAGCACGAAGCCGAGGTCGCTGTAGGTCGGGCCCGCACCCGGCTCGTACATCAGCCCTTCCTGCGCCGCTGCCTGCACGATCGCCGCCTTGCCGCGCAGCGTGCGGTAGTAGCGTTCGTAGGCCGGCAGGCCGCCGTTGTGCGCCAGCAGGTGGCGCACGGTGACGCGCTCCTTGCCGGTGCCGGTGAACGCCGGCAGCCACTTCTGCACCGGATCGTCGAGCGACAGCTTGCCGGCGGCGACGAGGCGCAGCACCGCCGGCGTCGTCGCGCAGACCTTCGTCAGCGACGCCAGGTCGAACAGCGTGTCGGCGGAGACCGCTGGCGCGTCGTCTTCGTAGCCGAGCTTGCCGATCGCGGCGTCGACGAAGCGGCGGCCGTGGCGGGCGACGAGGCACACCGCCCCGGGGAACGCGCCGTCGGCGACCGCCTGCTGCAGCAGTTCCTGCACCTGCGCCGGCAGCTCGGCGGCGAGCCCGACGTCTGGCGTGCTGCCGGGCGCCTGGTCGACGTAGACCGACGCACCGGTGCCAGCGGCGGCGACGCCGGGGATCGTCACCGGCAAGCGCCCGAGCAGCGACGCCTGGCCGCGCAGCGCCGCCGCCGCCGCGCGTTCGGTGCGTTCGGTCGACACGTAGGCACAGACGTAGGTGTCGATCGCCGGCAGGCTCTGCACGAGGTAGGGATTGCCGAACGACACCGCGACGACCTGCTGGTCGGGACGCATCGCCGCCAGCACCGGCTGCAGCACCGGCGGCACGGCGACAGCGCCGGCCCACTCGCGCACCTTGACGTGCAGCGCCAGCAGCACGCGCTTCTTGCCGGCGACCAGCGCGGCAGCGGCGGCGACTTCGTCGGCCTTGCTCGCGCCCGACAAGCGCACGGTGCCGCCGGTGGCGACCGACGCCAGCGCGTTGGCGAACGTGTGGCCAGCGCCTTCGTCCTTGTCGAGCAGCGTGACCAGCACGGTGTCGGCGGCCGCGGCGGGGAGCAGCGGCAGCAGGTCCTCGCGATCGCGCACCAGGGTCAGGCCGCGCGCGGCGATGCGGTCGGCGATGGCCTGCGAAGCCGGCGTGCCGAGGCGCTGTCGCCAGTCGTCGGCGACGCGACCGCCGCCGTGCAGGAGCCCGACCTTCGCCTTGCTCTGCAGGATGCGCCGCACGGCGCCGTCGAGCCGCGCTTGCGGCACGCGCCCCGATCGCACCGCTTCGACCACGGCGGCGCGCGCCGCCAGCGGATCGGGCGGCATCAGCAGCACGTCGGCGCCGGCCAGCAGCGCCCGCACCGCCACTTCGCCCGGCGCGAACGCGTCCTTGACGCCGCCCATCTCGAGCGCGTCGGTGACGATCAGCCCCTGGAAGCCGAGCTGCTCGCGCAAGACCCCGGTCAGGATGCGGCGGCTCAACGTCGCCGGCACGTTCGGCTCTTCGCCGAGGCCCGGCACGCCGAGGTGGCCGGTCATCACCGAATCGAGCCCGGCCTGCACCGCCGCTGCGAACGGCGAGAGCTCGACGCGCTGGAGCCGCGCCGCGTCGCCCGGCACCATCGCGAGGCCGATGTGCGAGTCGGTCGACACGTCGCCGTGGCCGGGGAAGTGCTTGCCGCAGGCGATCAGGCCGGTGCTGCGCACGCCGCGGACCAGCGCACTGCCGAGGCGCGCGACCAGCTGCGGGTCCTCGCCGAAGCTGCGCACGTTGATGATCGGGTTGCTGGGGTTGCTGTTGACGTCGAGCACCGGCGCGAACACCCAGTGAAAACCGAGTGCGCGCGCTTCTTCGCCGGTGACGCGGCCCATCGCTTCCGCCAGCTCGCTCGACCCGGTGGCGCCGACCAGCATCTGGTTGCCGAGCTCGGTGGCGCCGTGCAGGCGGAACCAGACGCCGCCTTCGAAGTCGCCGGCGAGCAGCAGCGGCACCTTCGCCGCCGCCTGCAGCTGCGGCACGAGGCGCGCCGCTTCGTCGACGCTGCCGAGGCTCAGGATGACGCCGCCGAGTTCGGCCTCGCGCACCCACGCCAGCAGCTGTTCGTGGTTGTTCTTCGCCGGCTGCCCGTCGTCGCCGTGCCCCGCCTTGGTCTCGCTGCGCGACAGGCTCCACGACAGGAACAACTGGCCGGCCTTCTGCTCGAGCGACAGCTTCGCCAGCAGCGCCTCGACCGGATCTTCGACCTCGCGCGCCGGCGGCGGATCCTGCGCGCGCAACGGGAAGGCGAGGGCGAACGCGGCGACGACGACGGCGGTCGCAGCGACGAACGAGACGACAGGGCGATCGACGAGCACGCGCAGAGCGTAGCGAGCCACCCGCTCAGCCGCCTGCGCTCACCCCACCGACCACGCCGCCACGCGTTCCGGCGGCAGTTCGCTGGCCGCGTCGCGATCGAGCAGCACGTGCGCATCGGCGTGGTGCCGCAGCAGGCTGGCCGGGCACTGCGGATCGATCGGCCCGAACAGCATGGCGCGCACCGCCGCCGCCTTTCCCTTGCCGAATGCGCACAGCACGAGGCGCCGCGCCGCGGCGATCGTCGCCAGGCCCGACGTCACCGCTTGCAGCGGCGGTTCGTTGGGCAGGAAGCGCGGCCGCGCGTCCTGCCGAGTCGTCGCGGCCAGCGTCGTCACGTGGCAAGCGCGATCGAACGGCGTGCCCGGCTCGTTGAACGCGAGGTGGCCGTTGCGGCCGATGCCGAGCAGCTGCAGCTGCACACCGCCGAGCTGCTGCAGCCGCCGTTCGTGCGCCTGCAGCGACGCCGGAGTGCCGTCGCTGGGCACCGGCACGAACGCGCCGAGCGCACGCAGCCTGGCCAGCGGCGGGCAGGTCGCTTCCAGCTCGTGCACCATGCCGCCCGGCTGTGTCGGGCCGAAGCCGAGGTACTCGTCGAGATGCGTGGCGACCAGCGCCGCGGCGAACAGGCGTTCGTGGCGCAGTTCGTCGGCGAGTGCCTGCAAGAAGCCGGTGAACGTGGCGCCGGTGGCGAAGCCGAGCACCGGCCGCTGCGGGCCGGCGAGCAGCAAGCGCACCTGGCCGAGCAACAGCGGCACCGCGGCGGAGGCGGACGGCAGGATGCGCACCGTCGGCAAGCGATCGGTGGCGACGGGATCGGCCGACGCGGCGGTCGACGCGGCAGCAGAGGAAGGACGGGCGGCGGTCATCGGCGCCATCACTGTGCGACGGCCGAGCGCCGGCGGCAAGCATGCGTCCTGGTGACGGGGCCCCGGAACCGCCATGCTGCGCCGATGACGCTGTCGCGCGACGAACTGGCCCGCATCCAACGCCTGCGCGAACGCTTCCTCGAGGACGAGCTCGGCGGCCTCGCCGTGCCCGACTACTGGCGCGACGACCGCGACCTCGCCGCCTACGACAAGACGCTGGCCGCGCGCATCGGCTGGAAGTGGGACGCGGTGCTCGCCGAGTGCAAGGACCGCGGCCTGCCGCGCGCCGACGACAAGGTGGTGCTCGACTACGGCTGCGGCTCCGGCATCGCCGCCCGCCGCTTCGTCGCCGCGTTCGGCGCGCGCGAGGTGCGCTGCTTCGACCGTTCGCGCCCGGCGACCGCGTATGCCAGCAAGCAGCTGAAGGCGCTGCCGCAAGCACCGTTCGTCGTGCCGCTGCGCGAAGTCGACGACGAGCGCCCCGACGTGCTGCTGGTGAGCCACGTGCTCGGCGAGCTCGACGAAGCCGGCGAACGGCCGCTGCGCGCGCTGATCGAGCGCAGCGCCTGCGTGCTGCTGGTCGAACCGGGCAACCGCCGCGTCGCCCGCAAGCTGTCCTCGCTGCGCGACGCGCTGCTCGCGCAGTTCACCGTCGTGGCGCCGTGCCCGCACCAGGGCCCGTGCCCGGCGCTGGCGAACGGCGACGACTGGTGCCACTTCTTCGCGCCACCGCCGCCGGAGGTGTTCACCGACAGCGACCAGGTGAAGACCTGGAAGGCGCTCGGCATCGACGCGCGCGCGCTGCCCTACTCGTTCGTCTGCCTCGTGCGCAAGGACCTGGCGCCGGCGGACGCAGCGAGCGGCAACCGCCTGCTGGGCCGCGCCGACGTGCGGCCGCACACGCTGCGGGCGCAGGTCTGCCGCGCCACCGGGCTCGCCGACGTCGAGCTGCAGAAGCGCGACCACGGCGAGCTGTGGCGCACGCTGAAGAAGCGGCCCGAGTCGGTGCGTTCGCTACCGCTGCCCTGACGGCTGCCCTGATGGCGGCGTCGTGGCACCGGCCGCCGGCTTCGCCGCAGCCCCACTGCCAGCCGCACCGCCGGCCTCGCCCTTCGTCGCCGGTGCGGCGAGCCGCGCCCCGGTCGCCAGCACCGGCACCCGGTAGAGCGACGTGCGCGCGGTGACGAACAACGTGCGGAAGTCGTCGCCGCCGAACGCCAGGTTCGCCGGCACCTCGGGCAGCGCGATCGTCAGCAGCCGCTCGCCGTCGGGCCCGAACACGCGCACGCCGTCGCCGGCGGCCGCCCACAGGTTGCCGTGCTCGTCGCAGCGCACGCCGTCGGCGCCGCCGTCGAGCCAGCGGATCGGTTCGCCGAGTGTGCCGTCGTCCCGCACCGGGAACGCGCCGATGCGCTGCTTCTTGCCGCTGTCGGCGATCCACAGCGTCTTGCCGTCGGGCGCGAAGCACAGTCCGTTCGGCATGTCGAAGTCGCGCTGCACGACGCGCACGTCCTTGCTCTTCGGATCGAAGCGGTAGACGAAGTTGCCGGCCTGCTCCTTCGTGCGCTTGCCGAGGCCGTAGGTCGGGTCGGTGAACCACACGCTGCCGTCCGGGTGCACGGCGGCGTCGTTCGGCGAGTTCAGCTTCTTGCCGTCGTGCGCGTCGACCAGCACGGTGAGCGCACCGTCGGCTTCGTGGCGCACGACGTCGCGTGCGTCGTGCCGGCACGACAGCAGGCGCAGCGCCCCATCGAGCGTGTTGCCGTTGGCGCCGGCACTGGCGCCCAGCTCCTTGCTGCCGTCGCGCGCGGTCCACGTGAACCAGCGCTGCACCGGGATGTCCGAGTAGACGAGGCGCTGCTTCGCCACGTCCCACACGGGACCTTCGGTGAACTTGTGCCCGGTCGCGAGCCGTTCGACCTTGGCCTCGGCGGCGACCAGCGCCTTGCCGCGTTCGTGCTGGAGCGTGATCTGGGCGACCGCCGACGCGACCAGCGCGAACGGCACGACGAACGCAGGGACGAGGCGCATGCCGGCAGTGTGCGCGGCGGGACTCAGACGCGCCAGACGATGTTGCGGCGGTAGAGCCACGCCAGCACTGCGTACCAGCCGAGAACCCAGACGACGCCGAACGCCAACGACGCGAGGTGCGGATCGCCGATCGGCGCCAGCAGGCACTCGCGGAAGAACCACGTCTTCGCGTCGACCTGCTTGCCGCCGAGGTCGACCTTCCACACCGAGAGCACGCGCGCCAGCAAGGCGCTGCCGACGAAAACCAGCAGCGCGTTCAGGCCGTAGACCTGTAGCGGCCGCGCCCAACGTTGCCAACCACGTTGCTCGAACGCCCACACGCACAGCCCGAGCCCAGCGGCGGCGATGCCGCCGGTCCACAGCGCGTAGCTCGGCGTCCACAGCGGCTTGTTGATCGGCAGCACCCAACCCCACGCGGCCCCGGCCAGCATCCACAGGCAGCCAAGGCGCAGCAGCGCGCCGATGCGTTCGCCGCGTTGCTCGTGCCGCTGCAGGACGCGGCCGCAGTGCACCCCCAGCAGCGCCGTCGCCAGCGCTGGGATCGTGCTCAGCAGGCCTTCGGGGTCGTATTGGCCTTTGACGTAGATGTGCGCGCCGAACACCGCGCGGTCGAGCCAACCTTGCAGCGTCGTCATCGGCCCGGCGAGATCCGGCCAACCGACGCCCGGCACCGGCACGCAGGTCATCAGCAGCGCCGAACCGACGAGGCAACCGACCAGCACGCGCCGCTGCACGCGCTCCGACGTGGTGACGAACAGCAGCGCGGCGAGGCCGTAGCAGACGCCGATGCGCTGCAGCACGCCGGGGAAGCGCAGGCCGGCCAGTCGTTCTTCGAACGGCTTGCCGTCGGTCGCGATCAGCAGGCCGAAGGTCGGCAGCGACAGGCCGATCAGCACGAGCCACAGCGTGCGCTTGCCGATGCCGAAGAGCAGTGGCCCGCGCGCAGCACCATGCGCGAGCTTCTTCGACAGCGCCGGCACGATGGCGACGCCGGCGCAGAAGAGGAACGTCGGGAACACCAGGTCGGTCGGCGTGCAGCCGTGCCACTCGGCGTGGCGCAGCGGCGCGTACTGGTAGGCAGCCCCCCAGGCACCGGGGTTGTTGACCAGGATCATCAGCAGCATCGACAGGCCGCGCAGCGCGTCGAGGCCGAGCCAGCGCGCCGCGGCCGGTTGGCCCACCGGCGCCGCGGTGGTCGGCGCCACGTTCGCCGCCGTCGAGGTCATTCGCCGAGCGCCTGCCGAACGCTGCCGTCGTGGGTGAACAACAGCGTGCGCGCCACCGCTGGCTCGACGTGCTTCTTGTGCGCGACGATCGCGGTCTTCACTTCGCCGTCGCAGCGCTGCAGCAGCTCGCGCGCCAGCTCTTCGCTGCAGCCGGTGGCCTCGCCGACGATGCGCACGCTGCGCGCGACCAGCTTCTGGTTGGTCGCCTGCACGTCGACCATCAGGTTGCCGTAGACCTTGTGCAGCCGCACGAACACGCCGGTGCTCAGCATGTTCAGCACCAGCTTCGTCGCCGTGCCGGCCTTCAGCCGCGTGCTGCCGGTCAGCACTTCGGGCCCGGGCAGCACTTCGATCGGCCGCTCGGCGGCGGCGGCGACCGGACTGCCGCGGCTGCAGACGACGGCAGCGGTGAAGGCACCGACGCTGCGCGCGTGCTGCAGGGCGCCGATCACGTAGGGCGTGCGGCCGCTCGCAGCGATGCCGACGACGCTGTCCTTCGGCCCGAGCCCCAGCGCCTGCAGGTCGCTGGCGCCGAGCCCGGCGTCGTCTTCGGCGCCTTCGATCGCCTTCAGGAACGCTCCCGGCCCGCCGGCGATCAGGCCGACGACCTGGCCCGGAGTCGCCGAGAACGTCGGCGGGCATTCGGCGGCGTCGAGCACGCCGAGCCGCCCCGATGTGCCGGCCCCGCAGTAGACGAGGCGGCCGCCCTTGTGCATGCGCACGGCGATCGCGTCGATCGCGGCGGCGATCGCGTCGAGCTGTTCGCGCACCGCCGCGTGCACGTGCGCGTCCTCGTCGTTCATCACCGCCACCAGTTCGCGCGTCGACAAGGCGTCGAGCTTTTGCGTGTGCGGGTTGCGGGCCTCGGTGTCGATCCGGCTGAGGTCGATGCGGCTCATGCCGGCATCGTGGCACCGCGGTGCGTCCGTGGCGAGGCCGCAGGCGTACGCCGCGGGGATGACGAACGCATGGCATCCGGCCACCACCGCCGGCCATGATGCGGGGCATGGTGAAGTTCTCGTCGCCGTTCGTTCCTGCAGCCACTCTCAGCCTGCTCGTCGGTTGTGCCGGAGCCCCGGAAACGAAGCCGGCGCCGACGCCCGCTCCAACGCCGGTCGTGGCCGCGCCGAGCGAGACGCCGCCGGCCGACGCCAAGCCCGGCCTCGGCTTCATGCCCGACTACCAGGCGGGCGTCGAGGGCGTCGCCGTCGGCGGTGTGCGCGAAGGCGGCCCGGCGGCGAAGGCCGGCATCCAGGAAGGCGACGTGATCCTGATGCTGAACGGCATCCGCGTCACCGACGCGCAGAGCTACACCGAAGCGCTCGACGAACAGAAGGTCGGCGCGACCGTGCCGGTGCAGATCCAGCGCGGCAGCGAGAAGCTCGAGCTGAAGGTCACGATCGGCACCCGCCGCCGCTGACGCGGTGCCAGCGCGGGCCGCGAGCCGAGGCCGCGTCGGATCCGTGCCCTGCAGAGGATTTTCGCTCGCGATGCGACCGACCACCCGCGGCTCGTCCCTATGCAGCAGCGCAGCCCGTCGGTTCGACGGGGTCTTGCGCCAAGGAGGGTCGATGCTGGAATCGGGTCTCATGCTCACCACTCGCTCGCGCGCGTCGTCGGGGCGCCGTTGGACCTATGCCGACTATTGCCGTCTGCCGGCCGATGGCCAGCGGCACGAGTTGCTGGCCGGGAGGCACGTCGTGGCGCCGGCTCCTGACATCGAGCACCAGGCGGTCGTGCTGCAGGTGGGGCGGCGGTTGGCGGAGCAAGTGCAGGATCCAGGCGCCGGCGTCGTGCTGTTGGCGCCAGTCGACCTGCACTTGCGGCCGTGCACGGTTCTGCAGCCGGACGTGATGGTGGTGATCGGCCGCCTCGCCGAGTTCGCGGGTCGCGCGAAGATCACCGCAGCGCCGGCCCTGGTCGTCGAGGTGTTGTCGCCGAGCACGTGCCGCCGCGATCGCGGTGCGAAGAGCCGTCTCTATGCGAAGGCCGGCGTGCGCGA
>JBILEY010000436.1:0-4542 GCA_044351865.1 Planctomycetota bacterium | reverse complement strand
CGACCCGTCGGGGCCGTGATGGTGCGCAGGATGATGCGGGCAGAAGGACATCGAGGCGGGGTGTGTAGCGAGCGACACGGGCTGCTGTCAAGGGCTGGCACTGCGACGGTGCGTGCCGAATGCCCGCACTGCGCCGCTATCGTGCGCGCGTGCTCGAGGCCTTCCACCCCACCGTCGCGGCCTGGTTTCGCGAACGGCTCGGCGAACCGTCGTCGCCGCAGCAGCAAGGCTGGCCGCGCATCGCCGCTGGCGACGACGTGCTGATCGCGGCGCCGACCGGCTCGGGCAAGACGCTCGCCGCGTTCCTGCACGCGCTCGACGCGCTGCTGCGCCAGGGCGCGTCGCTGCCGAACACGCTGCAGGTCGTCTACGTGTCGCCGCTGAAGGCGCTCGCCAACGACGTGCAGAAGAACCTGCAGCAGCCGCTCGCCGAACTGCGCGCGCGCGACCCGTCGCTGCCCGAAGTGCGCGTGGCCGTGCGCAGCGGCGACACGCCGGCCGCCGAACGCGCGGCGATGCTGAAGGTGGTGCCGCACATCCTCGTCACCACGCCGGAGTCGCTCTACATCCTGCTGACGACGGTGCGCGGCCGCGCCATGCTCGGCAACGCGCGCACGCTGATCGTCGACGAGATCCACGCGCTCGCCGGCAGCAAACGCGGCAGCCACTTCGCACTCAGCGTCGAACGCTTCGCCCACCTGGTGCACCAGCAGGGCGGCCGGCTGCAGCGCATCGGCTTGTCGGCGACGCAGCGCCCGATCGAACACACCGCCGGCCTGCTGGTCGGCGCCGACCGCCCGTGCGCGATCGTCGACATCGGCCACCGCCGCACGCTCGACCTCGCCGTCGAAGTGCCCGGAGCCCCACTCGACACGGTCTGCGGTGGCGAACACTGGACCGAGATCTTCGGGCGCGTGCACACGCTGATCGGCGAGCACAAGACGACGCTGGTGTTCACCAATACGCGCAAGATGGCCGAACGCGTGGCGGCGCGGCTCGGCGAGTTGCTCGGCAAGGAGCAGGTCACCAGCCACCACGGCTCGCTGTCGAAGGCGCGGCGGCTCGACGCCGAACAGCGGTTGAAGCAGGGCCAGCTGCAGGCACTGGTCGCCACCAACTCGCTCGAACTCGGCATCGACGTCGGCGACGTCGACCTCGTCGTGCAGCTTGGCCCGACGCCGACGATCGCCGCGTTCCTGCAGCGCGTCGGCCGCGCCGGCCACGCGCTGGCGAAGACACCGAAGGGCCGGCTGTTCCCGCTGACACGCGACGAACTCGTCGCTTGTGCGGGCCTGATGTACGCGGTGCGCCACGGCGAGCTCGACGTCACCAACCAACCCGAGAACCCGCTCGACGTGCTGGCGCAGCAGCTGGTGGCGACCGCCTGCGACGGCCCCTGGTCCGAGGACGAACTGTTCGCGCTGGTGACGCGCGCGTGGCCGTTCCGCTCGCTGCCGCGCGCGCAGTTCGACGCCGTGCTGGAACTGCACACCGGTGGCCGCGCGGCGCTGCTGCACCGCGACTCCGTGCACCGCACGGTGCGGGCGACGCGGCGCGCGCGATTGACGGCGATCACCTGCGGCGGCGCCATCCCCGACGTCGCCGACTGGCAGGTCGTGCTCGACCACGACGACAGCCCGGTCGGCTCCGTGCACGAGGACTTCGCGATCGAGAGCTCGGTCGGCGACGTGTTCCAGCTCGGCGCGCAGAGCTGGCAGATCCGCCGCGTCGGTTCCGGCACGCTCCGCGTCGCCGACGCGCATGGCGTACCGCCGAGCCTGCCGTTCTGGATCGCCGAAGGGCCCTCGCGCAGCGACGAGCTCGGGGCGGCCATCGCGACGGTGCGCACGCACGGCCACGATCCCGATTGGCTGAGGCGCGAGTGCGGCCTCGGCGACGCCGCCGCCGAGCAGATCGCGACGTTCCTGCGCGACGGGGCGTTGGCCCTCGGCGCCGTGCCGACGACCGACCAACTGGTGCTCGAACGCTTCTTCGACGAGACCGGCGGCCAGCAGCTGGTGCTGCACAGCCCGTTCGGCAGCCGCGTCAATCGCGCACTCGGCCTGGCGCTGCGCAAGCGCTTCTGCGTCGGCTTCGGCTTCGAACTGCAGGCCGCGGCCGACGAGGACACGATCCTGATCTCGCTCGGCCCGATGCACAGCTTCCCGCTGGCGGACGTGTGGACGTTCCTGCATCCGAACACCGCACACGACGTGCTGGTGCAGGCGCTGCTGCAGGCGCCGATGTTCCAGGCGCGCTGGCGCTGGAACGTCACCCGCTCGCTGCTGGTCGAACGCTTCCGTTCCGGCCGTCGCGTCGCACCGCCGCTGCTGCGCTTCCGCGCCGACGACGCGCTGACCGCCGCGTTCCCGCAGGCGCAGGCGTGCCCGGAGACGCTGCCGTCGGGGCCGCTGCCGGTGCCGATGGACCATCCGCTGGTCGCGCAGACGGTGCACGACTGCCTGCGCGAAGCGATGGACGAGCCGGCGTTCCTGCGGCTGCTGCAGCGCATCCACGACGGCACCATCGCGCTGCGCGAGTGCGAACGCAGCGAGCCGTCGCCGTTCGCGCAGGGCATCCTGCACGCGCGGCCCTACGCGTTCCTCGACGATGCACCGCTCGAGGAACGGCGCACACAGGCGGTGGTCGCGGCGCAACGCGGTGGCAAGCAGCGTTCGGCCGACGCCGATGCCGAACTCGATCCCGCGGCGATGCAGCAGGTGCAGCAGGAGTGCTGGCCCGAACCTCGCGATGCCGCCGAGTTGCACGAAGCGCTCGGCTGGATGGGCTGGCTCGACGACGCCGAGGTGACGCCGGACTGGCGCACCTGGCTCGCCGAACTCGCCGCCGACGGCCGCGCCGTGCGCGACGGCACGCGCTGGTTCGCCGCCGAAGCGCCCCGTGCGCCGATCGACGCGTGGCGCGGGCGGCTCGAAGCGGTGATCCCGGTCTGGTGCGATGCCGTCGACGACGACGGCGACGAAGCGTTGCGCGCGCTCGAAGCCGAAGGCACGGCGATGCGCGCCCGCTGCGGCGGCCGCGCGTTGTGGGCGCATCGTCGGCTGCTCGCGCGCGTGCGGCGCGCGATGGTCGAACGCCTGCGCGCCGCGGTGCAGCCGGTCAGCAAGGCCGACTACGAACGCTTCCTGCCCGCATGGCAGCACAGCACGCCGACGACGGCGCGCAGCGGCCCACGCGGCCTCGCCGAGACGCTGCAGCAGCTCGCCAGCGCGTCGTTCCCAGCGCCGACATGGGAGCAGGACGTGCTGCCGCGGCACCTGCAGAACTACCACCGCGAATGGCTCGACCAGGCGACGCTCTCCGGCGAGTTCGTCTGGCTGCGTCTGTGGGGTCCGTGGCGCGGGCCGCTGAGCAAGTGTGCGATCAGCCTCGTGCCGCGCAGCGAACTGGCCCTGTGGCTCGAACTGCCGCTCGAACGCGCGCAGCCGGCGGAGCTCTCTGCCGCGGCCCGCACGGTGCACGAGGTGCTGCAGCAGCGCGGTGCGGTGTTCCCGACCGACCTGCAGACGCACAGCCGCCTCTTGCCGAGCCAGCTCGAGGACGGCCTCGCCGAACTGGTCGGCTGCGGCTTCGCCACCTGCGACTCGTTCGCCGCGGTGCGCCAGCTGGCGATCCCGCCGAGCAAGCGCGCGTTCCCGCTCTACGCCGTCGGCCGCTGGAGCCTGCTGCCGCTGCCGCCGGCCGACACGCGCGCCAGCGAAGCCGCGATCGAACTGGCGGCGAAGTCGCTGCTCCAGCGGCTCGGTGTGCTGAGCCACGGCATCTTGCTCGACGATCGCTGCCCGCTGCCGTGGCGCTTGCTGCTGCGTGCGCTGCGCGGACTCGAGCTCGCCGGCGTCGTGCGCGGCGGTCGCTTCGTGAACGGCTACCTCGGCGAGCAGTTCGCGCTGCCGGAGGCGGTGGCGGAGCTGCGGCGTGTTCGTACTGTTCCGGCCTCGTCGCTCTCCGTAACCCCGCCATGAGCCAAGTCAGATACGCCTTCGAGCTCTTCCTCTTTGCCACCGGCGTCTTCCTGGTTGGCGCCAACTCGGCACCAGCCGATCGCCCGGCATGGTTGGCCACTGTGGCGGTGATGGTGCTCCTGCTTGCGCTGTTGCGCTACTTGGCGAGGAAGAACAGGACCGATCCCCCGAAGGCCCAGCGTGTCTCCGACCCTACACAGCAAGGTCAGCCGGCTCAACGCGCGGTCGTTGCGAACGGCATGGCCTATGCGCTGTTCGCCAACCAGGGCCAACATCAAGTGCACCGCTACGACGGCACGTCGTGGCGCCCGCTCGCGAGCGAAATGCTGACGGAGCCATGCACGAGCGTGACCGTAGCCGAGGACGCGCCACCTGCCGTCTACGCGTGGCGCCGAACAGGTGTCTGGCGCGCGCCCAAAGATCCGACAAGCGCCTTCACGCTCGTTCCGTTCGAGGCAAGCATCCCGTCGCCCGAGATCGAACGCCTCGGTGCGCTGGGTCAGGAACTGTTCGCCATGGTCACCACCGACGGTGCTCGCTGCATCGCCTGGCGCGGCAA
>JBILEY010000602.1:0-2912 GCA_044351865.1 Planctomycetota bacterium | reverse complement strand
GCGAACGGCCGCCGCCGCCGCGTCGCTCGACCGGCATGGTCCGCTCCTCCCGCCGCTCGTCCCTGCTCCTGTCGACCGCGATCGCCGCGACGCTGGCCGTCGCCGCCACCGTCTTCGTGTGCCTGCCGAACGGCGCCGCACCGCTGCCGCTCGGCGCCGCCACCAGCCCGGTGCTCGCCGCCTCGGCGCCGGTCACCGCCGCCGGCAGCGACGCCGACGGCGAACGCGCAGTCGCCGCCCGTCAGGCCGGCTGCTGGACCGCGACCCCGGGTTCGCGCTTCACGTTCCGCGTCGACGACCACCTCGACCTCGCCGTGCACAGCCCCGAGGGCGGCGTGCAGCAGGGCGCCGTGCTGCACGCGCGCTGCGAGGTGACGACGTTGGTGCTCGACCGCCGCGAGGGCGAGACGCTGGTCGAACAGCGCATCGCCGGCCTCGAGTTCCTGGGCGCCGACGCGCGGCCGATCGCAGGCGACGCGGCGCAGGAGTCGTATGTCGCGGCGACGGTTGCGCCGGTGCTGGTGCGCATGGCCGCGACCGGCCAGATCCTCGGCTACGGCTTCGCCGACGGGCTCGATGGCGACCAGCGCAACTTCCTGCGCGGCACGCTCGGCCTGTTCGCGTTCGAGGCGCCGGGCGCTGCGCCGCGCTGGACCAGCTTCGCGACCGACACCACCGGCGACTACGAAGCGCGCTACGAGACGGTGCCGACCACGGTCGCCGACGCGCTGGTCGTGCAGCGCCAGCGCACGCGCTACACCAAGGTCACCGGCCAGCCGGAGGTGCCGCAGCACGAACTGACCGGCCAGGCGCAGGCGCAGTTCGCGCTGCAGCGCGGCTGGCTCGACGCGGTGCGCCTCGACGAACGCATGACGATGGCGCTGTCGGTGCTCGACCTGCGCACGCTGGTGCACCGCGTGGCGACGATCGACTGCACCGGTGCCGACGTGGGGCCGCTGCCGACCGATCTCGCCGCGGCGTGGTCGCGCGCCGAAGCCTCGGCGAGCGGTGCCGGCGAACGACTCGGCGCCCGCGCCGATGCCGACCAACGCGAAGCCTGGCGGCAGCGCCTGCAGGCGACGTCGCTGGCGCAGATCCTCGCCGACCTGGAACGACTGCTGGCCGCTGCCGAGCAGGACAACGAAGCCGTCGACGCCTGCTTCCAGCAGCTGCAGTGGCTGCTGCGGCTCGACGAACGCGCCGTGGACGCACTGCACGCGCAGCTGGCCACGCGCCAGCTCGGCGACCGCACAGCACAGGTGGCCCTCGGTTCCCTCGGGGCGGCCAACACCGAGCGCGCGCAGCAGTCGCTGGTCGCGCTGCGCAGCGATCCGGCGCTCGGCGACGAACTGCGCCACGTCGCGACCGTGTCGTGCCTGCAGCTCGGCAAGCCGGGCCAGGCCCTGTTCAGCGATCTGGTGCGCGACGCCGACGGCGACTCGGCGCAGGCGCAGTCGGCGATGCTGGTGCTCGGCGCGCTGGCGCCGCGCGCGGACGGCGACAGCGGTGCCGTGCCGCTGGGCACGCTGCTGGCGATGGAGGAACGCGCCGCGGCGCGCGGTTCGCTGCGCACGTGGCTGCTGGCGGTCGGCAACTCGCGGGCCCCGGCGGCGGAGCCGGTCGCGCAGCGCCTGCTCGGCCACGCCGACGCCGACGTGCGCGCCGCCGCCTGCGTCGCGCTCGGCCGTCAGCCGAGCGCTGCCGCCCTCGAAGCGCTGTGCACGCGCGGCCTCGCCGACGCGTCGCCGGCCGTGCGCCACGAAGCCGTGATCGCGCTGTCGCACCGCAGCGAACCGGCCGCACGCGCAGCACTGCAGCAGATCGCCGACGGCGATGCCGACGCCAGCGTGCGCGATCGGGCGCGCCGCGTGCTCGGCGGCAACTGAAGACCGAGCGGCGCACAACGCGCCGCGGCGATCACTTCGCGGTCGTCATCGTGGTTGGCGACGGCCACAGCCGCTCGCGGAGCCGCAGCACCGGATACTCGACCAGTCGCGCGGTGACCCAGCCGAGCACGATGGCGCCGCCGACGACGACGAGCGCGGTCAGCAGCCATTGCCCGCTGCTCGGCGCCGCCTCCGTCGCCGGCGCCAACCAGCGTTCCGCGACGCGCATGCCGGTCACGTGCCACAGGTAGATCGAGTAGGAGTGGAACCCGATCCACGCGGCGAAGCGCGGCAAGCCGGCGAAGGCGCGCAGCGGCGCCGGGAAGCGTGTGCCGTCGAGGTGGATGGCGCCGGCGACGAGTGCCACCGACGCGAGCTCGAGCACCGGGATGCGAGCCCAGTGCTGCGGCGCCATGGTGGCCACGAGGCCGTAGCCGGCGATGCCAGCGGCGACCAGCTGCCAGGCGGCCGTGCTCGTCCACGCGCGCACGCGGGGGAACGCCGCCCACGCGCAGCGCAGGGCCACGCCAGCGAGCAGTTCGCTGCCGTGCAGGTGAGTGGCGCCGAACCACGGATTCGGCAGCGTGCGCATCCAGATCGACAGCAGTTCGCCACCGAGCCACAGCAGCGGCACCAACCCGAGCAGGCCGCGGCGCAGCACGAACGACAGCACGAACGGGATGGTCAGGTAGAAGTGTTCCTCGACCGCCAGCGACCATGTGTGCAGCGGCGTGGTGAACTCGTTCCACCAGTAGTTCTGCACGAACAGCGTGTTCGGCAGCAGTTCCCAGCTGCGCTGGCGCAGCACGTCGAGCCAGTCGTCGTGCGCCATGGCGGCGGCGAGCGTCGGGCGCAGCAGCAGCCAGGCGAGGAAGGCGAAGTAGGCGGGATACAGCTTCAGCCCGCGGCGCCAGAGGAAGCGGCCGACGCGCACTTCGCCGGTCCGCGCGTGCTCCTCGACGAGCAGGCCGGAGACCAGGAAGCCGCTCAGCACGAAGAACAGGTCGACGCCGGTGCCGCCCTGCG
>JBILEY010000435.1:0-4548 GCA_044351865.1 Planctomycetota bacterium | reverse complement strand
GGTCTCGTCGGTGCCGCAGAACAGCACGCGCCCAGCGCCGACGTTCTGCATCGCCAGCACCGGCATGCCGCGGCCGCCGCGCTTGAACTCCGGGCTCGGATGCTCGGCGATCACCGTCGCCACCGGCTTCGCGCGCAGGACCGGGAACCAGAAGTGGAAGCCCGGCAACGCACTCCACAGCACCTTCGACTGCTCGCGACCGTCGACGAGGCGGCTGATCTTGGCGCCGAGCCCGTCTTCGCCTTCGGGCGTCAGCTGGTAGCGCCACGGGAACTTGAACACCTTGCCGTAGCCGATGATCTCGCGCTCGGCCTTCTCGATGTCCGGCACGATCGGCAGCAGCTCGGCCAGCGGGAACGACGCCGCCGTCGGCCGCATCGCGTCGAGCGAGAACTTCTCGCCGGCGACCCACCACAGGCCGCAGCCGCCCTCGACGACGTGCTGCTGCAGGTTCTGGCAGAACTTCGGCGTCAGCTTGCTGCCGTCCGGATCGATCAGCACGACGCAGTCGTACGGCTCGAACTCGGTGCGCTCCTCGGGCAGACGATCGATGCGCACGCCTTCGTCGCCGTCCTGCGGGAACTTCGGGTCCGCGCTCTGCTGCCAGCAGGTGACGTCGATCGTCTTGTCGCGGATCAGCGCCATGCGCAGGAACTGGAACTCGAAGCTCGAGCCGCCGGCGAGCAGCAGCACGCGCAGCTTCTCGGCGAGCACTTCGACCGGCGCCGACTTGGCGTGGCGCTCGGCGACGATCGCCTCGCCGGTCGGCGGCTGCACCTCGGCGCGGAACACGAAGCGGCCGGGCACGTCGCTGGTGACGTCCTTCCACTCGACCAGAGTCTCGGCGCGTTCGCCGCCGATCTGCACCTGCTGGCTGCGCACGACCTGTTCCTGGCCCTTGTCGTCGGTGCGCACGAGCCGCACGGTCACCGTCGTCGTCTCGTAGCCCTGCTGCGCGATCGTCGCCTTCAGCTCGAACGGGTCCTTCTGGAACGTCTTCGCCGGCGCTTCGAAGCGCGCCAGCTGCACGGTCTGCGTCTCCGACGGATCGCCGACGCCGAGCACGAACGTGTGCGGCACCTTGCGCTGGTTCAGCAGGCGCACGATCTCGGCCGCCTGCGGACCGGCGTTGCGGCGGCCGTCGGTGACGAACACGACCGCGGCGATCTCGGCGTTGCGGCTCTTGTCGAGGGCGGCACGCAGGGCGCCACCGAGGTTCGACGAACGGCCGTCGGCGACGAGGCGCGCGAGGTCGAGCCGCGGCAGCGGCGGCGGTGCCAGCGGATCGACCGGCGCGTCGGCCGGCAGCGGCTTGCCGTCGGGCCCGAGCTTCGGTGGCTCCGGCAGCAGCGGCAGCTGGTCGATGCTGCCGGCGAAGCCGTAGAGCTGCACGTGGTTCTTCGCCGCGAGCTTCTTCACCAGCTCGCCGTCGCCGCTCCCGAGCAGCGCCTTCACCAGCTCGAGGCGCGTGGCCGCGGCCGGATCGGCGACGCCGAGCGAACGCCACGCCGCGGCCCCTGCCTGCACTTCGTCGCGCCGCCACGCATCGACGTGCGTCATCGACTGCGACGTGTCGACCAGCAGGATCGTGTGGCCCGGGCGCACTTCGCGCTTCACGGTGACGAGGTTCGGCTCGAGCAGCAGCGCGATCACGGCCAGCACGGCGATCGCGCGCAGGCTGCCGAGCACGATGCGCTGGCCGCGCGTCAGCGAATGGCCGTCGCGGCGGTAGACGAACGCGACGCCGAGCACGGCGAGCGCGCAGCCCATCAGCACCAGCATGCCGAGACCACCGCTCGGGAAGTTGGCGAACTCGAACTGCAGCTCCGCACCCGGTTCGGGTTCGATGCCGCGCCAGCGCGCCCACCATCGCAACAGCTCTTCCATGGCGCTTCCCGGTCAGCGACGACCGAACCTCCAGGCCAACAGGGACTCGGCAACGAGGCCGGCGAGCAGCAGCGCCGCCAGCAGATGCCACATCTCGCCTTCGCCGGTGCCTTCGCCGAGCCCCGTCTGGTCGCGCACGAAGGTGACGCGGCGGTGCAGTTCGCTCGGATACAGGCGCGCGAACGCGGGCTCGCCGAACGGGCGCAGGTCGCTCTCGGCGGTCGGCGCGTTGCGCGCGAACAGCCGCTTCTCGACGGCACCGTCGTGGCGCGCCAGCTCGAGCTCATAGGCGCCGAGGCGCCGCAGTTCGTGCATCGGCACGGTCAGCGACGGCGGGGCCGGCGGCTTCGGCTGCGTGTCGGTCGGCGGCGTCGGAGCGTTCGGCTGGTTCGCCGGCTGCTGGCTCGCCGACTGCTGGCTCGATTGGGGCGGCACCACCGGCGCTTCGCTCGCGGTGAACGTGCGTTCGTCGTCGCCGCCGAGCGCGCGCACCGTCGCATCGGGCCGGTAGGTGCCGGCGTCCAGGACGAGGTGCAGCGAGCCGTCGGGCAGCAGGTTGTTGCCGCTGGTGTCGCGGCGCCGCGCGCTGGTGCGATGCAGCTGGTTGGCGAGCACCAGGAACAGGTCGGTGCTCGGCAGGTTGCACCAGAACGTGTCGGCGGTGATGGCGAACTGCGCGACCTCGCCGCCCGGCTGCGCAACGGCGGGTGGTGCGCTGCCGGCAGCTGCGCTCGCCGGAGCCGGCGGCGCGTAGGTGCGCGTGACCAGCAGCGGCGGCCCTTCGGCGTCGCGGATGCGCGCGACGACCTGCGTGCGGCCGGTCGGATCGTCGCCGAGTGCGAGCCAGCGCTTCACCATGACGACGTTCGCCAGCAGCAGCTCGACGATCTCGGCGACGCTGCCGCACACCGGATGGTCGGGCTTCACCAGCGTCGCCACTTCGGGCTTGTCGGGATCGCCGGCGATCTCGCCGAACGGCATCGGCAGCAGGCCCTGGCCCGAGCGCCACAGCAGCTCGTCGTAGCGCGTCGCGTCGACCAGCGCGCCGGCGGTGACCACCAGGCCGCCGCCGCTGGCGACGAACGCTTCGAGCCGCTGGCACAACGAAGCGGTCGGCGACTGCACGTTGCACAGCCACACCACGTCGAACGTCGCGAGGTCGAGTTCGTCGGTCGCGGTGTCGGTGGCGACGGTGACCTCGACGCCGCTCTCCGGCGGCTCGAACGCAGCCTGCAGGAAGAACGTCTCGCCGAGCTCTTCGTCCGGCTGGCCGTCGATCAGCAGCACGCGACTCTTGTCGGCGACGTCGAGCGCCAGCGTGCGGCGATCGTCGAGCGGGAACGCTTCGCTGGCTTCGATCTGCGCATCGATGCGGTGCGCACCGGCCTGGTGGAACGTGTGCGCGATCGGGATCGCGACCTTCTCGCCCGGCGACAGCGGCGGCACCGGCAGCACGACGCGGCTCTGGCCGTCGACCTCGACGGCGAGCGAACCGGCCGGTGCGGGATCGAGGCCGAAGTTCTGCACGTCGACGGCGAGCGCGGTCGACACGCCGACGACGGCCAGGCGGCCGAGCAGGCGCACGTCGACGACGGCGAGGTTGGCCGGCGGGCCCGCGGTCGCGATCACCGACACCTGGTCGGTGTCGGCGCGCAACGCCGACAGCGCCTGCAGCAGCAACGGCCGCGGCTTGTCGTCGGGCGTCGCCCAGTCGTGCGCGCGCAGGTCGCCGACGACGTAGTAGTGCGTGCGCCCCGCTTCCTTGACCTCGGCGGCGCGCTTCTGCGTCGCCACCAGCACGGCGCCGAGATCGCACGCCTGGTCGCCGACCGCGAGTTCCTTCAGCAACGAGCCGGTGCGGCGGCCGAGCTCCGGCCCGACGCGCTGCGCCCACAGGTCCGGTTGCCCGGCGCGGCTCGTGCGCACGATCGACAGCAGGTCGCCGCCGCGTTGTTCCCCGAGGTCGTCGGCCAAAGCGCGCACGCGGTCCTGCGCCCGTTCGAACAGCGCTGCACTGCCGGCGCGCTGCGTCATCGACGCGCTGTCGTCGAGCACGACGACGTGGTGCGTGCGCGCCGACAGGAACGTGCCGCCGCCGAGCTGCGGACGGCTGACCAGGAACACCAGCAGCAGCACCGCCAGCGTGCGCAGCAGCAGCACCAGCCACTGCTCCATGCGCAGCCGCTTGCGGTTGCGCTTCATCGCCGCCAGCAGGAACTCCATCGCCGCCCACGGCACCTTGTGGAAGCGCCGGCGGTTCAGCAGGTGGATGACGATCGGCACCGCGCACAGCGGCACCGCCCACAGCAGCAGCGGATTGAGGAAGGCGAAGGCGAGCATCGCGTCAGCGCTGGAGGATCGGGGCGTTGGAGTACGGCAGCTGCAGGATCAGCAGCGCGATCGCGGTGCCGTAGACCGTGCCGACGCCATCGCCTTCCCAGCTGCCGTCCTTCTTCTGCTGGCGCAGCAGCCACTGCGACTTCTTCTTGTAGTACTCGGTCCAGTCCGCACCGCCGCGCTGGTAGAGCGCCTGCGACCAGTAGAGGTGCGTGTAGTAGTGGTGGCCGGTGTTGTCGACGGTGACCTGGATCTGCTTCTTGCAGTACTGGACCGCCTTCTCGACGAACGGCTGGTCGTCGTAGACGCCTGCGTTGTAGAGCA
>JBILEY010000434.1:0-4550 GCA_044351865.1 Planctomycetota bacterium | reverse complement strand
GCGCGATGACGTTGGCGTCGAATGGCGACGTCGTGGTCGCCGCCAGCGACATCGGCCTCCTCTTGTCGGGCGTCGCGCGCTGGAACGGCACCAGCCTCGTCGGCCTGCCGATCGCGCTGGTCGGGGTCGTCGACGCGGTGGTCGAGCTCGACGGCGGCGATCTGCTTTTCGGCGGCTTCTTCCTCTCGCCGGCTGGGACCGGCTTGCTGCGCTGGAACGGTGCCCAGCTGACGCCCGTGCCGGGTGCGCCGTTCTCCGTCACCGCGTTGGCGCGCGCGCGGAACGGCGACGTCTACGTCGGGGGGTCGTTCTCGACTCCTGGCCAGGCCCTCGTGCGCTGGAACGGCACCACGTGGCAAGCGATGGGAACGGGCTACGTCGGCAGCGTGCGCAAGATCGTCGAGTTGCCCGACGGCAGCTTGGCGATGGCCGAGCGCAGCTTCACGACGCCGTTCACGAGCCGCCTGCTGCTGTGGGACGGCGCCACCATGAACGTGCTCGCCACCATGCCCGGCGAGGTGACGATCGAATGGAGCGAAGTCGGCGAACTGCTCGTCGGCGGCTCGTTCCCGCGGACCGCGGGCCTGCCGCAGGCAGTTCTGGCGCGCCTCGGCTCGGCGTGCCCAGCCGGCGTCGTCGATCGCGGTGGTGGCTGCGCGGGCGCCGCGGGGCCGATCGTGCAGGTCGTCGAGCGCCGTGCGTGGCTCGGCGGTGAGCTGCGCGTGCGCACGAGAGGGATCGCCAACGGCGGGCTCGCCGCCGCGGTGTTCGGCTTCACGCCGATCGCGCTCCCGCTGCCGCTCGTGCATCCGCTCGGCGCGGCCGGCTGTACGTTGCTGGCCGACGACGACATCGTCATCACGCTCGGCGTGCAGACCGGCGAAGCGCTGGCGCCGTTCGCGGTGCCGACTGCGGCAGTCCTGCTCGGTGCTTCGTTCGAACAGCAGACGGTCGTCTGCGAGACGACGGCGAGCGGCGACCTCGCGGCGCTGTTCACCAGCAACGCGCTGTCGCTGACGATCGGTTCGTGGTGACGGCTGCTGGGACGCGGCGCGGCGAACGCGCGCGTCAGCGCACCGCGACGACACCGAACGCGGCCGGGTTCGGTTGCACGCGCGCGAAGCCGGCCGCGCGCAGGCGTTCGACGACGCCGCGCGTCGTGCGCGCGCCGTTCGGCGACTGCGGATCGCCGATGTAGTGCACGACGCGGCCGCCCTTCTTCGTGATGCGCAAAAGCTGCTCGTAGAACGCGCCCGAGTAGAGGTGCCCGGCGAGCTGGAACGACGGCGGATCGTGGATCACGTGCGCGAACTGGCCGTCGGCGAAGTCGTGCACCAGCTCGGCGACGTCGCCGACGCGCTGTTCGAGGTTCGCGGCGGTAAACAGTTCGGCCGACCAAGGGTTGTCGCGCGCCAGCTCGAGCGCTGCCGGATCGAGTTCGACGGTGACCACCGACGGCGCGCGGCTCGCCGCGTGGATCGCCGTGTAGCCGAGGCCGGTGGCCGTATCGAGCACGGGGCCGGCGAACGGGCCGTTGCCGCCGGCCTTGCGCACCGTGTCCTCGCGCGGATCGATGCCGACGATGCGATGCATGGTGAAGCCGCCGACCAGCGTCGTCGGCGCCGTGCCGGTCGGCAGCAGCGAACGCACCCAGCCGGTCGTCGCCGAGAACACGCGCAGCTCGCGCGCTTCACCACCCTGCACCACGAAGCACTTGTTGGGGTCGTCGGCGATGTGCTCGGCCAACGACCACGACAGCGGCGCGCCGTTCGCGAACGTCGCGCCGTCGGCGGCGAGCGCCACCTCGCAGCGCGTGCGGCCGAGGTCGGCCGACGAGGTCGCGGCGGTGGCGCCGCTGCGGCGCGCGGCCAGCAGTGGTGCGATTTCGAAGTGCGACAGGGTCAGAACGGGCGCCGTCGACATGCCGGGCCGAACGCTACTGCGGCCGCGGCGTCGTGTTCTCGTAGAACCAGACGAACGAGCGCCGCTGCGCTGCCGGCACCAGCGTGCCGAGTTCCTCGGTCAGCTTCTGCATGCGCTCGCGGTTCTGGTCGCGCTCCTTCTTCTGCGCCTTGTAGGCCTCGGTGTAGCGCTTGCCCGCTTCGGCCTCGTCGGCGATGCCGGCGCTGGCCTTCTGCGCCTCGGCGGTCAGTCGCTGCAGCTCCTGCTGCAGCTCGGCGGTCGCGGCGTGGATCGCCTGCACGCGCTGCTGCTGCTCGGTCGTCAGCTCCTTGCCCTTCGGTCGCCAGTGCGAGTAGCCGCCGACGATCAGGTCGAGGTCGCCGTCGCCATCGACGTCGCCCGCTTCGGCGTAGAGGCCGCTGTCGGGACGCGTCGCCGCTTCGGCATCCTTCTGGCTGATCGGCACCAGCATCTGCAGTCCGCCGAAGCGCGCCTGCTTGCCGTCGCCGACGTTGCGGCACCAGAACACGCCGCCGCCCGCCTTGTCGCTGTAGGCGTCGCCCATGCTGCTCAGCAGCAGATCGATGCGGCCGTCGCGATCGAAGTCCACGAGGCGCAGCGTCGCCACCGTGCCCGGCACGTCGATCGGCGCGTCGCCGCCGAGCACACGCTGGTTGCCGAGCGCGAACTTCGGCGCCGCCGCCGTGCCGCGGTTCTCGCGGCGGTAGACGTGGCCCGACTTGTGGTCGCCGAGCAGCAGGTCGAGGTCGCCGTCGCCATCGTCGTCGAACGCGATCGCCGATGTCGCATGGCCCGCGGCCGGCGGTTCGCCGGGAATGTCACCGCGCGTCGTCTTGGACCACTTCTTGGTGTCGTGGTCCCAGAACTCCTGCAGCGAGATGCGCACGCCCTCGGCGTCGAGGATCTGCTCCGGTTGCTGCCAGCCGTTCGCCGCGCGGCGCGCCAGGTGCGGCGAGCCGTCGAACGTTCCGGCGACGAGGTCGAGGTCGCCATCCGCGTCGAAGTCCACGAACTGTGGACTCATACCGATGCATCACCAATTGGCGAAGTCGAGCTCGCTGCCGTCGTTCGCCATCACCTTGGTCTCGGCGGCAAACTTCGGCGCGCCGGCGCCGCGCTGGCGCAGCGCCACGGTCAAGCGGCCGCGCAGATCGCCGATCACGAGGTCGGCGAGGCCGTCGCCGTCCATGTCGTGGAG
This sequence comes from Planctomycetota bacterium, assembly GCA_044351865.1. Taxonomy (GTDB): domain Bacteria; phylum Planctomycetota; class UBA1135; order UBA1135; family UBA2386; genus UBA2386. The sequence goes on along the minus strand of JBILEY010000434.1, from coordinate 1,429 downwards.
TGCCGGCGACGGGAACAGGCGGTTCTCGCCGAGGCCTTTGGTGCCGGCCATCAGCTTCACCGGCGGCGCGAACGTCGGCGCTGCGGGCGTCTGGGCGGCGAGCGGGGTGGCGACGGTGAAGAGGCCGACGGCGAGCGGGACGAGAGGTGGGCGCATGATTCAGAGACTAACGGTCCCTTCGCGCCTCGACAGCCCCGCCGCTCAGCGGCCCGTCGGCGGTGTCGTCGCCAGCTCCCCACCGAGGCCAGGTAGCCACGCCACGTCCATGCCGTTCGCGACGTCGCCGAGCTGCTGCTGCAGCGCCTGCATCGTCGCCGCATCGGCGCAGAACGTCGCCGGCACGATCAGCAGCCGCGAACGGCCCATGCCCTTCAGCTTCGTCACCAGCTGCGGCAGCGACGGCTCGCCGTCTTCGCAGGCGATGGCGATGTTGGCGAACATGCTGCGGCGCTTCAGCACCTTCTTCTGTTCGTGCTCGAGCCACGTCGCCTTGTCGGCGTCGCTGGTGCCCTTCGGCAGCACGACGACGGTGGTGCCACCGAACGGGCCGCCGGCGAGCGGCAGGCCGCGGCCGCTGGCGAACGTGGATGCCGGCCACAAGCCGTCGCCACCGACCTGCAGGCGGCGCACCTGCGAAGCGGGCGCGTCGGCAGGCACTTCGCCGGCGGCGACGAGGCGCGCCGCGGTGCCCTGCATCGCCGCCATCGCCACCATCAGCTGCGCCCAGTCGCGCGTGCGCGGGCTCTGGTTCGGCAGCACCAGCAGCAGCGGCGCGTCGGCGTTGGCAGCCGGCGGCAGTGCTGCGAGGCCGAGCTGGGTGCGCAGGCTCGCAGCGAGTGCGCTGCCGTCCTGCACCGCGACTTCGGTCTTGGTGCCGACCTTGCGGTAGTCGGCGGCGATCGCTTCGAGCGCACTGGCGTCACCGGAAGTCGCCACCAGACGCAGCGACTTCGCCACCGGCGTCTGGTCGGGCAGCGCCTCCATGCCGAGGCGCTTGGTGTCGGTCGGGGCGACGGCGACGAAGTCGTTCGCGAGCCATTCGCCATAGAGCGACGTCCACAGCACCGCGGCTCCGCCGTCGCCGTGGCCGGCGATCACGATGCGTTGCGCGTCGATCGGGAAGCGGCGCGTCACGTATTCGACGAGGCGGGCGAGGCCGTGGCTCGTGCGCGAGTAGTCGGCGCGGAAGCCGTCGCCGAACGCATAGCGGCCGCCGAGGGCGAGGTCCGGCTGCAGTTCGGGGAACGGCTGCTCGACGACGGCGATCACTGCGCCGTCGCCGACCTGCAGCTGCCACATCGCGAGCGCGTCCTCGACGCGCGTGCCGCGATCGGGCAGCCACACCAGCAGCGGCCAGTTCGTGCCCTGGTCGGGCACTTCGAGGCGGTAGCGCAGTTCGGCCGGCACCTCGACGGCGTAGTTGCCGTCG
>JBILEY010000433.1:0-4552 GCA_044351865.1 Planctomycetota bacterium | reverse complement strand
CGTCGTTCGCGAGTTCCCGCACGTCGTGCTGTTCAAGGCCTTCGAGTCGCACGGCGACATGAAGCCGAACGAGGCCGGCATCCACATCCTCGCCGCCGACTGGCCGATCACGGTGCCGACGATCGCGCAGGCGATCGCGCGCATGCCCGAGGCGGCGAAGCGCGACATGATGGAGTGGCATCCCGAGCTGACGCTCGAGATCGCGTGGGACTTCATCCTGAAGAACCGCATCGAGATGCCGGTGGCGATGCCAGCACCCGGCAGCGAGCGCCTCGGCATCACCGACGACCGGCCCTACAACGAGTACTTCTGGCTGCGCCGCCAGTTCGGCGGTGCCGGCACGTTCCTCGAGCACATCCTGCCGGCGAAGTGAGCCGAGCGCGCGCGCTCACTCGCCTGAGCGCGCCACCGGGGCCTCTTCCGGCTGCGACGGCACCAGGTCGCCGCCGAGCGCCTTCCAGATCGCGACCAGGCTGGCGGCGACCGCGGCTTCGCTGGCGACCAGATCGTCCTGGATCGTCGCCACCGTGCGCTCGCTGTCGATCACGGACTGGAAGTCCGACAAGCCGGCCGTGTACTGCGACTGCGCCAGCTGCACCGCACGCGCCGCTTCACTGGCGGCGCGACGCAGCGCCGCCAGCCGCTGCTGCTCCTGCACGAAACGCGTCATCGCGTTCTCGGCCTCTTCGAGCGCCAGCAGCACCGTCTGCTCCCACGTGATCTGCGCCGCTTCGGCGCTCGCTTCGAGCGCCTGCACGCGCTGGCGGAGCCGCCCGCCGTCGAACAGGTTCCAGCGCAGCGACGGACCGAACGCGCTGCTGTCGCTGTCGCTGTCGAACACCAGGTTGGCACTGTTGGCGGCGAGGCCGAGCGAACCGCCGAGCGAGAAGCGCGGGTAGCGCTCGGCCTGGGTGGCGCCGATGCGCGCGATCTCGGCGTGCAGCCGCTGCTCGGCGGCCTGCACGTCCGGACGGCGACGCAGCAGATCCGCAGGCACACCAACCGCGACCGACACCGGCAGCACCGGCAACGGGGCGGCGGCGAGCAGCGCGTCGTCGAGTTCGCCCGGCGCCTTGCCGAGCAGCACGGCGAGCCGGTTCTTCGCCACCTGCTCGGCCGCTTGCAGCGTCGGCAGGCGTGAGCGCGTCGACTCGACGTTGGTCGCCGCCTGCGCGACGTCGCGTTCGACGACGAGGCCGGCTTCGGCGCGTGCGCGCACGAGGCCGAGCGTCTGCTGCTGCAGTTCGAGGTTGGCCTTGGCGATGGCGAGGCGCTGCTGCGACGCACGCAGGTCGACGTAGGTCGCGACCACTTCGGTGGCGACGGTCAATGCCGCACCGCGCACGTCGGCGACGCTGGCGTCGATGTCGGCCTGCGCCGCTTCGACCTGCCGCCGCACGCGGCCCCACAGGTCCAGCTCCCACGTCGCATCGGCGCCGATCGAGTGGATGTTGGTGCGCGGGATGAACGCGCCGAACGGCGTGTTGCGGCTCTCTTCGCGGTGCTCGTAGCTGGCGCGCGCATCGATCTGCGGCCCGAAGTCCGCAGCGGCGACGCCGCGCAGCGCCCGCGCCGACAGCAGGCGCGAGAACGCGACCTTGAGGTCGAGGTTCTGCGCCAGCGCCGTCGTCACCAGGTGGTCGAGCACGGGATCGTGCAGCGCCTTCCAGAAGGCGCCGTCCACCGGTGCGCCCTCGGCGAGGCCCCCGGCGCGCTCCGCCCGCCAGGTGGCCGGCAGCGCGCGTTCGGGCACTTCGTAGTCGGGCCCGACCGCAGCGCACGCGGCGAGGAACAGCAGCATCGACGTCGACAAGGAACGGAACGACATGGCTTGGGTCCTCACGCGAGCTCCGGGGTGGGCTGGCCGTCGGCGAGTGCCGGCGGCGCGTCGTGCACGTTCGCTTCGCCCTGCTCGGCGTCGACATGCTTGCTGTGGTCGGCGGCGATCCACAGGTAGAACACCGGCACGACGAACAGCGTGAACAGCGTGCCGATCGCCATGCCGGCGACGAGCACGATGCCGATGCTGTTGCGCGCGGCGGCACCGGGGCCGGCGACGAAGACCAGCGGCAGGTGGCCGAAGATCGTCGCCGCCGTGGTCATCAGCACCGGTCGCAGGCGCGTCGCCGCCGCTTCGCGCAGCGCCGACAGCTTGTCGCGGCCCTGCTCCTGCAGCACGTTGGCGAACTCGACGATCAGGATGCCGTTCTTCGCGATCAGGCCGACCAGCGTGATCAGGCCGACCTGCGAGTAGACGTTGATCGTCGAGACCGTCGTCGTCAGCGGGACGCCGAGGTACGGGAACACCAGCGCCGCCCCCATCGCCAGCGGCACCGAGCCGAGCAGCACGATCAGCGGATCGCGGAAGCTGCGGAACTGCGCCGCCAGCACCAGGTAGACCAGCACGATGGCGAAGCCGAGCGTCAGCAGCAGCGAGTTGCCCTCGTGCTTGATCTGCCGCGACTCGCCGGCGTAGTCGATGGTGACGTCCTTGCCGGCGACCTGGCGGGCCGTCTGCTCGAACACCTCGAGGCCTTCGGCCTTGGTCACACCCGGCACCACGCCACCGAAGATCTTGACCGAGTTGCGCTGTTGGAAGCGGTTCAGTGTGCGCGGCGAAGCCTTGGTCTCGATGGTCACGAACGACGACACCGGCACCAGTTCGCCCGCCGGCGTCTTGATCTTCAGGTCGAGCAGCGGGCCGACCGTCGCGCGGTCCTTCTGGCCGATCTGCGGGATGACCTTGTAGCTGCGGTCGTAGTAGTTGAAGCGGTTGACGTAGCCACCGCCGAGCAGCGACCCGAGCTCGCGGCCGACGCTCGCCAGGTCCATGCCGAGGTTGGCGACCTTCTCGCGATCGACGATGACGCTCGCTTCGGGCCGGTCGATCTTCAGGTCGGTGTCGACGTAGGTGAACTTGCCGCTCTGGTAGCCGGCGTAGACGATCGCCCTCGCCGCATCGAGCATCTCCTCGACCGGTGCCGAGCTCTGCAGGATCAGTTCGACGTCGTGCATGCCCGACGTGGGCAGCGGCGGATCGAGGCGCGGGAACGCGGTCACGCCGGCGACCTGGCTGACCTGCCCGAACAAGGGGCCGTAGACATCCGAGGTCGAGCGATCGCGCTCCTTCCAGTTCTTGTTGACCATGCCGCCGAAGCCGCCCCAGTTGGCGACCAGCGACCACATGAACTTCGTCTCCGGCAGTTCCTGGACCTTGGCGACGACCTGGCGCGAGGCCTGGTCGACCGCGTCGAGCGTCGCGTCGGGCGACACGTCGAAGAACATCGAGATGTGGCTCTGGTCCTCGGTCGGCGCCAGTTCCTTGCGCGAGCCGGCGTAGAGCGGCCAGATCGCCAGCGTGATCAGCAGCGCGGTGGCGGCCACCGCCCAGCGGATCGCCAGCGCCACGTCGAGCGCCTTCTCGTAGACGCGCCGCACCCACGCGAAGCCGCGGTCGACCTGCCGCGTCAGCCACGCTTCCTTGCCGTGGTCGCGCACCGCGAAGCGACTCATCACCGGCGACAGCGTCACCGCGACGATGCCCGAGACCAGCACGGCCGCGGCCAGCGTGATCGCGAACTCGAGGAACAGCGCCCCGGTCATGCCGCCCTGGAAGCCGATCGGCGCGTAGACCGCCGCCAGCGTGATCGTCATCGCGACGATCGGGCCGAGCAGTTCGCGCGCCGCTTCCATCGCCGCCTGCAGGCGCGTCTTGCCCATGCGCACGTGGCGCTCGACGTTCTCGACGACGACGATCGCGTCGTCGACGACCAGGCCAACCGACAGCACGATCGCCAGGATCGTCAGCAGGTTCAGCGAGAAGCCGCACGCCGCCATCACGGCGACGGCGCCGATCAGCGACACCGGCATCGCCACCAGCGGCACCAGCGCCGTGCGAATCGAGCCGAGGAACAGGAAGACGACGAGGCCGACGATGCCGATCGTCTCCAGCAGCGTCTTGGTGATCTCCGCCAGCGCCTCGCGCATGAAGCTGGTGCCGTCGTAGGCGAGCTGCATGTCGATGTCGCGAGGCAGCGACTTCTTCATCGCCTCCATCTCGGCGACCAGCGCGTCGCCGACGGCGATCTCGTTGGCGCCGACCAGCGGCCAGACGCCGAGGTAGACGCCGGGCGTGCTGTTGTACTTCGCCATCATCTCGGCCTCTTCGGCGCCGAGCTCGACGGTGGCGACGTCGGAAATGCGCACGAGCGCGCCATCGCGGTCGGTGAGGATCAGGTCCTCGAACTCCTTCACCGAGCGCAGGTCGGTGTTGGCGAGCAGGTTGATCTGGACGAGGTTGCCCTTCGTCTGGCCGACGGCCGCGAGGTAGTTGTTGCGTTGGATCGCCGCGTAGACGTCGCCGGGCGCCAGGTTGACCGCCGCGAGACGGTCCGGGTCGATCCAGACGCGCAGCGCGATCGGCCGACCGCCTTCGCTGTTGCTGACGCGCTGCACGCCGCGCACGGTCGCCAGCTGCGGCTGCGCATTGCGGGAGAGCCAGTCGGTCAGTTCGGACAGGCTGCGCTCGTTCGACGTGAAGCTGACGTAGAAC
>JBILEY010000432.1:0-4560 GCA_044351865.1 Planctomycetota bacterium | reverse complement strand
GCCGAGCGCAGCCGAAATGCTCGGGACCGCGGCGACGCCGGACGCGAAGCCGCGGTGACCCGCGGCCTCACTTGCCCGCGCTCGCCTTCTTCTTGCCGTCCTTGCCTTCATCCACCTTCTCGGCGCCCTGCTGCTTGCTCCGCGCGGCCTGCTGCTCCAGCACCTTCACCGTGTAGCCGCCGACCATCTTGCCCGCGCGCAGGAACAGCCAGTCGCTGAGCTCCGCCAGCTTGCACTCGACCACGCTGCCGAGCTTCAGGTCGCCGAGGTCCATCGGTTCGTTGGCGAGCACGCCGCGCACGACGTCGCCGTCGACCGACTGCACCGTCACCCAGATGTGCTCGATGCCACCCTTGGTCACGCGCGCGAACGGGAACTTCGCCGACAGCTCGCCGCCCTTCTGCAGGTGCGCCAGTGCCTCCGGCCAGGTCTCCCGCGCCTTCGCGATCGCCGCCGCCATCGCCTCGGCGTCGGCAGCGGCAATCACCGGCACCACCGCCTCGCCGAGCGTCGCCGCGACCGGCTCCTGGCTGCGCAACTGCGCCGGCACGTCGGCACCGGCCGGCACGATGCGGCGGTCGCAGTGCCAGCTGAGGCCCAGCACGTCGTCGCCCCACACCGCCGCGGCAATGCGGGCGAGGAACCGGCGCCGCGCCGCCTCGGGGGAAGCACCGACGTCGCCGAACGTCTGCATGCGCAGCCACTGCTTCTGCTCGCCGAACACGCGGCGAACGCGCAGGTCGTCGTAGCGCTGCAGCGCTTCGGCCGGCTCCGGCTCGGCGGCGACCAGCTGCACCAGCGCCATCGCGTCGCCCGACTTCACCATGATCAGGCCCTCGTCCTGCACGACGAAGTGCTCGTCGTTGTCGTCGTCGGGGCCGCCGAAGGCCACGCCGAACTCCGCACCGAAGCGCTTCCGCCAATCCGCTTCGTCGAACGAACGTTCGCGCCCGAGGAACAGCACGAGGCTCGACGTCATCACCGGCGCCAGCGCGTCCAGCGGGTCGTCGCCGAGCAGATCGGTGCGCAGCGCGGCGTCGTCGCCTTCGCAGGCTTCGAACGTGCCGAACGCCGCGGCGCCGATGCCGCAGACGTCGCGCGCGAGCAGCGCGGCGGCGATGCGGGCGAGTTCGCGGTAGGCCACGTCGCGCGCAGCCTCGTCGGCGCAGCCGGCCGTCGCCGCGACGCGCAGGTGCGCACGGTGGCGGCGGCAGCGCTCGCGTTCCTCTTCGTCGAGGTGCTCGATCGCGGCCGGCGGCAGTTCGCACGGTTTGCCCACCATCTCGATGCGCCAGCCGAACCCATCGCTGCCGCCGACCAGCGCGTCGCCGTCGGCGACGACGAACAGGCCTTTCGGTGCCACGGCCGTCGCCACCTCGGCCGCGAGCACGCGCGCCAGTCGCTTGCGGAACGGCTCGACGGCCAGCGCGCGCGGCGCGCGCAGCAACAGCGTGATCGTCGGTGCCGGCACCGTCGCGGGTGCCGGCGATGCCGCAGGTGGCCTGGCCGGCGGCGACGAGCCGGGCGACGGCGTTTGCGCCGCGAGCGAGACGACGAACAGCGCACTGGCGACGGCGGCCGGGACACGCACTCCGCAGGATCTCCGCATGGGCCGACTGGTTACGGGGCAGCACGCCAGAAGCAAGGGCACGGCGACCGGCCCGGGCCTCGGTCCCAGCCGAGCCGGCGAGCCGGAACGAAAAAAACCTGCGGTCCTGGCCGCGACTTCTTGCTGCACCTCCGACCACTCGTCTTTCCTGCTGCGCGGCCCCGCCGCCTGGAGTTGCTCGTGCGCACCCTGCTCGCCCACCTCGTCCCCTGCCTCGCGCTGGCCGGCGTCCTCGCTGCCCAGACCGCGAACACCCTGCTGCTGCCGGACCTGCTCGACTTCCGGCCGAGCGCAGCCCGCGCCGACGCCCGCCTCGCCGAGCTGTCGGCAGAGGCCACGCTGCAGGCGAGCCTCGGCAATCCGGCCACGGCCGCGCAGATCCAGGCGGTCGTCGCCAACCTGCAGGCGATCCGTAGCGGCACGCAACCGGTGCCGCCGGCCAGCAGCTTCGACTTCCACGTCGTCAGCTTCTACGAAGGCTTCGGCGCCAGCGGCAGCACCGCCGGCACAGCGACGGTCGAGGTCGATCGCGTCGGCGGCGCCGTCGTGCTGGTGCTCAATGCCTACGAGCCGATCCAGTGGACCATCACGGCAACCGCTTCGACCACGCTGCTGGCCGTCGTTGCCTACTCCTACGAGCCGCAGGTGCTGAACGTGCCGCCGGGCACGCTGACGGCGCAACTCTCCTGGGTCGGCGACAACGATGGCGACTACTGGGGCATCCCCGGCGACGTCGCCGAGAACGAAGCCCGGCTGAACGCGACGAAGTGGACCATCGACCGGCTCGGCGCGTTCCCGGCGACGGTGACCGGCGACTACACGGCCCCGAACTCGCCGTTCGTGGTCGGCGCCGGCAACCAGGACTGGCTCGACCAATGGGTCGTCGGCGAAGCCGTGCGCGAGGGCCAGACCTGGAACGTCGCCACGCGCGCCAACCTGGCCGCGTCGGTGCAGGGCCAGCTGTTCCTGCCGCTGCTGACGCCGCCGAACGACCCGCTGAACCCGACGCCGATCGGGCTGCCGCAGGTGGCGCTGGCGTCGCCGCTCGGCATCGTGCAGACGCTGGTGCCGCTGCCGGGCGGCGTCACCAACTACGCGCTCGGGCCGAACCTGCTGCCGTTCGCCATCGACGCCGGCGGCCCGGGCATCGTCGACTTCGCCAGCTTCGGCCTCACGCCGATCCCGCCGGACCCGACGCTGACGCCGTTCAGCTTCGTCAACACGCTCACCTACGACTCGCTGCGCAATCGCCTGCTGGTGTCGAGCTTCGGCGGCGGCGGCGTGCTCTACGCCTGGGACCTTGCCACCGGGCAGTGGAGCGAACTGGCGAACCCCAACAACGAAGCGCCGAACGCGATCGCCTACCACCCCGTCTACGACCTGACGTTCGGCCTGCGCGTCGATCCGTATGCGGTCGTGCCCTACAGCCTGAACCGCTACGACGCGACCGGCGCGCTGGTCGGCTCGGTGCCATTGGCGCTGCCGGTGATCGACTACTACGGCGAGCCGCAGCAGCTCTACGCGCTCGGCACCAACCTCGCCTACGTCGGACCCGGCCGCACGATCTTCGGCATCGCCGTTCGCCACTGCTACGTGATCGACCCGCTGACCGGCGACGTCGTCTACGCCGGCATCCTGATCGGCTGAACGATGCGCTGGGTTCCGGGGATTGCCGGCGCAGCACAGCGGTCGCAGACTGGCGCCGCCATGACGCCCTCGCGACCGCAGCCCACGCCGCACGGCGCCCCCCCGGCGTCGGCGGTGGCCACCAGCGAGCTGTTCGCGCGCGTCTACGAGGAGCTGCACGCGATCGCCCACCGCTGCATGCGCGGCGAACGCGGTGCGCACACGCTGCAAGCGACCGCGGTCGTGCACGAGGTGTTCCTGCGGCTGGTGCGCAGCGAAGGCACGAAGTGGTCCGATCCGGACCATCTGCTCGCCGTCGCCGCGCGCGCCGTGCGGCGCATCCTGGTCAACCACGCGCTGGCCCGGCGCACGCAGCGCCGCGGCGGCGGGCGGCCGCACCTGCCGTTCGACGACACCCATGGCGTCGCCAGCGGCCTGCCGGGCTACGAGCTGCTCGCACTCGGCGACGCACTCGAAGAACTCGAACGGCTCGACCCGCGGCAGGCGCGCCTCGTCGAACTGCGCTTCTTCGGCGGCCTCGGCACCGCCGAGATCGCGCGTGTGCTCGGCGTCTCGCTGCGCACCGTCGAAGGCGACTGGAGCCTGGCGCGCGCCTGGCTGCGCCGGCGCATGGCGCAGGGCAACGAGACGTGAACCAGCCCGCGTTCCAGCGCGTGCGCGAGCTGTTCCTCGAAGCGCTCGCCGCCCCGCCCGACGTGCGCGAGGCGATGCTGCAGCAGCGTTGCCGCGGCGACGAACGCTTGTTCGCCGAGGTCTCGAGCCTGCTGGCCAACCACCAGGACGCCGACGACTTCCTGGCCGAGCCGGCGCTCGGCGCGCAGTTCTCGGTCGCCGACGCCTTCGTCGCCGGCGAACGGCGCACGCTCGGGCCGTATCGACTGCAGGCCTTGCTCGGCGCGGGCGGCCACGGCCTCGTCTACCGCGCCGAACACCTGGAGACCGGACAAGTCGTCGCGCTGAAGGTGCAGCGCCACAGCAGCGGCACCACCGACGACGGCGCGGAGCGGCTCGGCCACGAAGCCGAGCTGCTGCGCCAGCTGCGGCACCCGGCGATCGCCGCGTGCCACGGAGTCGGCACCGCGGAGCAGGACGGCGAGACGCTGGCGTGGCTGGCGATGGAACTGGTGCCCGGGCAGCCGATCGATCGCTTCGTGCAGCAGAACGACGTCGGCGTGCGCCACGTCGTCGCCCTGGTCGTCGAGGTCGCGAACGCCGTACAGTTCGCGCACGACCTCGGCATCACCCACAACGACCTGTCGCCGGCCAACGTGCTCGTCACCGCCGAGGGGCACCCGAAGGTCGTC
>JBILEY010000431.1:0-4583 GCA_044351865.1 Planctomycetota bacterium | reverse complement strand
GCAGCGCCATGCTGCGTGCTGCCCCGTTCTCGTCGTTCGTCTGCCTGACGCTCGTCGCCCCGATGCTGCCGGCCCAGCAGTCGGCGCATCCGACGGCCCAGGAGCCAGCCGCGGCCTTGCGGCCATGGCTCGCGCCGAACGCCGGCACCCCTCCCGCCGCCGAACTGCCAGCGCTGGTGCGCCAGCTCGACGGCCTGTTGCGATCTCCCGACCCAGCGCTGCGCGACGAGCTCGGCTTCACGCTGCTGACGAAGTGGCTCTACCGCGAGCGCTGCCTTGCCGCCGCCGAGCTCCGCTGGCTGCTGGCGCAGTGGCTGCCGCGCTTGCGCCAGGGCATCGACACGCCGGGCACCGACGACGCTGCCGCGCGTTCGTTCGCGGCGCTGTCGCTGTCGCTGCTGGTCGCCCTCGACAACGACGCGCCGTTCCTCACCGCCGACGAGTTCGCCCGCATCACCAACGCCGCGATCGCCTACCTGCGCGACGAACGCGATGTGCGCGGCCACGATGGCGCGCGCGGCTGGCTGCACTCGGTCGCGCACACCGCCGACCTGCTGAAGTTCGTGCTGCGCAGCCAGCACCTGACCAAGGCCCAGCAGGGCGAAGCGCTGGCCGCGATCACCGACAAGCTGGCGCGCACCGACGTGGCGCTGACGCACGGCGAAGACGCGCGGCTCGCGCGCGCGGTGCTGGCGCTGCTGCTGCGCGAGGACCTCGAACGACTGGCGGCGCTGGCGTTCCTGCGCGAGCTGGCGCAAGCACCCGCCGAGCCGCCGAACGCCCCGGCACTGGCGCACGCGCACAATCGCAGCGGCCTGCTGGCGCAGCTGCACCTGCTGCTGGCCGCGGAGACGCGTGCGTTGCCGCGGCTCGACGCCGCCCGCGCGCTCGTGCTCGAAGCACTGCGCGGCGAGCCGGCAGCGAACGCCACGGCGCCCACTGCCGCGGCACCGGCAGCAGCGACCCCGCCCGCCACCGCCCCCGCCGACGTCGCCTCGATCGACGCGATCGTGCAGGCGCTCTACGCCTCGATCTCCGGCCCAGCCGGCCAGGCCCGCGACTGGGCGCGCGTGCGTTCGCTGTTCCATCGCCACCACCAGATGCTGCCGCTGGTCCGCGGCAAGGGCGGCATGCAGGCGATGCGGATGACGGTCGACGATTACGTGCAGCGGGCCGGCGCGATGCTCGAGCGCGACGGCTTCTACGAACAGGAGCTCGCGCGGCAGGTGCTGCAGTTCGGCGACTTCGCGCACGTGTGGTCGACCTACGAAGTGCGCCGCGCGCTCGCCGACGAGGTGCCGATCCTGCGTGGCATCAACTCGATCCAGCTGGTGCGCGAAGGCGGCCGCTGGTGGGTGCTGAGCATCGGCTGGGAGCAGGAAGCCGACGCCGGGCCGATCCCAGCGGCGTTCCTGCCGGCGAAGTGACCCGCGGCGCCGCACTCCGAGAAGTCGTCGAAATCCTGTCGCGCGCCCAAGCCAGCGTTGCCATCGCCCCCGGCACGTTGGCTAGACTGCGCCTCTCGTTCCTCCCTACCGAGGCCCATGACCGTCCCACCCGATCGCGGCGTCAGTCGCCGTTCGTTCCTCAAGGGCTCTGCCGTCGTCGGCATCGCCACCACCGGTCTCGACGCGGCCGCCGGCGCCGTGCGGCCCACACGCCCGGCGAGCTTCGGCCCCGGCAACCACGAGATCGCGCTGCTGGTCAACGGCAGCGAACAGAAGGTCGTGGTCGAGACGCGCACGACGCTGCTCGACGCGCTGCGCGATGGCCTCGACCTGACCGGCGCCAAGAAGATCTGCGACCGCGGCTCGTGCGGCGGCTGCACGGTGCTGATGGACGGGGTCGCGGTCAACGCCTGCCTGACGCTGGCGATGGACGCCGTCGGCAGCAAGCTGACGACGGTCGAGAGCCTGACCGACAAGGACCAGGTGCACCCGCTGGTGCAGAACTTCGTGCAGTGCGACGCCATGCAGTGCGGCTTCTGCACGCCGGGCATGGTGATGAGTTCGCTGGCCTGCCTGCAGAAGCGCGGCAAGCCGACGCAGGAGCAGATGAAGCACGACCTGTCCGGCAACCTGTGCCGCTGCGGCACCTACGGCCGCGTCATGGAAGCGATCGAGCGCACGGCGCAGGCAGGTGGCAAGTGAGCAAGCACCCTGCCCAGGATCCGAGCGACGGCGTCGAGATCACCGTCGGCTACCGCGCCCTGCCCGGCCAGCAGGATCGCTTCGAGAAGCGCACCGTCGAACCGAAGACCGGCGACCCGCTGCCGTGGGACGCGAACACGCAGTTCCAGGTCGTCGGCACCGACGTCGCCCGCGTCGACGGCCTCGCCAAGGCGAGCGGCCGCGCGAAGTACGCCTACGACATCACGTTCCCCGGCATGCTGCACGGAGCACTGCTGCGCGCGCCGATCGCCAAGGGCAAGCTGAAGGCGCTGTCGCTCGACGAAGCCAGCGCGATGCCGGGCATCGCCGCCGTCGTGCCGCTGAAGGAAGTCGGCAACAAGATCCGCTTCGTCGGCGACGCGATCGCCGCCATCGCCGGCAGCTCGCAGCACGCGGTGCGCGACGCGCTGGAGAAGGTGCGCGCCGAATACGAAGCCGAGGAGCACAACGTCGACTACAACGTGGCCGAAGGCGCGCCGCTGCTCGACGCCAACGGCCAGGTCGAGGACGCGTGGCCGGAGGCGAAGGAGATCGAAGAGGCGCTCGGCAAGGCGGTGGTGACGCACACCGGTACCTACCGCACCGAGGTGCAGACGCACAGCTCGCTGGAGACGCACGGCGGCGTTGCCAAGTGGAACGGCCAGGACCTCGACTTCTGGATGAGCACGCAGGCGACGTTCGGCGTGCGCGGCGAACTGTCGCGCGCGCTGCAGGGCCGCGGCCTCAAGGTCGGCACGGTGACGATCCACGCCGAGTTCGTCGGCGGCGGCTTCGGCAGCAAGTTCGGTGCGGGCATCGAAGGCCTCGCCTGCGCGCTGCTGGCGCACGCGGCGCAGAAGCCGGTCAAGCTGATGCTCGATCGCTTCGAGGAGCACACCACCACCGGCAACCGGCCGGGAGCGTTGATGCAGGCGCGCGCCGGCGTCGACAAGGACGGCAAGCTGGTCGCGTGGGACTGGCGCAGCTTCGGCCACGCCGGCTTCAGCGGCCAGGGCGGCAGCGTCGCGGTGCCGAACTACTACGCGATCGCGACCAAACCGCGCCGCGAGCACAAGGACCTCGCGATCGACACCGACCCGCCGCGGCCGATGCGCGCGCCGGGTCACCCGCAGGGGTGGTTCGGCGTCGAACTGTTCCTCGACGAACTGGCGACCAAGGCGGGCATCGATCCGCTGGCGTTCCGCCTGCAGAACGACCGCGAGCAGATCCGCCAGGACCAGTGGCGCTTCGGCGCCGCCGAGTTCGGCTGGGACAAGGCGCGCGCCCACCAGAACGCCGCCGATGCGCGTTGGCGCCGCGGTGTCGGCCTCGCCAGTGCGCGCTGGGGCCAGCTCGGCAACCAGGGCCGCCCGGCCCACGGCGCCACGTGCCGCGTGCACCAGGACGGCAGCGTCGAGGTCCGCAGCGGTTCGCAGGACATCGGCGTCGGCCTGAAGACGGTGATGGCGGTGCTGACCGCCGAAGAACTCGGCGCCCCGCTCGCTGCGGTCAACGCCATCGCCGGCCACACCAGCGACCCGTCGGGCCCGGCGGCCGGCGGCAGCATGGTGACGCCGAGCCTGGCACCGGCGATCCGCCAGGCGGCCTACCGCGCCAAGCTGCAGCTGCGCGAGATGGTCGCCAAGCACCTCGGGGTGCCGGTCGGCGATGTCGAGTGCAAGGGCGGCAAGATCGGCACCGGCACGGCGCAGCTGCCGTGGGCCGAAGCCTGCAAGCTGATCGGCCCGAACCCGATCGACGTGCGCGGCGAGCGCCTCGCCAACTTCGAGAAGCCGTTCCACGCGACGCAGTGCGGCGCGCAGTTCGCCGAGGTCGAGATCGACACCTGGACCGGCATCGTGCACGTGACGCGCATGTTCGGCATCCAGGACTGCGGCCTCGTCATCGCCAAGAAGCAGGCCGAGAGCCAGGTGCTCGGCGCGATGATCCAGGGCGTCAGCTACGCGCTGCACGAGCAGCGCATCATGGACAAGCGCAGCGGCCGCATGCTGAACGGCGACTTCCTGCGCTACAAGATCACCGGCCCGAAGGACCTGCCGGAGCTGCGCTGCCACATGCACAGCATCGCCAACGGCCACGACAGCGTCGGCGCCGCGGGCCTCGGCGAACCGCCCTCGGTCGCCTCGGCCGCCGCGATCGCCAACGCCGTGTTCCACGCGCTCGGTGCGCCCGTTCGCCACCTCCCCATCACGCCCGACAAGGTGCTGGCCGCCCTCGCCAGCAAGAAGGCCTGACATGAAGCCGTTCACCTACGTGCTGCCGCAGACCCTCGCCGAAGCGAGCGCCGCGGCCAAGCAACCCGACACCGTGCTGAAGGGCGCGGGCATCGACCTGATCGACCGCATGAAGGAACGGCTGCAGACGCCGGCCCAGGTCGTCAACCTGCTGCCGCTGCACAAGGAGCTGGCGGGC
>JBILEY010000430.1:0-4588 GCA_044351865.1 Planctomycetota bacterium | reverse complement strand
GTACTCGGTGTGGCGCTACCAGCCGCGCGACAACGACAACGACACGTCGGTCACCGGCTGGTGCATCATGGTTTACGAGTCGGGTGAGTTCTTCAAGCTCACCGTCAACAAGGAAGCCCTGAAGCTCTGCGAGCAGTGGCTCGACCAGGTCAGCGACCCGTCGGGCCTGCACGGCTACACCAAGCAGGGCGAGATGAGCGCGCGCAAGGGCAGCGAGCACGCCGCCAAGTTCCCGATCGAGAAGGGCGAGGCGATGACCGCGGTCGGCCTGTTCTGCCGCTTCTTCATGGGCCAGAACCCGAAGGAGAAGCCGGTCATGAAGGCGGCGGCCGATCGCATCATGAAGAAGCCGCCGATCTGGGACGAGAAGGGCGGTTCGATCGACCACTACTACTGGTACTACGCGACCTACGCGCTGTTCCAGATGGGTGGCCCGCAGTGGACCGAGTGGCAGAAGAAGCTCGAGACCGCGGTGGTGAAGAACCAGCACCTCGACAAGGCCAAGAAGAACCTCTACGGCTCGTGGGATCCGAAGTGCGCCTGGGGCGAGGACGGCGGCCGCGTCTACAGCACCGCGACCCTGGTGCTGACGCTCGAGGCCCTCTACCGCTACACGCGCCTGGTGCGCTGAGCCCGCTCGACTGATCGCGCGAGCCGGCGATCACGACCCACTCGACGCCGCAGCCATGTGCTGCGGCGTTTTCGTTTCCAGGCCGTGCCTCCGAGCACGCAGCGCTGCGCACGCCCCTCGCGGTCGTCGCGATCTTGCATCGCACGGCTGAACTCGCGCCGCGCGCGCGGCGTTGGGATCGACAGTCCCAGCCTGAAGGAGGCGAACATGACCCCGTTCGAGCAGCTACCGGTCCGTACCGAGGCAACCCCGTTCTCCCACGCCCTCGCCGAGCAGTCGTTCCAGGAGCTGATGGCCGAGCGCCTGAAGCAGGCGCCGTGGCTCGCGCTGTCGGTCGGCCTGCATCTCGCGGCCGGCTTGCTGCTGTTCGTGCTGCTGCCCCCGGAGCAGCGCGCCGAGGCCGCGCACCACGTGCAGATGACGAACGACGAGCCGATCGCCGTCGTCGAGCCGGAGCAACCGCCGCAACCGAAGATCGAACCGACCAACGAACCGACGAGCGAAGACGTCGTCTTCACCGAGCAGCAGGTGGTCACCGAAGCGAGCGCCGATGCCGACGTGTCGGAGTCGGCGTCGGACGACAAGCCGTCGGCGTTCCCCAGCGACCAGTGGAACACCGCGGTCGGCGTCGGCGCCGGCGCCGCCGGCCCCTACGGCAACCGCGCGCCGGGCGGCCCCAGCGGCCGTGGCCGCGGCCGGCCGTTCGACGGCAACACCGAGCCGGGGCTCGAGTGGCTGAAGCGCCACCAGGACGCCGACGGCAAGTGGGACTGCGACAACTTCCAGAAGCACGACGACCCGAGCCGCACGATCTGCGACGGCGTCGGCAACGCCACCCACGACGTCGGCGTCACCGGCCTCGCCCTGCTCGCCTTCCTCGGCGACGGCAGCACGCTGCGTTCGGGCCCGTACAAGGACGTCGTCAAGAAGGCGGTGAACTGGCTGCGCCGACAGCAGGATCCCGCGACCGGACTGTTCGGCCAGCGCTCCGGCCACGACTTCGTCTACGACCACGCGATCGCCGCCTACGCGATGTGCGAAGCGTTCGGCCTGTCGGGCTACGAGACGCTGCGGCCGGTGGCGCAGCGCGGGCTCGAATACCTCGAATCGCACCGCAACCCCTACGGCGTCTGGCGCTACCAGCCGCGCGGCGGCGACAACGACACCTCGATCACCGGCTGGTGCATCATGGCCTACGAGTCGGGCGCCTTCTTCGGCCTCGTCGTCGACCAGCAGGCGCTGAAGCTCGCGACGCAGTGGCTCGACGAGGTCAGCGACGCGTCCGGCCAGCACGGCTACTCGCGGCGCGGCGAAGGCAGCGCACGCAAGGCCGGCGACCACGCGCAGCGCTTCCCGAGCGACAAGGGCGAGGCGATGACCGCCGTCGGCCTGTTCAGCCGATTCTTCCTCGGGCAGAACCCGAAGGAGGTGCAGGTCATGCGCGCCGCCGCCGACCGCTTGCTGGCGAAGCCCCCGGTGTGGAACGAGCAGGACGGCTCGATCGACCACTACTACTGGTACTACGCGACCTACGCGCTGTTCCAGATGGGCGGCAGCCACTGGACCGCGTGGCGGAAGCACCTCGAGCAGGCCGTCGGCAAGCACCAGCACCTCGACCGCCGGCAGCAGAACCTCTACGGCTCGTGGGACCCGAAGTGCGTCTGGGGCGAAGACGGCGGCCGCGTCTACAGCACCGCGATCCTGGTGCTGACCCTGCAGGCGATGCACCGCTACACGCGCCTCGTGCGGTGATCGCCGCGGAGAAATCGGCGGCTTCGACGGGGCCCTGGCGGCCGCGTCCCGAACTGCGGCACGCGCCGTCGACGGCGAACACAACAGCGTTGCAGGTCACGACTACGGGAAATCCCGCGGCAGCCGGCGACAGCCCCGATGGCAGCGGCCGCAGCGCCGTCGCGGAGTCCGCTCGCGGGATTTCCTGAAGTAGGACTCAAGCCGGAGCCGATGCAGCCCGCAGCGTGGGGATCGACCTCGGTCGGTCCCCCACAACGGCAAAGGTATCGAGGAGGACAAATGGGCCTTCGGGTCAATTCGAACATCGCTTCCCTGAACGCGCAGCGCTCGCTGTCGACGACGACCGAGCGTTTGCAGGCGAACTACCGTCGCCTGTCGACCGGCCTGCGCATCTCGACGGCGTCGGACGACGCCGCAGGGTTGGCGATCTCCGAGCGCTTCCGGGCCCAGATCCGATCGACCAACCAGGCGATCCGGAACGCCCAGGACGGCATCTCGCTGACGCAGACCGGCGAAGGTGCACTGAACGAGGTCAGCTCGATCCTGATCCGCATGCGCGAGCTGTCGATCCAGGCCGCGAACGGCACGGTCAGCGCCGCCGACCGCGCGACGCTCGACCAGGAGTTCGCCGACCTGATCAACGAGATCGACCGCATCGCGCAGTCGACGACGTTCAACGGCGTGCGCCTGCTCGACGGCACGGGCTCGACGATCACGTTCCAGGTCGGCACCGGCACCACCACCGGCATCGACACGATCCAGCTGAGCACGTCGGACACGCTGGCTTCGACGCTCGGCCTGTCGACGCTCGACATCGGCTCCGGCGGCAACCCGTCGCTGGCGATCACGTCGCTGGACACCGCGATCAACGCGGTCAGCCGCGTGCGCGGCCAGTTCGGCGCCGCACAGAACCGCCTGACGACGACGATCGCCAACCTGCAGATCCAGTCCGAGAACCTGAGCGCCGCCGAGTCGCGCATCCGCGACGTGGACGTCGCCGCCGAGACCTCGGCGCTGACGCGCAACTCGATCCTGCAGCAGGCCGCGATCTCGATCCTGGCCCAGGCGAACACGCAGCCGCAGGCCGCCCTGCAGTTGTTGCAGAGCTGACGACCGGACCGGCGCGGCGAACGCGTCGGTCTGAGGCGGCCGCAGCGCCGGAGCGCGCGGCGGTGGCCCGTTCCGCGGTGCGCCGACGATCACGCCGGCAGCCGCAGCAACCTCGGGCTCACGCTTGGGCAGCGCCTGCGTCGCAGGCTCGCCCGGCGAACGTCACTTCATCGCGCCGACGGCGCGCGTGACCTGGCTCTTGTGGCGCGACGCCTTGTTGGCGTGGATGACGTGCGCCTCGCCGGCCTTGTCGATGATCTTGCAGACCGCAGCGAGCATCGCTGCCGCCTTGGCCTTGTCGCCGGCCTTGACCAGCGCCATCAGGCTCTTCACGGCGCTCTTCATGCGCGACATCTTGGCCTTGTTGGCGACGCGGTTCTTCTCGCTCTGACGAGCGCGCTTCAGTGCTTGCTTGCTGTGAGCCATCGTGGCGTTCTTCGGTTGGAGTTGCGGTCTCTGGAAACGATGCGGAGGAACAGGTTCGAGGTCACGCCTTCAGTCGCTGCACCTGGGCGGCGACGTCGCGAAACCCGATGTCCTGTTCGAGGATGCGGGAGAAGTGGCGCAGCGCGTCGTCGCGCTTGCCCTGGGCGGCGCAGATCGCGCCCATCTCGTAGAGCGCCTCCTTCATCAGGAGGCCGCTCCCGGCGGCTTGCGCCGCCTTGTCGAACTGGCCGAGCGCCAGGTCGGGCAGGTTCTTCTGCTGGAAGGCGCGGCCGAGCAGGAAGGTCGCCTCGTTCTTCTTGCGCGGGTCCTTGACCGCCTGCTGCAGCTCGGCGATCGCGGCATCGACGTCGCCAGCGACCAGCAGGCCGGCGCCGAGGTCGAAGCGGGCGGCGAGGTCGGTCGGGTTGCGTTCGACGCGGCGCTTCGCCTCGCCGATCTTCAGCTGCTGCAGGTTGGCGCGGGCGCGGGCCGCGGCGGCGGCATCGCCGGCGCGCTCGGCCTTCTGCACCATCTGCTCCTGCAGCCGGACGCGCAGGTCGCCGGCGAGGTCGACGATCTCGCCGTCGTTCGGGGCGAGGCGCTGCAACTGCTCGACCAGGTCGCGCGCGCCGGCGAGGTCCTTCGCCATCTCGCGCAGCTTGGCGCCGC
>JBILEY010000429.1:0-4600 GCA_044351865.1 Planctomycetota bacterium | reverse complement strand
CACCAGCGAGCTGGCTTCGGCGATCTCACGTCGCGCCTCGGACGACGAGCTGCAGCGGCTCGCGGCGGCCGGTGGGTATCGTCGCATGCTGCAGGACGGCCTCGAGAAGGCGCGTCGCGGGCTCGTGCAGCTCGAGGACGTGCTCGCCGTCGCGCGCGCCGACTGACCGCGCGGCGGCCGGCCGCTGCGCCTTGGGTCGCACGACGACGCCCATCGACGAAACCGGCCGCGTCGTTGCCCGCACCGCGGCAGGCGGAGAGCATGCGCCGCCCCACCATGCCGACCCGCACCACGCCGACCAGCGTCCTGCTGCCGTTCGCCGTCCTCGCGACCATCACGGGATCCGCGGCAGCCCAGAGCCTCGAGGCCTTCCGCCAGCAGCTGCGCGACGACCTCGGCTCGACGAACTTCGCCCAGTCGCTGCTCGGCCTCGTGATGCTGTCGGACGAGCTCGAACTCGGCGGTGCGACCTACCAGATCGACGACGGCTCCAGCACCGACCTGAAGACCTACTCGCTGCCGTTCCACACGACGGTCGACGTGTGGGGACAGGAGCGGCCGCGCTTGCACGTCGAAGGCACGCTCGGCTGGGCCGAGGCGCGCCAGGGTGCCGCCGACGTGTACGGCGGCCAGATTCCATCGCTCGCGACGGCGATCGACTCGAAGTGGACGACCTACGGCGCGCTGCTCGGCCTCGGGCTGCAGTTCCAACCACTCCCCGACGTGACCGTCACGCCGATCCTCGACGTCGGCCTGTCGCGCATCGAGAACGACACCCGCTACACCGGCCCCGGTGCGGCGTTCACGGCCGCGCTGACCGACGGCATCGCCTTCAACTGGGACGCGATGACGCTGACCTACGGTGGCGCCTTGCGCGCCGGCTGGCTGCGCCCGCTCGGCGAGCGCTATCGGCTCGAGGCGAGCGGCCGCTACGACCTGCGTTGGAACGACTCGTTCGCCACCGACGATTCGGCGCAGGACTTCACCGCGCGCACGCAGATGGCGACCGTGCGCGGCGACCTCTACGGCCCCGCCGGCTTCGACCTGTTCGACAAGCCGGTCGAGTGGCAGCTGACGTCAGCCTACCGGGCGTTCCTCGAAGGCGACCTGTTCGGCGTCGACGGCTACGTGCAGCTCGGCGCCAGCCTGCTGATCCACACCGGCGAGAAGGGCCTGCCGGGAACCAGCGGCTTCGCACTCGGCGCGGCCGTCATCCTCGGCGACGACTTGACCGGCTGGACGCTCGGCTGCCGTCTGCTTTTCTGAGCCGGCTCGCCCACTGGGCGACCCGGCTCAGGCCTTGCCTGGACGCCGCAACGCGGGGCCCGTCTCCCGCGAGGGCGACGCAATCGGCCCCGCTGCGTCGTCTCCTTGGAAGGCGTCGCGCAGCAGCCGCAGCGGTCACCGCACCACGAAGTTCACCAGCTTGCCGGGCACGACGATCTCCTTGACCACCGTCTTGCCCTCGAGGTAGCTCGCCACCGCCGCCCGCGCCGCCGCGACCGCGACGTCGTTGGCGCAGCCGTTCGGCACCATCGCCCGCCCACGGACCTTGCCGAGCACCTGCACGGCGATCTCGACCTCGTCGTCGACGAGCATCTTCGGATCGACCGCCGGCCACGGCGCGCGCGCCAGCAGGCCCTGGCCGCCGAGGCGCTCCCACAGTTCCTCGGCCAGGTGCGGCGCGAACGGCTGCAGCAGCTGCGCGAAGCGCCGCAGTTGGCCGCGCGACAGCCGCTCCATCGCCTTCGTGGCTTCGTTGACGAAGATCATCATCGCCGCGATCGCGGTGTTGAACGCCATGCGCTCGATGTCGCCGTCGACCTTGTGGATCGTGCGGTGCAGCTGCTTCTCGATCTCGGTGTCGTCGGCGCGCTCCTGCCGCAGCCACTCGTGCACCGTGCCCTTCTCGGCGAACTCGGGCACGACGAGGCGCCAGGCCCGCTGCAGGAAGCGGTGCACGCCGGGCACGTCCTTCGGGTTCCACGGCTTGCTGTCGGCGAGCGGGCCCATGTACATCTCGTAGAGCCGCAGCGTGTCGGCGCCGTACTCGCCGACCACGTCGTCGGGATTGACGACGTTGCCGTAGCGCTTGCTCATCTTGGTGACGATCGGCTTGAGCTTCTCGCCGGTCACCGCGTGCACGACGTCGTCGCCCTGCTCCTTCGTGTCCTTCTTCGGCACGATGGCGCCGCGCGCGTCCTCGTAGGCGAACGCCTGGATCATTCCCTGGTTGTAGAGCTTGTGGAACGGCTCCTTCGTCCGCACGAGACCCTGGTCGTGCAGCACCTTGGTCCAGAAGCGCGAGTAGAGCAGGTGGCCGACCGCGTGCTCGGTGCCGCCGACGTAGAGGTCGACCGGCAGCCAGTAGTCGCTCGCCGCTCGGCTACAGAACTCGCGCTCGTTGTGCGGATCGCAGAAGCGCAGGAAGTACCAGCTCGAGCCCGCAGCGCCGGGCATGGTGTTGATCTCGCGCTGCGCCGGCCGGCCTTTGCTGTCCTTGGTCGCGACCCAGTCCTTGGCGCGGATCAGCGGCGACTCCGGCACGCCGCCCGGCTTGAAGTCCGCCATGTAGGGCAGCGCGACCGGCAACTGCTCGTCCGGCACCAGCTCGACGCCGTCCTGCGTGTGCCGCACCGGGAACGGCTCGCCCCAGTAGCGCTGCCGCGAGAACAGCCAGTCGCGCAGCTTGTAGGTCACCTTCGCCTGGCCGCGGCCCTGCGCCACCAGCCAGTCGATCACCTTGCGCTTCGCTGCCGCCATGCCGAGGCCGGCGATCGACAGCGCGCCGTTCTGGTTCTGCGGGCCGAACGGCGCGTCGTCGCTGCAGCACTCCTCACCGGCGGCGATGCGGGCGTCGCGCGCCGCGTCGCCGGTCGCCGGTGCGAAGATGCCGGGGATCGGCAGCGAGAACTTCTTGGCGAAGGCGAAGTCGCGCTCGTCGCCGGCGGGCACCGCCATGATCGCGCCGGTGCCGTAGGTGACGATCACGTAGTCGGCGATCCACACCGGGATGCGGCCCTTCGGGTCGTTCGCCGCGAACAGCGGATTGTGCGCGTAGGCGCCGGTCCACACGCCGGACTTGTCCTTCGCCAGGTCGGTGCGCTCGAGCTCGCTCTTGCTGGCTGCGGCCTTCTGGTAGGCCTCGACCGCCGCCTTCTGCGCCGGCGTCGTGATCGTCGCCACCAGCGGATGCTCCGGCGACAACACCATGAACGAGGCGCCGAACAGCGTGTCCGGACGCGTCGTGAACACGCGGATCCTGGTGCCGGCGTGCCCGTGCACGTCGAAGTCGATCTCGGCGCCTTCGCTCTTGCCGATCCACTCGCGCTGCATCGTCTTCAGCGACTCGCTCCAGTCGAGCGGCTCGAGCTCGGTCAGCAGGCGCTCGGCATACTCGGTGATCTTCAGCACCCACTGCCGCAGCGGCCGCCGCTCGCACGGGTGGTCGCCGCGTTCGCTCTTGCCGTTGATGACCTCGTCGTTCGCCAGCACGGTGCCAAGCGCTTCGCACCACCACACCGGCGCGTTGCTCTCGTAGGCGAGGCCGCGCTGGCAGAGCTGCTTCCAGATCCACTGCGTCCAGCGGAAGTACTTCGGATCCGCGGTGCTGAGCTCGCGCTCCCAGTCGTACGAGAAGCCCAGCCGCTGCAGCTGCCGCTTGAACGTCGCGACGTTCGCCGCCGTCGTCTCCGCCGGGTGCGTATTGGTCTGGATCGCGTACTGCTCCGCCGGCAGGCCGAACGCGTCCCAGCCCATCGGGTGCAGCACGTTGCAGCCCTTCGCCCGCTTCCAGCGCGAGACGATGTCGGTCGCCGTGTAGCCCTCCGGATGGCCGACGTGCAGGCCGGCCGCCGACGGATACGGGAACATGTCGAGCGCGTAGAACTTCGGCTGCTGCGGATCGAAGCCGGGATCGCCCGGGTTCACGGCGCGGAACACACGGTGCTCCTGCCAGAACTGCTGCCACTTCGGTTCGATCGTCGCGGGGTCGTACGTCTGCTTCGGCTCGGCCATGTTCGTCTCGGAAGGGCGAGCAGTATGCCGATCGCGCGCGGGCGGCGGAACGGCGCAGCTGGGCGTTCCTGAGAACTCGGCAGCGAACCCGCGGCATGAGCCGCGATACCACTGCCAGCACACGCCGCCTACGCTGCCACGCCATGCGCTTCCCGAACGACACGCAACTGCACCTGCGCATGGCGGCGCTGGTCATCGGCTCGCTGTTCCTCGAGCAGCTGGCGAAGAAGCACCTCGAGCACTGGACGTCGCCGGAGATCGGCATCGTCACGTTCGTACTCGGGCTCGCGTGGGTGGCGCTGACCGCGTTCCACCACGCGCGGGCGTCGGAGGAACGGCTGCGCGTCGTCGAAGCGCGCCTGCAGAAGCTGCAGGCCGAGACCGACGCGCTGATCGACGAGCAGCGGGCGCGCCGTTCCCTGCCGAGGCTGTGATCCCATGCGCGATCCCTTCCTCACGTCGATCCGCACCGAGTACCAGCGCTACCGCCGCCTCGTCGAGCTGGCGATCGAACAGGTCGCCGACCAGGACCTGCATCGTGTGCCGTTCGCCGACGGCAACTCGCTCGGCATGCTGCTGCGCC
>JBILEY010000428.1:0-4603 GCA_044351865.1 Planctomycetota bacterium | reverse complement strand
CCGTCCTTGGCGACGCGGATCGCAGTCCCTCCCTTGCTGGTGCCGATCTTGCTGCCGGACTTGGGACTGCGCGATGGACGTGGAGCCACGGTGGTACCTGCGGGCGGATGGGGGACGAAGAGGGGCCGGGGCACGGTAAGGCCGCTTCTGCCGGAGTGTCAACGCTGCCGACCGGCGTGGGTTCGGCGACGGATCGTGAACGGTCGCCAGACCGCCGCCCAGGCGGCGTTGGCGACGTCGCTGCCGATCGCGTACACCCGATGCCATGCGCTTTCGCCTGCACTCGGACCTGCAACCCGCCGGCGACCAGCCGAAGGCGATCGAACAGCTGGCCGGCTGGATCGACGGCGGCGCCAAGGCCAGCACGCTGCTCGGCGTCACCGGCTCCGGCAAGACCTTCACCGTCGCCAAGCTGGTCGAACGGCTGCAGCGGCCGACGCTGGTGCTGGCGCCGAACAAGACGCTCGCGGCCCAGCTCTACGCCGAGTTCAAGTCGTTCTTCCCCGACAACGCGATCGAGTACTTCGTCAGCTACTACGACTACTTCCAGCCCGAGGCGTACGTGCCGACGACGGACACGTACATCGAGAAGGACGCGCTGATCAACGAGGCGATCGAACGCATGCGCAACTCGGCGACGCGTTCGCTGATGGACCGCCGCGATGTGCTGATCGTCGCCTCGATCTCGTGCATCTACGGCCTCGGTTCGCCGGAGACCTACCGCGAACTGTCGGTGACGGTGCACAAGGGCCAGCGCGTGCCGCGCGACGTGCTGCTGCGGCAGCTGGTGGCGATCCAGTTCGTGCGCGACAACTTCGACTTCCAGGCCGGCCGCTTCCGCGTGCGCGGCGACGTCGTCGAGATCTATCCGTCGTACGAGGACGCGCGCGCGATCCGCGTCGTGATGTGGGGCGACGAGATCGAGTCGATCACCGCGATCGATCCGCTGCGCGGCGAGGTGCTCGAGCAGCTCGACAAGGTGACGATCTACCCGACCACGCAGTACGTGGCGACGACCGAGCAGCTGCAGCGCGCTTGCGAGTCGATCGAGAAGGAACTCGAGGAACGGCTCACCGAGCTCGAAGGCAAGCGCAAGCTGCTCGAGGCGCAGCGCCTCGGCCAGCGCACGCGCCACGACCTCGAGATGCTGCGCGCCACCGGCATGTGCCAGGGCATCGAGAACTACAGCCGCCACCTCGACGGCCGGCAGGCCGGGCAGCCGCCGGCGACGCTGCTGCACTACTTCCCCGACGACTTCCTGCTGGTCGTCGACGAGTCGCACGTGGCGATCCCGCAGGCCGGCGGCATGTATCGCGGCGACCGCGCGCGCAAGACGACGCTGGTCGACTTCGGCTTCCGCCTGCCGAGTGCGCTCGACAACCGGCCGCTGAAGTTCGACGAGTTCGAGAGCCTGCTGCGGCAGTCGCTCTACGTGTCGGCGACGCCGAGCGAGTACGAGCTGCAGCGCAGCGAGGACCGCGTCACCGAGCTGATCGTGCGTCCGACCGGCCTGGTCGACCCGCCGGTCGACGTGCGGCCGGCCCAGGGCCAGGTCGACGACGTCGTCGGCGAGGTGCGCCTGCGCGTGCAGAAGCACGAACGCGTGCTGATCACGACGCTGACCAAGCGTTCGGCCGAGGAGTTGACCGACTACCTGCGCGACCTCGGCATCAAGGTGCGCTACCTGCACAGCGACATCGACAGCCTCGAACGCACGGCGCTGATCCGCGACCTGCGGCTCGGCGTGCTCGACGCCGACAAGGAGGGCTACCTGCGCAGCAAGACGTCGCTGATCCAGACCTGCGGCCGCGCCGCGCGCAACGCCGACGGCCGGGTGATCCTCTACGCCGACCGCCGCACCGACTCGATCGAGGGCGCGCTCGCCGAGATGGAGCGCCGCCGCGTCAGGCAGCGCGCGCACAACGAGCAGCACGGCATCGTGCCGCGCACCGTGGTCAAGGCCGTGCGCGACCTGCTGGAGGCGCCGCCGGACGAGGACGGCACGCCGTTCGAGCCGGGCAAGGGCAAAGGCAAGGGCAAGAAGGGCAAGGGCCGCGGCAAGAGCCAGCCGGGCAACCCGGTGGCGGCGGGCGGTGGCGAAGCGGCCGGTGCCGTCGGCAAGCGGCAGTTCGCCGACCACAAGGAACTGCTCGTGCACACGAAGCGCCTGCGCGAGGAGATGATGGCGGCGGCTAAGAACCTCGACTTCGAGCTGGCGGCGCGCATCCGCGACGAGGTCTACCGGCTCGAGAAGCTCGACATGGAGCTGCTGTAGCGCCGTCCCCGGCCGCCGCGGGCGAGGTCGCGAGAATCGTGAAGGGCCGCCGCCCGCCACCTCGTTCGAGCGGGGGACAACCATGTTCGCCCACTTCGCCTCCCGTGTCGCCTTCCCGCTCCTCGCCGTCGCGCCGTTGCTGTTGGCGCCGCTCGCCCCGGCCCAGGACCGCATCCTCTACAAGTTCGACGGCGCCTGCACCAACGAGGTGATCAACCATGCACCCCTCGGCTACGGCAACGGCACGCTGACCGTCGGCTTCGGCACCGGCTTCGCGGCTGGCCGCTTCGCCGGCGGACTCGGCGCCGGCAACGGCACGACCTCCGCGCGCAACGTCGTCGACACCGGTTGGGCGCCGTCGACGACGCCGTGGACCGGCGACGTGACGATCGCCTTCTGGGCGCGGCAGGAAACGCCGTTCACCACCACGCTGTCGTACCTGTTCGGCATGAGCTCGAGCGGCTTCCGCCTGTTCACCAACGGGGCCGCCGGGCGTGGACTGTTCCTGCGCGGCCTGACCTCGGGGTCCGGCGACCTGGCGCTGTCCGACACGGTCGTCGACTTCCAGTCGCTGGCGAACGGCGCCTGGGTGCACGTGGCCGTGAGCATCGACGACACCGCACACATCGCGACCTGGTACGTGAACGGGGCCGCCGTGCAGACGGTTCCGGGCGCCCCAGACGTGCAGATCGACAGCCCAGGCACGCTGTTGGTCGGTGGCTACGGGTCGGGCAACCTCTCGTGCTATTCGCTCGACGAGGTGCTGTTCAGCCAGCGCCTCTACTCCGCCGCCGAGATCGCCGAACTCGCCACCGGCACGCGCGCTGGCTACGGCGCCTACGCCTCGGGTACGACGACGCAGTGCAACCCCGGCCTGGTCACGCTCGACAGCACCGGCGGCAGGCCGTTCTTCGGCAACCTGAACTACGCGCTGCGCGTCACCGTCACGGCGCCGCAGCTGTGTCTGCTGCTCTACGGCGAGACCCGCTGCACGCTCGGCGGCGCGCTGCCGCTGCCGTTCGACGGCGGCCTGCTGGTGCCAGCACTCGCCGGCTGTCAGGTGCTCGCCGATCCGCTGATCCTGCTGTCGGGCGCAGCCCAGCCGGGCCAGCCCGCGACGCTGCCGTTGCCGATCAGCACCGCGCTGCCGTCCGGCGCCAGCGCGTTCTGCCAGGTGCTCGGCCTGCAGGCGAACGGCACGGCGGCGATGTCGAACGGCTTCACCGTCTCGGTCGGCTTCTGACCGGCGCACGGCCGCACGCGGCCCCGCGACCGTGCGGGCCAGCTGGTGCTGCTGGAGATCATCAAGTCGACGTCGGGCTCAGTTCACCGTGACGCGACCGCCGGCGTTCGTGCCCGAGACGCCGCTCGGCGTGAACTGGCCCGGCACTGCCGCCGTGCGCATCGACTGGCGCGGTCGGCAGTGACTTCGTCGCCGGGCTGGTGCGCCCTTGCACCGCGCCGCGGCGCCGCGATCCTAGGTCCGCCGCGCGCATGGACCCGCACATCGTCGACAAGGTCGCCCGCTTCCCGACCGGACCGGGCGTCTACGTGTTCACCGCGCAGGACGGGGCGACGCTGTACGTCGGCAAGGCGACCGACCTGCGCGCGCGCGTGCGCAGCTACCTGAAGCCCGGCGGCGACGGCCGCTACCAGCTGCGCTGGCTCGAGCAGGAAGCGTTCGACGTCGAGTTCGTGGCCACCGCGACCGAGCAGGAGGCACTGCTGCTCGAGAACACGGTGATCAAGAAGAAGCAGCCGCGCTACAACCTGAAGCTGAAGGACGACAAGGCGTTCTTGCTGCTGCGGCTCGACCGGCGCGAGCCGTGGCCGTGGTACCGCCTGGTGCGGCGGCGACAGGACGACGGCGCCACCTACTTCGGGCCGTTCGCGTCGGCGAAGGCGGTGCGGCGCACGCTGCGCCTCTTGCACAAGATCGTGCCGCTGCGCGATTGCCGCGACAGCGTGTTCGCGAACCGCACGCGCCCGTGCCTGAAGCACCAGATCGGCCGCTGCCCGGCGCCGTGCGTCGACCTGGTGGCGCGCGCGGACTACGACCGGCTGCTCGACCAGTCGGTGCGCATCCTGCGCGGCGACGTCGGCGGCCTGCTCGGCGAGCTGCGCACGCGCATGCAACAGGCCGCCGCCGACCTCGAGTTCGAACGCGCACAGGCGCTGAAGGACCAGATGCAGGCGCTGCAACTGGTCGCCGAGCCGCAGGCGGTCGTCGCCGGCGTCGGCGACGAGGACGCGCTGGGCGTGCACCGCGTCGGCGACGACGTGGCGGTGGCGTTCCTGTCGTTCCGCAGTGGGGCGCTCGAGAACTGC
>JBILEY010000427.1:0-4611 GCA_044351865.1 Planctomycetota bacterium | reverse complement strand
CAGCGGCGGCGGCGCCAAGGGGGCCGGCAAGGCGCCGCTCGACAAGCTCGGCGGCAAGGGCTTCCAGCGGCGCAAGGAGCAGGTGCAGGAAGCCCTGTTCGACCTCGCCGCCGAACTGCTCGAGGTGCAGAGCAAGCGCGCGCTGGTGCAGCGGCCGCCGTATCCCGCCGAGTCGATGGAGCGCGACTTCCTCGACGCGTTCGCGTTCCGCGACACGCAGGACCAGGCGCGCGCGTGGAGCGAGATCCAGCAGGACCTGATGAAGCCGGCACCGATGGACCGCCTGCTGTGCGGCGACGTCGGCTTCGGCAAGACCGAGGTGGCGCTGCGCACCGCGTTCCGCGTCGCCGCCAACGGCCGCCAGGTCGCCGTGCTGTGCCCGACGACGATCCTCGCCGAGCAGCACGCGATCACCTTCCAGAAGCGCTGCGAGCCGTTCGGGCTCAGCGTCGAGATGCTGTCGCGCTACCGCACCGGCGCCGAACGGCGCGAGATCGAAGAGCAGGTGCAGAAGGGCGCGGTCGACATCGTCGTCGGCACGCACGCGCTGCTCGGCAAGGACGTGCAGTTCGCCGACCTGGGCCTCGTCATCGTCGACGAAGAGCAGCGCTTCGGCGTGCGGCAGAAGGAACGCTTGAAGCAGCTGCGCGCCGAGGTCGACGTGCTGACGCTGTCGGCGACGCCGATCCCGCGCACGCTGCACGGCTCGCTGCTCGGCATCCGCGGCATCAGCACGCTCGACAACCCGCCGCCGGGCCGCCAGGAGGTCGAGACGCGCGTGCTGTTCCGCGACGACCGCGTGCTGCAGGACGCGTTGCTGCGCGAACTCGGCCGCTCCGGCCAGGTGTTCGTGCTGCGCAATCGCATCAGCGACCTGCAGCCGCTGGCGCAGCGCCTGCGGCAGCTGGCCCCCGGCGCGCGCATCGCGATCGGCCACGGCCAGATGACCGAAACCGAGATCGAGAAGACGGTGCGCGCGTTCGTGCGCGGCGAGTTCGACGTGCTGGTGTCGACGACCATCGTCGAGAACGGTCTCGACATCTCGCGCGCCAACACCATCCTGATCGACCAGGCCGACCACTTCGGCCTCGCCGAGCTGCACCAGCTGCGCGGCCGCGTCGGCCGCAGCAGCGAGAAGGCCTACTGCTACCTGCTGCTCGACCGCGACGAACCACCGGGCCTCGAGGCGAAGGCGCGGCTGAAGGCGCTGGAGGAGTTCTCGCACCTCGGTGCCGGCTTCGCGATCGCGATGAAGGACCTCGAGATCCGCGGTGCCGGCAACCTGCTCGGCCCCGAACAGTCGGGCCACATCGCCGCCGTCGGCTACGACATGTACTGCCAGCTGCTGCGCTCCGCCGTCGAGTCGGCGAAGGTGCAGCAACCGATCCGCGTGCACGTGGTCGAGGTCGACGTCGACCTGCGCGTGCAGGCGTTCCTGCCGATGGACTTCCTGACCGATCCGCGCCAGCGCCTCGAGCTGCTGCGCGAGATGGACGAAGCGACCGACGACGAACGCCTGCGCGAGCTCGAGGCCGAACTGCAGGACCGCTACGGCAAGCTGCCGCAGCCGGTGCGCACGCTGCTGCGCGTGTTCCGCCTGAAGCACGGCCTGATGGGCCTCGCGGTGCACGGCGTGCAATGGGTCGAGGACCGCGTCGTCGTCCGCCACGCGCCCGGCGTGCCGCTCGGTGGCAGCTGGATCGACTGCTTCGCCGACGTGCGCGCGGTCGAAGCCGGCAAGACGCACCTGATGCTGCCGCCGCTGCGCGGGGGCAAGGCGTGGCAGGCCGACGACGTGCTCGAGTTCCTGCTCGCCGCGATCACCGGCAAGGCGCCGATGCGGCGGCAGCAGGCGCGCGTGGTGCCGCCGTCGGCGCCGCCGCCGAGTTCGGGGCGGGCGCGGCGGCCGACGATCCAGCGCGACCAGAAGCGCTTCCCTTGGGAGTGAGGTGCGCGGACGGCGCGGCGTTACCGTTCCCTTCTGGAGCACCCCATGCCAGGCGACGACAAGCACCCCAACCTTGCCGACCCCGACTTCGAGCCGACCGACGAGCAGCTGCAAGAACTCTCCCGCCGCGCCTTCGCCGGTGTCGCCGAAGCCCATGCACGCGCCCTGAAGGCGCTGCACGAGCGCATCGCCGTCGAGGCCAAAGAGGCACTTCGCAAGTGGCGCGAGCAGCACCCTGAACGACCTTCCTGATCGTGGGTGCGCGACCGAAGGTGCGCGTTGCACGCCGTGCGCCCGGTCCTGACGATGGCCTCGTGCTGCATCGCCACGTCACTCGCCATCTGCCCTTCCTGCTGTTGGTCGGCTGCACGGCTTCGCCTGAAAGGCAGACCATCGCGCCGGTCGCGCCACCACCCGTTGAGACCGCGAGCGTCAAGCCGGGCATCAACCAGGACTTCCTCGACCCGGCACTCGACGTCGCCAAGTACGAGCAACGCTTCGAAGGCGAGAGCCGCGAAGTGTTCGCCCACCGCGCGCGCATCGCCGCCCTGCTGCAGCTGCGCCCCGGCATGGCGGTCGCCGACGTCGGTGCCGGCACCGGGCTCTACACGCTGATGTTCGCCAAGGCGGTCGAAGCGACCGGCCGCGTCTACGGCGTCGACATCGCGCCGAAGTTCGTCGAACACATCACCAAGGCCGCGACCGAACGCCAGCTGCCGCAGGTCACCGCCGTCCTGTGCAGCGAGCGCAGCGTCGAGCTGCCGGACGCATCGGTCGACCTGGTGTTCGTCTGCGACACCTACCACCACTTCGAGTTCCCGCAGGCGACGCTGGCGTCGATCCATCGAGCCCTGCGGCCGGGCGGCGAACTGGTGATCCTCGACTTCGTGCGCGAGCCGGGCGTGAGCCGCGACTGGATCCTCGAACACGTGCGCGCCGGCGAAGCGGTGGTCACGCAGGAAGTGGTCGCCGCGGGGTTCGAGCTGGTGCGGCGCGAGGCGACGCCGTTCCTGCGCGAGAACTACGTGCTGCGCTTCCGGCGCGGGTGAGCCACCCCGCTACGCTGGCGGCCATGACCTACGAGATGATGGTCGGCCTCACCGTCGCCGACGACGCGCTCTACACGCAGTACCGCGAAGCGATGGCGCCGCTGCTCGCCGCGCACGGCGGCGGCTTCCGCTACGACTTCACCATCGCGAAGGTGCTGAAGTCGGCGAGCGAGCACCCGATCAACCGCGTGTTCGCGATCTACTTCGGCAGCAAGGCGCAAATGGACGCCTTCTTCGCGCACCCCGACTACCAGGCGATCAAGGCGCGCTTCTTCCAGCGCTCGGTCGCGGGCACGACGATCTTCGGCGGCTACGAGCGCTGACGAACCCCACCCGCGACGTCCCCCGCACCCATGCAGCGCCTCGAACTGTACGACGTCGTGCGCGTCGCCCGCCTCGACGTCGACGATCGCCCGTACGACGGCAGCGAGGGCACCGCGCGCGCACCGCGCCTCGGCGACGAAGGCACCGTGGTCTGGGTCGACGAGGAGGGCCCTGCGCGTGGAAGAGCCATGGTCGAGTGCGTCGCCGACGACGGCATGACGATCTGGCTCGCCGACTTCGCCGAACACGAACTCGAGCTGGTCGCGCGCGGCGTCGAGGTCGGCAAGCCGAAGCGGCGCTCGGTGCGCCGTGCCACTCTGTGGTTGCTGGCTGCGATCGCCGTGATGGTGGCCGCTTGGATCGGGTTCGTCACCCTCGACCACCGGCAGGGCCTGTTCGTGCTGCCGATGGTCGGCGCTCTCGCCGGGCTCACCGTGTTCCTCGCAGCGCTGCTCGACCTCGGCCGTGCTCTGATCGAACTGTCGGCGCCGACGCGGCTGCAACGCGCCCTCGGCCTCATCCTGCGTGCACCGCTGGCCCTGCTCGGCCTGTTCTGCCTCCTCACGGCGATCGCCGTCGTGGTCTACGGTGTCTACGCCATCGCCAGCGGCGCCACCGACAACCTGCGGATGGGGCTCTTGCTGCCCCTGCTGTTCGGGTCGTTCGGCGTGCGGTGGCTGCAGCAGGCCTTCCGCCGCGGACTGCGGGTGGCCCCGCAGGAACCAAGCGCTACGCCGCCGCACCGCGGAACGAGGTGACGAACATCACCTCGACACAAAGAGCAGAGCCGCGACCACCACGCACCCCGGTTTGCCCGCCTAGGCGCGATCGAGCGCTTCCAGCTGTGCCGCCGCCTGCTCCCACTGCGCCGTCAGCTGCTGCAGCACCGTGCCGACCGTCGTGAAGTCCTTCTGCACCTCGTCGGCACGATCCGCGTCGTTCCACAGCGCCGGATCCTCGAGCTGCTTCTGCAGCGTCGCCTTCATCTGCTCGGCCGACTCGATCTGCTGCTCGAGCTTCTGCACCTGCTGCTGCAGTTTCTTCTGCTGCTTCTGCTTCTCCTTGTCGATCGCGCCGGCACCGCCGCCCGGCTTCTGCACCGGAGCCGCGTCCTTCGCCGGCTTCGACTCCTTCGCTTCCTTCGGCGCCACCTTGCCGCCGACACCGCCCGCCGTCAGCGCCGCGCGCGCCGACTCGGCCTTCGTCTTCTGCAGGTAGAACGCGTAGTCGCCGAGGTACGGCGTCAACACGCCGTTCGCCACGTGCAGCACCTTGTTCGCCAGCGAACGG
>JBILEY010000426.1:0-4612 GCA_044351865.1 Planctomycetota bacterium | reverse complement strand
GCTGACGATGGTCGACCGCGACGACCTGCCGGACGGCGGTGCTGCGCACGTGGCGGCGACGATCCGCGCGATCAAGCGCCGCAATCCCGAGATGCTGGTCGAAGCGCTGGTCGGCGACTGGCTGGCTGGCGAACGCCAGACGATGACGACCGAGCAGATGATCGCGACGGTGCTCGACGGCGGCCCCGACGTGTATGCGCACAACGTCGAGACGGTGCTGCGGCTGACCCCGCGCGTGCGCGACCACCGCTGCAGCTACGCGCGTTCGCTCGACACGCTGCGGCTGGCGAAGAAGCTGCGCCCCGACGTCGTCACCAAGTCGTCGCTGATGCTCGGCCTCGGCGAGAGCGAGCGCGAGATCGAGCAGGCGATGGACGACCTGCGCGAGTACGGCGTCGACGTGGTGACGTTCGGCCAATACCTGCGGCCGACGCTGCTGCACCTGCCGGTGCGCGAGCACGTGACGCCGGCGCGCTTCCAGGCACTCGAGGCGCGGGCGATGACGAAGGGCTTCCTCTACGTCGCCGCCGGCCCGTTGGTGCGCTCCAGCTACAAGGCCGCCGAGTTCTACCTCGCCGGGATGCTCCGCCAGCGCAAGGCGATCGCCGGCGCCGGCTCTTCCACGACCGGCACTTCCACGAACACCCCCCAGCCCGAATCCGCATGAGTCTCGAACTGCTGACGATCCTCGACAAGGACGGCAAGGCCCAGAAGGGCAAGGACCCGAACCTGCCGGCCGCCGAGCTGCAGAAGCTCTACCGCCTGATGGTGACCACGCGCGCGCTCGACGACCGTGGTCTCGCCCTGCAGCGCCAGGGCCGCATCGGCTTCTACCTGCAGTCGACCGGCCAGGAGGCGTCGCACCTCGGCTCGGCCTACGCGCTGAAGGACAGCGACTGGCTGTTCCCGGCGTACCGCCAGCCGGGCATCCTGCTGCTGCGCCAGGTCCCGATCGAGAAGATCGTCTGCGAGTGGTTCGGCAACGCCGGCGACACCAGCAAGGGCCGCCAGATGCCGGTGCACTACAGCTTCCGCCAGGCGAACTTCGTCTCGATCAGCTCGCCGATCGGCACGCAGCTGACGCAGGCCGCCGGGGCCGGCATGGCCGCGCGCATCCGCGGCGACGACACGGTGTTCATGACCTACTGCGGCGACGGTGGCACCAGCAGCAACGACTTCCACACCGGCCTGAACTTCGCCGCGGTCTACAAGGCGCCGGTCGTGTTCGTCTGCGAGAACAACGGCTGGGCGATCTCGGTGCCGTCGGAGAAGCAGACGTGCAGCGAGTCGATGGCGATCAAGGCCGACGCCTACGGCATGCCCGGCGTGCGCGTCGACGGCAACGACATCCTCGCCGTCTACCGCGCCACCAAGGAGGCCGTCGACCGCGCCCGCGCCGGTGAAGGCCCGACGCTGATCGAGACGGTGACCTACCGCATGGCCTCGCACAGCAGCTCCGACGACGCCGCGCGCTACCGCGACGCCAAGGAGTTCGAGGCGTGGAAGAAGAAGGACCCGATCGCGCGCTTCCAGCTCTACCTGAAGGGCAAGAAGCTGTGGAGCGAGGCGTTCGAGCAGGAGTGCGTCGACGGTGCGAAGGCGGCGATCCAGGCGGCCGTCACCGCCGCCGAGGCGACCGGCAATCCGCCGGTCGACTCGATGTTCGACGACGTCTACATGAACCTGACGCCGCAGCTGAAGGAACAGCGCGAGCACCTGCGCGACCTCGTCGCCAAGGGCAGCGTCGGCGCCGACGTCGGCGCGTTCCCCCTCTGATCGCGCCGATCCAACGAACCGATTCCCGGCGGCTCCGCTTCCCGGCGACTCCGCTCGCGGCTCCTCCCCGCCATCCAACCCCCATCTGCGCCGCACAGCCGGCGCCAAGCAAACCCACGAATCCTCTCATGACTGCGACCAAGACCAAGGCCGGCGCCGGCGAGACCGGCACCAAGGTGATGACGATGCTCGAAGCGATCACCGACGCGATGCGCACCGAGATGCGCAACGACGATCGAGTGGTCGTGTTCGGCGAAGACGTCGGCAAGAAGGGCGGCGTGTTCGGCGCCACCGCCGGCCTCTACGAAGAGTTCGGCGAGAAGCGCTGCTTCGACACGCCGCTGTCCGAGTGCGGCATCATCGGCGCCGGCGTCGGCATGGCCGTCTACGGCATGCGCCCGATCGCCGAGATCCAGTTCCTCGACTTCATCTACCCGGCCTTCGACCAGATCGTCAGCGAAGCCGCGAAGATGCGCTACCGCAGCGGCGGCGAGTACACGTGCCCGATGGTGATCCGTTCGCCGTACGGCGGCGGCATCCGCGGCGGCCACTACCACAGCCAGTCGAGCGAAGCCTACTTCTGCCACACGCCGGGGCTCAAGGTCGTGATCCCGAGCACGCCGGCGGACGCGAAGGGTCTGCTGATCGCGTCGATCCGCGACGAGGACCCGGTGATGTTCCTGGAGCCAAAGCGCATCTACCGCCACGGCAAGGGCGAGGTGCCGATCGGCGAACACGTCGTGCCGCTCGGCAAGGCCCGCATCGCCCGCGAAGGCACCGACGTCACGCTGCTGTGCTACGGCGCGATGGTGTCGGTCTGCGAGCAGGCCGCCGAGGAAGCGCAGAAGGCCGGCCGCAGCTGCGAGATCGTCGACCTGCGCACGCTGGTGCCGCTCGACGAAGCGACCGTGCTCGCGTCGGTCAAGAAGACCGGCCGCTGCGTCGTCGTCTACGAGGCGCCGAAGACCTGCGGCTACGGCGCCGAGCTGTCGGCGCTGATCGCCGAGAAGTGCATCGAGTATCTCGAGGGCCCGATCGTGCGCGTCGCCGGCTTCGACACGCCGTTCCCCTACACGCTCGAGCCGCTCTACATGCCCGACAGCAAGCGCGTGCTCGCCGGCATCGAGAAGACGTTCGTCTGGTGAGCCGCAGCGCCCCGCACGAACGCACCACCTACACACAATCCCCGCATTCGCACTGACTCAGGAATCACGATGGCACTCAAGGAATTCAAGCTCCCCGACATTGGCGAAGGCATTGCCGAAGGCGAGATCGTCAGCTGGAAGGTCAAGGCCGGCCAGGCCGTGAAGGAAGAGGACGAGTTCGTCGAAGTGATGACGGACAAGGCGACCGTGACGATCACGGTGCCGTTCACCGGCGTCATCGCCGAGCTGCGCTGCAAGGAAGGCGACGTCGTCCCGGTCGGCAGCACGATCGCCGTGATCGACGCTGGCGCCGCCGGTGGCACAGCACCGGCCGCGGCCCCGGCGAAGCCCGCCGCCGCACCGGCGCCGGTCGCGCCGCCCGCACCGGTCGCCAAGGCCGCAGCCCCCGCTCCGGCGCCCGCCCCGGTCGCCGCACCGAAGCCCGTCGCCATCCCGACCCCGCCGCCGGTCCCGGCCGCCCCCGCTGCCGCGCCCGCGGCGTTCGTGCAGTCGAGCCCCGGCAAGGTGCTGGCCGCGCCGGCCACGCGCCGCCGCGCCCGCGAGCTCGGCATCGACCTCGCCGCCGTCGCCGCCACCGGCCCGCGCGGCCGCGTGACCAACGACGACCTCGCGACGGCAGGCTCCAGCGGCACGCAGAGCGCCCCCGCCGCGCGCGGTGCCGCTCCGGCCGCTGGCGCGCCGGGCGCCAAGGTGTTCGCGCCGATCGCGATCCCGCCGGCACCGGCCGGCCGCAGCGAAGAGCGCGTGCCGTTCCGCGGCCTGCGCCGCAAGATCGCCGAGGCGATGACGCGGTCGAAGTACACCGCGACGCACTTCACCTACGTCGACGACATCGACGTCACCGAGCTGGTGAAGATCCGCGGCGAGGCGAAGAAGTCGTTCGCCGACAAGGGCATCAACATCACCTACCTGCCGTTCATCATGAAGGCGATCGTCGCCGCCATGAAGGAGCACCCGGCGATGAACGCGTCGCTCGACGAGGTCACGCAGGAGCTGGTGATCAAGAAGTACTACAACTTCGGCATCGCCACCGACACCGACTCGGGCCTCATCGTGCCGGTGATCAAGGACGTCGACCGCAAGTCGGTCGGCGAACTCGCCAAGGAGCTGCAGGAGCTCGCCGCGCGCACGCGCGACGGCAAGGTCACGGTCGAGGACCTGACCGGCGGCACCTTCACCATCACCAACGCCGGCAACATCGGCGGCCTGTTCGCGACGCCGGTCATCAACTTCCCCGAGGTCGCGATCATGGGCGTGCACGCGATCAAGGACGCCGCCATCGTCAAGAACGGCGCGGTCGTCGCGGGCAAGAAGATGTACCTGTCGGTGTCGATCGACCACCGCCTGGTCGACGGCGCCACCGGCGCGCGTTGGATGAACGTCGTCAAGGACCACCTCGAGCAGCCGTACCGCCTGCTCCTCGGCTGATGCCTCCGGCGAAGATGGCGAAGAAGGGCAAGCCGGCGGCGAAGCCGGTGGCGAAGGCCTCGCCTGCAGCCAAGGCTGCAGGCGGCAAGCCCGCGACGGCGGTCAAGGTCGCGGTCAAGGCAGCGGCCAAGACGCCCGTCAAGGCACCGGCCACGGTGGCGGCCAAGCCCACACCGGTCGCCAAGGCAGCGGCGGCGCCCGCCGCCAGCTGCGTGATGCCGACGACCACCGGCCTCGTGCGC
>JBILEY010000425.1:0-4618 GCA_044351865.1 Planctomycetota bacterium | reverse complement strand
AGTGGGCAGGCGGCGGCGCGCGAGGAGCTGCAGAAGGTCGAGGGCGCCTTCGGCAAGCTGGCGCCGGAGAAGCAGGAGGTCATCCTGATGGCGCGGCTCATGGGCCTGTCGCATGCGCAGATCGCGCAGGAACTCGGCAAGAGCGAAGTCGCGGTGCGCTCGATCCTGAGCCGCGCGCTCGCCGAGCTGGCGGCGATGCTGTGAGCGGCGGGCCGGCCGGCGACGCGAACGTCGCCGGCGGCCGCCTGCTTCACTTGCCCGGCAGGTTCGGCGGAGGCGTCTCGCCGTTCGCCGGCGGCGTCGCCGACTTCGGCTTGACCAGGTCGGCGCGCTTGGGCTTCAGCTTGCCGAACAGCGACTGGTCGATGACGTAGTACCACGGGCCGAAGCGCTTGGTCAGCTTGTCGGCTTCCTTGCGGCCTTCTTCGACCTTGCGGTCGAACTCCTCCCACGACGTGGTGATCTTGCGCAGCTCGTCCTCGAACGGCAGGCGATCGCTGCGCACGTCGGCGCCCATGCCTTCGCCGCCCTCGGCCTTGTCCTCGGCGTGCGCGACGACCGCGTAGGTCTCGCCGGTGACGACGAGGCGGTAGTCCTCGCCCCACGGGTCCTTCTTCAGCTCGGCCAGGAACGCGTCGCCTTCGGCGGGCTTCTCGGTCAGCTTGGCCAGCGACTCCGGCAGCTTGTTCTCGTTCTTGGCGCGGAAGGCTTCGACCGCCTTCTGGATCAGCTCGATCTGCGTGCGCGCTTCGCTGCGCTTGTCGAGCTGCTCCTTCGGCAGCTTGGCGCCGGCCGGCTTCGTCAGCAGCGCTTCGTCGAACTCGGCGGTGACCATCAGGTAGCGGTTGTTCGACGCCACGGTGCTCGGAGCCGGCGTCGCACCGTCCTTCGGGGCCGCGGCGATGCCCGAGGTCACGTCTTCGCCGGAGCCCGGCACCAGCTCGCCGAAGCGCAGCGTGTAGCGCACGCCCTTCTTGGTCTCGAACAGCAGGTCGCCTTCGTTGCTGAACAGCTTGCCACTCTGGTCGAGGAAGAAGCCCTTGCGGATCAGGTCCCGCATCAGCAGCTGCGCCTCGATGCCGTTGGCCCGCTCGAGCCGCGCGGTCAGGCCTTCGGGCTTGCTGCGCACACCGACGATCTTGATCTGGCCGAGGGTGTCGCCGATCTCGCCCAGCTTGTCCTCGTTGGACTCCTCCTTGGCGGCGTCGAGGCCATCGAACGCCCACTTGCCGGCGGCGTCCTTGGTGATGACGTACTTGTCGCCCGGCACGATGGCGCCGCGCTGCTCGTCGACCGAGTAGTTGTCGAAGGTCACCTTCTGGATGTCCCACGACGACGCCTTCAGCAGGTCGGTCTCGATCCAGTCGGCGAACTTCGTCGACAGTTCGCCGTCGAGCTTGGCGGCGTAGACGCGGCGCTTGCCGGGCAAGCGCAGGTAGCGCACGCCCATCTTGCGATCCGCCTCCTTGCCGACGATCAGGTCGGCGAGGTCGTTGCCGGCCGCGTTCTTCAGCGTCACGCGCAGACCGCGCCCGGCCGGATCCGTGCCCGGGTCGAGCGGGTCGACGACGCCGAACGACGCGTGGTCCTCGATGCGGTCGCCGACGCAGCTGTCCTTCTTCAGGCCGATGACCAGCGCCGCCGCTTGCGCCATGCGCTCCTTGGCGTCCGCCGGGTAGTTGCCGTGGGACGGGATCGTCCAGCGGCCTTCCTTGTCACGCTGCACGGCGAACTTGCGCGCCTCGCTCTTCTCGGCACTGAACTCGGTGACCTCGAGGTAGGTCGCGTCGGCCGCCGCGGTGAAGTCCTTGAAGAACAACTCACCCTGGTCGGACAGCAGGTCGTTCTGGATGGGCTTCGGCCCCATCGCCGCGGCGACGAGCGCCAGGGCCACGGCCCCGCCCAGGATCACACCGGTCTTCACGAACTCGTTCATCGTGCACCTCCCATCACCTGACGGTTCTTCGGAACGATCGCAGCCGCGCGCGCGCGACGACGCACCAGCATCCACACGCCGATCAGCAGCGCTGGCAGCGGCGCCAGCAGGATGGTCCACAGGCGGTAGCCGTTGTAGATG
Organism: Planctomycetota bacterium; assembly: GCA_044351865.1. Classification (GTDB taxonomy): domain Bacteria; phylum Planctomycetota; class UBA1135; order UBA1135; family UBA2386; genus UBA2386. The sequence goes on along the minus strand of JBILEY010000425.1, from coordinate 2,541 downwards.
CTGCGACGACTGGCATCGCGGCGGTACTGCGCCTCCTCGATGCGCTTCTTCTTGTCGGCCTCGATGTTGGCCTTCTCGGTCTCGAAGCGCCGGTTCTCGACCTTCTCGACCTCGGCGATCTGACGGTCCTTCGACTGCTCGTCGAGGGCCGTGTCCTGGCGGATCTTGTCGACCGCGGCCTTCAGTCGGCCCTCGGCCTCCTCGAGCGCCTTGTCCGAGTCGTCCTCGGCGGCCTTCTTCTGCTCGTTCCAGGCCTTCTCGAACTGGCTCTGCGCGACCTCGACCGCGCTCAGGCGGCGCAGCGTCGGGCGGCGCTTGCGCAGCTCGATCAGGCTCTCGTCGCCGATCAGGCTGTCGATGCAGTTCATCACCAGCGTGACGTTGTCGAAACGCATGTTCACGTCGGCGACCTGCCGGCGGATGTTGAAGAACGTGTTGCTGATGGCGTCGAGGTCCGACCAGCAGATGACGTTCAGCTCCTTGTCGCTGCCGGCCGGCTTGCCGCCGACGCGCACGAGCAGGTCGAACGGCCGATTGCTCGGCCGATAGCGCACGGCCGGATTCGGCTGCATGCCGCCGAACGGGTTGAAGACGAGGAACCCGTCGCCGCGCCGCGGCGCGGTCTCGTACTTGGGCACGATGCCGTTCAGCGAATCGCCGTCGGCCGGGCGCGCCTGCACCAGCGGCTGCACCTTGACGCCCTCCTTCTCCATCGCAGTGAAGTGGCCGGCGATCATGAACACCGCCGACTGCAAGCCCTTCGTGATCGGGCTGTCGGCGTTCATGCTGGCCGAGCCTTCGAACAGGAACGTCGGCGGGTAGCTGCCGCCGAACACGCTGCGCGAGCTCGAGTCCCACACCAGGTCGGTCTTGCTCATGCGCACGCCGAAGCTGGCGAAGAAGGCGTCGAAATCGCCCTTCTGCGGGCCGCCGCCGCCCATCATGCGAGCCTGCATGCCGCCCTTCTCGTCGTCGGCAGCGGTGCCCGGCGCCGCGACCGGCAGCGGGTCCTCGAGCAGCAGCGTCGGTTTGCCGGCGAGGATCCAGGCCTGCAGGCGAGACATCGCCTCCTGCTGCAGCGAGCTCGGCTGCGGCACCACGAGGCAGTCGATGCCCTCGGGGTAGTCCTTGTCGGCGTCGACGTTCTCGAGCTGGTATTGCTGCTGCAGCTCGTCGGCGACCAGCCAGCGCTGCTTCTGCTGGAACGTCTGGAAGTCCATGCCGCCCGCCAGCTCGACGTCGGTCTTCAGGATGCCCACCTTCTTGCGCTGCGAGTTGGTGACGACGCGCACGCTGCGCATCAGCTCGTACTCGAGCGGCAGCCCCGGCTCGACGAACGGCGTGACCACCTCTTCGGTGCCGCAGGTGACGGCGAAGCCGAGGAACACCTGCATCTCGCGGTAGCCGCCGCCGGCCATCTCGTCCGGGATCGTCTGCGCGCGGATGCCGTAGTTGCTCTCCGCCTGGCGCGCTTCCGGCGAGAACGGCGCCGGCATCACGATCGACTTCTGCACGGCGTTGCCACCGATCGCGTCGAACTGATCGATGAAGTTCAGCAGCAGACGCCGCTGCTGCACCAGCATCTCCGGCACCTCCTCGCTGACGTAGGCGCGGATCAGCACCGGCTTGTTCGGGTCGAGACCGGCCAGCAGCTTGCGGCTCTCGGCGCCGAGGGAGTGGATGCCCTCGCTGGTGACGTCGAAGCGACCGAGCGCGTGCACGGCGATGATCGTCAGCGACAGCGTGCCGACCGCGAAGCCGACCGTGCGGGCGAAGCCGTGCGCGCCGTCCTCCAGCTTGCGCCAGTGGCGCCGCGCCAGCAGGGCCAGGTTGAGATAGAGGAACGTCGCCGTCAGCCCGAGGAACAGCAGCACGCCCGACATCGGGATCATGCCGCGGCCGAACTCGGCGAACTGGCCTTCGGTGCCGTTCGTCTTCCAGCTCGGGAAGCCGAGCCAGTCGATGACGGAGCCGAGGTAGACGACGACCGCACAGACGATCACCGAGACGATGAACGCGATCGTCGCGTTCGCGGTCAGCTGCGAGCCGACCATCGAGACCGCGACCAGCATCACGCCGAACAACCAGAAGCCGACGTAGTTGGCGAACACCTGGCCGAAGTCCGGCGTGCCGAGGAACGACAGCGCGATCGGCAGCGGCAAGGTGAACAGCAACGAGGCGGTGTAGACCGCGACGTAGGCGAGGAACTTGCCCGCCAGCAGGTCGATGTCGTGCGCCGGCAGCGTGAACAGCAGTTCCTGGGTGCCGTTGGCGCGCTCGCTGGTCCACATGCCCATCGTCGCCGCAGCGACGAAGATCACGGCGAGCAACGGGAACCGGTCGGCCCAGGTTTCGAGGTTGGCGAGGTTGTTGCGGAAGAACTCACCCGGCCAGATCAGACAACCGGCGGAGACGCCGACGAACAGCAGGATGAAGACGTAGTTGGTCGGGTTGCCGAACCAGCTGCGCAGGTCGCGGCGAGCGACCGCGGAGACGATGTTCTTGTTCATGGTCGTCGTCCTCAGCGGTGGGTGGTCAGGT
>JBILEY010000087.1:0-15329 GCA_044351865.1 Planctomycetota bacterium | reverse complement strand
CGCACCGCCGAGACCAGCGAGGCCGATCGGCGGGCACAGGTAGTTGCAGGTGTCGCCGACGCAGGCCAGCACATTGCCGTTGCTGATCCAGGCGCCCTGATGGACCGGATCCCAGGCGGTGCCACCACCGACACCGACGGCGACGGGGAAGCCCGGCGGCAGGCACTGCCCGAGCACCAGGCACGCGGCAGGGGCACTGGTGCGGACGGCGCCGTTGACCGTCAGGCCGACCAGGGAGCTCGGTCCCTGGGCGTGGAGCGGAGCGACGGCGGTGGCCGCCAGGAGGAGCGAAGCAGGGAGACGGAACATGGAGCGTGGATCCAGGGGCAAGAGTGGGTGCGCGAACAGGCGCACAGCCGACGAACGTCGGGACGGCGCGCGAGCCGGCACGATTTCGTCGAGTGCCGTGCGCCACTGCGACCGAGCCATGCCATCGTCCGCCCCCGCCCCGCGGCCGCGGCGCGCGTGGTGCAAGAGCCCCCGAATCGGCGCGCTCGCTCGCCGCCGAGCCGCCTCCTATCCTGCGGCGATGAGCCGCCACGTCGTCATCACCGGCGCCAGTTCGGGCATCGGCGCCGCCTGCGCCAAGGCGTTCGCCGCCCGTGGCGACCGCTTGTCGCTCGGTGCCCGCCGCAGCGACCGCCTGCACGAAGTCGTGCCGACCGCGTTCACGCACCCGCTCGACGTCACCAAGCCCGCCAGCGTCGAACGCTTCGTCGCCGCCGCGATCGCCGCGAACGGCCCGATCGACGTGCTGGTCAACAACGCCGGCCTCGCCCGCGGCACCGAGAAGATCGCCGAAGGCACCGGCGAAGCGTGGCGCGAGATGCTCGAGACCAACGTGCTCGGCCTGCTCGAAGTCACCCGCCGCGTGCTGCCGCACATGCTGGAGCACAAGAACGGCCACATCGTCGTCATCGGCTCGATCGCCGGGCACAAGGCCTACGCCGGCGGCGGCGTCTACTGCGGCAGCAAGCGCGCGCTGCAGCCGATCTGCGAAGCGATCCGCATGGAGACGCTCGGCAGCGGCATCCGCGTCACCAGCGTCGACCCGGGCATGGTCGAGACCGAGTTCTCGCTCGTGCGCTTCCGCGGCGACCAGGACCGCGCGGCGAAGGTCTACCAGGACACGCGGCCACTGCGCGCCGAGGACGTCGCCGACTGCGTGGTGTTCGCGGCGACGCGGCCGGCGCACGTCAATCTCGACAGCATCGTGGTGATGCCGACCGACCAGGCGACGCCGCAGCAGGTGCACCGCGGCGGTCGCTGAGCGGCGCCGCGGGATCCTCCCCGGTCCGCAGTCCTACTTGCCCTGCTCCGCGTCCTTGCTCGGCGCGTTCGTCTTCGCTGCATCTCCGCTCGGCGTCCACGTCGGCATCTTCGGCAGGTGCGGCATGTGCATCGCGAGCAGCGCCATCGCCGTGCCGTAGCCGCCCGAACGTTCGAACTGGCGGTCGTTCCAGCTGCCGTCGGCCTCGCGCGACTTCGCCAGCATCGCGCGCATCTTCCCGCGCAGCAGCTCGCGCTTCTTGTCGTCGGCGACGAACTCGATCGCCTGCGCCGCGTAGACGTGGCCGTAGAGGAAGTAGTACGGCGCGATGCCGTACGGCGGGATGTGCGTGCCGGTCTGGCTCTTCCGCACCGCGAGGTCGTCCCAGTGCGCGAAGAACAGGTCGACCGCGCGCTCGAGCCGCTGCAGGTCGCCGCGGCCGGCGAGCAGCAGCGTCACTTCGCACGCTGCCGCGCGCGCCGCCGAGCTCGGCGTCTTGTCCATCATCGTCAGCTGCGCTTCTTCGACCTCGCTCTGGCTCTTCGCCGGCGCGCCGTAGGCGTAGCCACCCGGCTTCGCGCGCGCGCGTTCGAGCGCGTCGAGCGCCTGCGTGATCACCGCGTCGGGCACGCTGTGGCCGCGCTTCTTCGCCAGGAACAGCGCCTGCAGTGCCGGAGCCGTCATGAACGGCGACGCCGTGTTGCGCGGGCTCTTGTAGCCGCGCGGCCGCGAGTAGTTCCAACCACCGGCGTCGGGGATCGCCGAAGCGCAGAGCACGTCGACCAACCACTTCTCCTTCGCCGCGACCTGCTCGGCGAGGTCGGCCGGCACCGCCTTCGCCTCCTGCAGCGCCTGCAGCATCAACAGGCCGTAGACGTGGCCCCAGCCGCGCACGTCGTAGTTGCCGACGAAGTCCTCCTGCATGCGCGGCACTTCGAACGTCTGCAGCACGAAGCGCAGGCCACGCGCGACGATCTCCTGCCTCGCCGTGTCGGTGCGATAGCCCGGCACCGACAACAGCCCGAGGATCGCGATCGACGTGCCGCCGACGCGGTAGCCGACCGGCGACGGCGAACGGTCCTCGCGGTAGACGCCCTGGTAGGGCCACTGGTCATCGCCGTCGCCCTCCTGCAGCGCGATCAACGTCTGGATCGCCTCCTTGCTGGCCTTCTCGATGTCGAGCGGCGCTGCATCGGGCACCGGGAACTCGGTGAACACGCGCGGCGGCGCCTTCTTCACCGCCGGCGGGGCCGCTTCGGGCGAGGTCTGGGCGGAGACGGGCGAGACGACGGCCGCGAGCAGCGGCAACAACCACGAGATGCGCATTGAGTGGGTTCCTCCGAAGGGCGCGGGCAGGAGACGGCATGCCGCCTGCCGGCACAAGTCGCAGCTCTGTCGCGGCAAGCTCGACCCGCCCCCCGCCAGGGCGCTACGTTCGCAGCATGAACGCGCGCTTGCTCGTGCTGCCGTTGCTCGCCGCCGGAGTCGCCTTCGCCGCCTGGCAGTCCGGAGGGCTCGGGCGCGGCCCCGCGGCGAACGGCCCGGCAGCGACGTGGCGCGTCGGCGGCGACGTCGACTTCACCCAGGCGCGCAACTGGGACGAACTGCCGGCCGAGTCGCGGCTGCGGCTGTCGTGGAACGCACCGGAACCGATGCACGTCTACGTGTTCGGCAAGAGCGCCACCGACGGCACCATCCTGCTGTGGCCGGCGGCCGAGCTGAAGAGCGACCTGCCGAAGCCGTTGCCGGCGGGCCCGAGCGTGCTGCCCGGCAAACGCGCCGACAAGGAACTGGCGTGGTCGACGCGTTCGCTGGTGCTGCCGTCGACGACCTACGTCGTGGTCGCGGCGAAGGAGCCGGTGCCCGAGCTCGAAGCGCTGCTGCCGAAGCTGCGCCGTTGGTCGACGTCGGTGCTGCCCGACGGCTCGATGCAGGTGACGAAGCCCGGCGTCACCGGCGAGGACCCGGTCGACGGCGTGCCCGGCAGCGGTTGGCCGGCGCCGTTGCTGCAGCAGGTCGCCGACCTGTTCGCCGCCGAGACGCTCGTCAACGGCCCGCTGCGTGCTTTGCCGGGGCGCAGCGGCGTGTTCGGCAGTTCGTGGAGTGCGAAGGAGAAGCCGGGCACCGCGAAGATCGGCGAGCCGGGCAAGCCGGTGCTGCCCGAGGCGATGAAGGCGCTGCAGGAAGGCCTGCCGGCTCCGACGCCAGAGAAGCGCTGAGGTCGAAGCCCTCTCCGACCGAAGCCCTGACGTCAGGCCTGCAGTGCGTCCTCGATCGACGCACACAGAATGTGCACGCAGACGAGGTGGCTCTCCTGGATGCGCGCGGTGTTGCCCGACGGCACCTGCACGGCGACGTCGGCGTGGTCGATCGCCGCCCCGCGCTTCTCGCCGCACAACACGGCGGTGGCGAGGCCCTGGCTGCGCGCCTGCTTCAGCGCCATGACGACGTTCTTGCTGCCGCCCGACGTGGTGAAGCCGATCAGCAGGTCGCCGGCGCGGCCGATCGCCTCGACCTCGCGCGCGAACACGTGCTCGTAGCCGGCGTCGTTGCCGATCGCGGTCAGCGTCGGCACGCTCTGGCCGAGGGCGATGGCGGCGTAGCCGCGGCGCTGCTTCTGCTCGAACCAGCCGACCAGTTCGCCGGCGGCGTGCGCGGCGTCGCAGGCGCTGCCGCCGTTGCCGCAGAGGAGGATCTTGCCGCCGCCGCGCAGCGTGGCGACGCCGAGTTCGCACAGTCTGGTGATCGCCGGCGTGCACTGCGCGAGCAGGCGCTGCTTGGTGGCGATGCTGTCTTCGATCGTGGCGCGGATCTTGGCGTCGTTCATGGCCTGGGCTCGGGGCCACCATAGCGAAGCCTGGGCGACAGCGCGAACGCTCAGCCCGCCGCAGCCGCCGCCAGCGCCGCCGGCACGTCGACCGGCTGCCCCTGCGCCGCCAGCGCATCGCCGAACGCCGCCAGCGCGCGCAGCACGTTCGGCAGTTGCGCGCCATAGCCCATCAGGCCGACGCGGAACACCTTGCCGGCGAGCGGGCCGAGGCCGCCGCCGACCTCCAGCAAGTGCCGCTGCCGCAGGTGCGTGCGAAACGCGCGGTCGTCGATGCCGGCGCGATGCCGGATCGTGGTCAGCATCGGCGTCGCTTCGGCGACCGGCACCAACGGTTCGAGGCCGAGCACGGCGAGGCCGCGGCGCAGTGCCGCCGCCACCGCGACGTGCCGCTGCGCGCGCGCAGCGAGGCCTTCGTCGGCGACCTCGGCGAGCGCCTGGTCGAGCGCGTAGAGCAGCGTGATCGGCGCCGTGTAGTGGTAGGCGCGGTCGGGCCCGAAGTAGCCGGTCAGCAGGCGCGTGTCGAAGTAGAACGGCACCGGCGCCCGCCGTGCGGCGACGCGCGCCATCGCCCGCGGCCCGAACGTCACCGGCGACAGACCCGGCGGCACCGACAGGCACTTCTGCGTGCCGCTGAACGCGGCATCGACGCCGAGCGCACCGAAGTCGAGCACACGGCCGGCGAGGCTGGTCACGCAGTCGACGGCGAACAAGGCACCACTCCGCTGCGCGGCGGCGGCGAACGGCTGGAGGTCGGTCAGCACGCCGGTGCTGGTCTCGGCGTGCACGACACAGCACAGCCGCGTCGGGCCGGCGGCGACGGCACGTTCGAACTCGGCCACAGGCAGGCTGCGGCCGAACTCGGCACGCACTTCGACGACGTCGCCGGCAGCACGCCGCACCGCCTCGGCGAAGCGCTGGCCGAAGATGCCGTGCACACCGACGACGACGCGATCACCCGGCTCGACGAGGTTGGCGACGATCGCCTCCATGCCGGCGGTGCCGGTGCCGGCGATCGGCAGCGTCAGCGCGTGGTCGACGCCGAACAGCGCGCGCAGTCCGTTCTGCACGCGATCGAGCAGCGGCAGGAACGCCGGGTCGAGGTGGCCGAGCGGCGGCAGCGACTGCGCGCGCTGCACGGCGGGGCTCGTCGGCGACGGGCCGGGGCCGAGCAGCAGGACTTCGGGCGGCGCGAACGATGCCACGATGGAGGCCTCGCGAAGCGATGAAGTAGGGTCGTGCCGATCAGAACGGGCGCGACTGCACCAGGTAGTAGGCAGCCGTGCCGAGTCCGACGACGAGCAGCGCCGCCAGCGGCCGCGGCAGCACGCCGCGCTTGGTCAGGAACGGCAGCGCGCCGAGCAACACCAGGATGCCGACCTTCGCGATCATCCAGTTCGGCCAGCCGAGCTGCGTCTTGTGCGCGAAACCGATGCCGCAGACCAGCATCACGAGCCAGCCGATGCCGTGCAGCATGCCGTAGATCTTCGAACCCTTGCCGGGTTCGCTGGCGAGCATGCCGCCGAGACCGAGGAACAACATCAATGCACCGGTGACGTGCAACAAGCGATAGAGCTCTGGGGACATGCCGCGGATTATGGTGCGACGACGGCGCCGATACCGCACTGCGGGCGCCTTCGCCGACGAAGAAGTTCATGGCCCACCCACACCCCGTCTTCTCCCGCCTGCGCGCCGCCGCCACCACCGGCCCGATCGTCGTCGCCCACCGCGGCGACAGCCGGAACCACCCCGAGAACACGCTGGCGGCGTTCCGTGCGGCGACGGCGCTCGGCGTCGCCATGCAGGAGTTCGACGTGCAGCAGAACCGCGACGGCGAACTGTTCTGCCTGCACGACGTGAGCCTCGACCGCACGACGGATGCGGCGCGCGTGCTCGGCCCCGGCGCCCTGCTGGCGCAGACCACGACGGCGGCGCTGGCGCAGCTCGACGCCGGTGCGTGGAAAGGGGCGGCGCATCGCGGCGAACGCGTGCCGACGCTGGCGGCGGCGCTGCAGGCGATGCCGGCGCCATGCATCGCGATGATCGAGCACAAGGCGGGTGATCCCGCGGCGTTCGTCGCGGCGGTGCGCACGGCGGGCCGCGTCGATTCGTGCCTGCTGCAGTCGTTCGACTGGGCGTTCGTCGCCGCGGTGCGGCGGCTGGCGCCGGAAATCGCGACCGCGCTGCTCGGCCCGACGCCGCAGCACGCAGTCGTCGACGACGCGGTCGTCGCCGCGGCGCACACACTCGGGGCCGGCATGGTGCACTGGGACGCGCACGCCATCGACCATGGCGCCGTGCAGAAGGCGGCGCAGGGCGGCCTGCTGGTCTGCAGCTACACGACCGACGACGAACTCGGCTGGTGTGGCGGCGCGGCCCTGGGCTTCGATGCGATGTGCACCAATGTGCCGGCTCGCATGCTGGGCGCGCAGCAGCGTGGGCTGCTGCGGCGGCGCTGATCGCGGCGCCGCTCAGGGTCACCGCGGCCGCGCCGCGCGCCCGCTCACTTCACCTTCAGGATCACTGCACCTTCAGGATCAGCGAGCCGTCTTCGCGGCGATCGATCGTCAGCAGGTAGCCGAGCTGGTTGGCGTCGGTGATGACGATGTGCGCCTTGGTGCCGGCGGCACCGGCGAGCGACTGCAGCAGCGACGCCGGCAACCGGACGAGGCCACCACTGGCCTGCAGGGCCACCGGCTGGCCGGACAGCTCGTCGACGAACGTGGCGCTGCACGCGCCGCACTCGGTCGACACTTCCATCACCACGTCCTGGCCGTTCGCCAGCAGGTCCTTGGTCGCCCGCGGCGCCGACTGCGACATGCCCGAAGCAAGGAACGTCGCTCGCGGCAGGATCCAGATGCCGGTGCCACCCGCGTTGTTGCCGCCGTCGTTGCCTACCAGGGGCAAGGCGAGCCACACGGCGACGGCGAGGGCAACCAGAGGGCGAAGCAACGACTTCATGGTGGCTGTGAGGGAGAGGGCGACGGGCGGGAGCTTACCTTTGATCGGACCAGACGCCAGCGGGGGCTGCCCGCGGCGACCAGCCAGCTGGTCAAGCTCCACTTTCGGCTGGGACGGCGAACAGAGTCGAGAGGACTTTGGCGAGAGCCTGCGCCCCTGGATGGGTCCGGACCATGTGCAGGAACTGGCTGCGCCGGGACAACTCGCGGCCGACCAGGCTCCGCTTGTGCGGCAACTCGGCGTGCAACCGCGAGAACCAATGCTGCGCCTCGGCGAACTGCCCCTTCAGGCCGTAGGCGATCGCAAGGTTGAAGATCGCCGTGCCAAGGCGCGGCTGGTCACTGAGAATGCCCGACTCGACCAGCTGCAGCAGCACGCCGACGGCGGCGTCGCAGTTGCCCTCGTCGAGGTGCACGGTACCAAGATTCGACAAGGCGTAACCGCGCATCAGGCGATCGCTCGAATGGTCGAGCACGTGCTGGAACTGGCGCCGCGCCTGCGCCCGCTGGCCGCGCACGTGGTGCACGAGGCCGAGGTAGATGCGGGCTTCGTGCGTGTCCGGTTCGAGCGACAGGCACTCCGACAGCAGGCGCTGGCCCTTCGACAGGTTCTCCTCCGGGCTGCGCAACTGGCCGTCGAACAGGTCCATCGCCGCGACCCAGTCCGCCGCCACCGGGCCGCTGGTGCGCGACACCTCGTCCAGCAGGTTGCGGCCCCGCATCGCCATGTCGGGCACCGGCACCGGTTCGCGTGCGACCTCGCGCGAGAAGTCCGGCGACAGCCCCATCAGCACGAAGCCGCGGCCGAGCTCGTAGAGGATCTTCGCCAGCTTGCGGCGATTGACCGTCAGCTGCTCCCGCAGTCGGTCGGCGCCCGAGTCCACCCCCGCCGGCGTGTTGGCCAGCGCTGCGGCGTGCTGGTGCAGCCGGACTTGATTGCGGATGCCCTCGAGGAACGCATTGCACGACGGACAGATGTCCGAGTGCACCATGACCCGCCGGACGCTGGCCGGGTCGAGTTCGCCATCGAGCATCGCCGACAGATCGATCTGGATCTGCAGGCAAGGATCGTGGGCAGGTTCGGCCGGAGAGGGCTGGTGCATCGCTCGGCCCGTCACTAGACGGCTGCTTCGTGCTGGTCACCGGTTAGGCGTTGCAGACGCCCACTTGGTTCCATCGTGCGACGAATCTTCGGGCCATCCGCCTCGGTTGCCTCGCCCGCCTGCGCGAATGCAGCCAGCGAACGTTCCATGCCGCGGAAGATCTTCCGCCGGCCGCGGAAGATCACCATCTTCAGGTTCTCGAGTCGGATCGACAGCGCGTCGGCGGCATCGCGATACGAAGCACCGTCGACCTCGACCATCGTCAGGGCCAGCCGCTCGCGCGGCGACAGCTTGGCGAAGTGGTGCAGGTAGAGCTGCAGGTAGAGCAGGAAGGCCTGGTTCACCTGGCCCGCACTCTCGGCTTCGCTGGCGGCGCGATCGGGGCGGCGCGTGCGCAGGTCTTCGGGCTGCACCGCTTCGTCGTCGATGTCGCGGAAGCGCGCGAGACGAGCCTGGCCCTTCAGGAACTTCAGCAGCGTGTTGCGCACGATGCGATGCCCCCAACCGCGGAACGCATCGGCCTTGTCGGCGAGGAATCGATGCGGGTAGCGGTAGATGTTCAGGAACACCTCCTGCAGCACGTCCTGCGCATCGACCGGATGGAAGGCGCGGCGCAGCTGGCTCTGGATCGCGTGCGCGAACGACGCCTTGTTCAGGTCGTAGAGCAGCGCGAACACCGCCGCTTCGCCGGTCTGCTTGAAGCAGTCCATCAGCACGGTGCTGAGCCAGTCGCTGTAGCTCTGCTCGTCGGCGAGCGGCTGGCCATTCGGCGCCTGGTGCTCGAGCAGGCCGACGATCGGCGCGAAGCCGGTCTTCTCCCACAGATCCGCCAAACGCTGCCGCAGCACGGTGCGGTCGATCGCGATGGGTGCGGCGTGGAACATCGGAGGTGGCCGGCCGGGCCGTCGGCACTACGCCGACCTACCCGTGCCTGCATCTTGCCATAGCCACCCGTCCCAGGGAAGTAACGGCAGCAGATCGTCCAACCGCCGTCCCGAACTCGGACCCGGGGAGCTCCCTCGGTGCGGGGCGGTTCGACCTCAGGCCGGCAGCTCGACGACGCACTCGGTGCCGCCGACGCCGTGCTCCCCCGGCAGCACGGTGGCGCCCAGGGCATCGACGGTCGCCCGGAAACGCCGGACGACGGCAGCATCCAGGGTGTCCGACGGCTCCCCGAGTGCCGAGAAGCGGATCCGCGGGGCCCCAGCGGCGTCGTCGATCTCGATGCCGATGGCGCCAGAACCTGCTGCGCGTTCGGCCAGCAGCTCGACGCCGTGGCGGATGAGGTCGGCGAACTGGCTGGCCCGCCCCCACACCGGCAAGGTGGTGCGGCCGGTGACCAGCACCGGCCGGTCGAGGCAAAGGCGAGGCACGACGTGCTCCTCGGCGAAGGCCGCCAGTTCGATCGGCTCTTCGCCGTCGGCGGCACGGGCAGCGTCCTGCAGCGTGTCGACCTGCACGGCGTCGCACCAGTCGAGCACGGCGAGCAGTTCACCGAGCGCCCCCTTCAGCTGCGCGCGCGACGCCTCGGCGACGACGCCGTCGATGGCGACGATGCGCTCGCGCAGTTCGCCGAGGAACAGGTGCTGACTCTCGCCGAGTGCCGCGAAGCGCGCACCGAGCCGCCGCGCCACTTCGGCGCCGCGCGACAGCGACGACGTGCCGTCGCCGGGCGGCGCAACCACGACGATCTCGCCGGTGCCGCGCGGTGGCGACGGCAATACGTAGTCGCTCGTGGATTCGGCCTGGACGGTGGGGTTCGGGTGGGACATCGCGCGACCTCTTCGCCGCGGCGCGAACGGCGCCGACGGCCCCTCGGCATCGGCCGTTTCGACGGCAGCGCTTGAGGCGCGCGGCCAGCCCCGGCGACTGGCATGATCGCGCACCGCGTGGCCCTCGCTCCCGACACCATCCGCAACATCGCCGCCGAGGTCGGCTTCGACCTGGTGCGCTTTGGGCCCGCCGACCCGGGCGAGCACGGCGGGCACTTCCTGCGGTGGCTCGCCGAAGGCCGCCACGGCGACATGCAGTTCCTGGTCGACAACCAGGAACGCATCCTCGCCCCCGACCGCTGGCGGCGTGGCGTGCGCTCGGCGATCGCGCTCGCCGTCGACTACGGCGCGGGCGCCGGCGAACTGCCCGGCGGCGGCCGCATCGCCCGCTACGCGCTCGGCCGCGACTACCACCGTTGGCTGCGCGAACGCGTGTTCACCTTGCGCGAACGGCTCGAAGCCGCCGGCCTGCCGCACGGCTCGATGAACGGCGGCACCGACGCGGTGCCGGTGCTCGAACGCGCGCTAGCGGTGCGCGCCGGCATCGGCTTCCTGGCGAAGAGTGCGATGGTGATCTCGCCGGTGCACGGCCCCTACCTGCAGCTCGCCGAGCTGCTGGTCGGCGAAGAGCTGCCGCCGGATCCGCCGTCGCCCGGCTCCTGCGGCAGCTGCACCGCGTGCCTCGACGCGTGCCCGACGCAGGCGATCACGGCGCCGTTCCAGGTCGATGCGCGGCGTTGCCTCAGCTACACGACGATCGAACAGCGCGGCTTCGTGGCGCCCGAGCTGCGCGAGAAGCAGGGCGAGTGGCTGTTCGGCTGCGACGTCTGCCTCGAGGTGTGCCCGTTCACGCGCAAGAGCGCGCGCGCACGACAGGTCGGCGAGCAGCGGCCGGTCGAACTGCGTCCGCACCGCATCGTCGAGCAGTGGACCTTGGTCGACGTGTTGGCGATGGACGAGGTGCGCTACCAGCACGAGTTCGTCGGCACCGCGATGCGCCGTGCGACGCGCAGCGGCCTGCGCCGCAACGCCGCGATCGTGCTCGGCAACCGCGGCGACGACGCGGCGCTGCCGGCGCTGCACACGGCGCTGCGCGACGAGGATCCGGTCGTTCGTGGGCACGCCGCGTGGGCGATCGGCCACATCCGCGCCAACGACCCACAGCTGCAAGCCGCGCGCGCGCGCGAAACCGACGAACGGGTGCGCGCGGAGATCGACGCCGCACTCGGCGGCTGACCAGAAGCGCGGCGATCAAGCTGCAGCGACGCGCGCTGTCGCGCGATTCACTTGCCGGCGAACAAGCCCTTCAGCTGCTCGACGTACGGCGCCACCGCCTTCTGCAGCTCGGGGTTCGACTTGTACTTCTCGATCAGCTTCGGCAGCTGCTCGTCGGCCACCTTCTGCACCTCGACCTTCGCCTTCGTCCACAGGTCGCCGAGCTGGCTCGCGTCGAGCTGACCGACCAGCGTCTTCAGCTTGCCGAGCTGCTCCTCGAGACCGGCCTTCGCCTTCTCGGCCGCGGCCGGGTCCTTCAATCCATCGAGCGACGCCAGCATGCCCTGCAGCGTCTCCTTGACCGCGCCGACCTTGCCGAGCGCCGCGACGCCGTCGGCGACCTTGCCGACGGAGGGCGGCGCGTTCGTCTCGCCAGCCTTGGCGTCTCCACCACACGCGACGAACGACAACGACGACAGCACGAGAACGGCGAGCACGGAGAGTTTCATGGTGCAGTGAGCCTATCCGAACGTGGTGCCGACGCAGTGTCCGCCCGTCCGTCGCGACGGTGCGACGGTCGCGCACGCGCGACACGGCGCCGAGCCGGCCTTGGTAACGCACACCCGAACGGGATCTTCGGTGGCGGCATCGCCAACGTCGCACGCACACGACGCCGCAGCACCCGCAACGACGGCGACGACCTGTGGACCGCACCGCCGATGGCGCCATGCGACCGCGCGTTCGCCCGCAGCCGCACGCCGCACCGCACTTGGCAAGGTCGTTGCTCTTCGTCCTCGTGCTTCCCCTGACCGCCGACCGCCCGACGCCGACGATGACGACGAACGACGAGTACTACCGCGAGACGAAGTGGTGCGCGCAGTGCCAGACGTACGTGCGCTTCCTGATGAGCGTGAACCACAGCTTCTGCGCGCAGTGCGGCGGCCGCGTGCGCCTGTTCTCGAGCGACGACGACCGCGGCTTCAGCGACACCGTGCAGCGCCACAAGTGGCAAGCCTCCTGATCCCCATCCCGACGACGACTCCCCGCACTCCCCCGCGACCTCCCCGATCTCCCCGCCCCGACGCCAGCTCCCGACCACCGCATCCCTGATCCCCGCGAACGCCGCCCCGGTCCCTCCCGAGGCGGCGTTCGCGCTTTTCACCCCACCTCGCCGCGACAACGCGCGGCCCATGCGCCGCCTCGAGGTGCGTCGCCACCGCGCGACGGTCGCACGCGCGCGACCTCGACGCCGCGACGTCCCTCGCAACGGCTCGTTCTCGCGCGAGCCAGCTAGCGAGCGCCGCCCGGTCGCATGCACACGACGCAGCGAGCCTGCGCCCACTACGTTCGCGACCAACCGCGCGCACACCGACCGCACCATGCCATCGCCACGGCGCCCGACGAGCGCTGAGTCGACACCACTTGGCAAGCGCGGTGCTCTTCAAGATCACGATGCACGCGACCACGACGACGACGACGACCCGCGCGACCGACAGCACGTTCTACCGCGAGACCAAGTGGTGCGGTGCCTGCAGCGCGCAGGTGCGCTACCTCGCCAGCGTCGACCACAGCTTCTGCGTGCACTGCGGTGGCAAGGTCCGCCTCTTCACCAACGACGAACGCTCCCGCGTCACCGAGGCCGCCCAGCGCCACCGCTACCAGGCCGTCTGAACCCCGCCCACGATTCCCCGCCCCGCGCTCCCCGGCGCACCGCCCGCGACCCCGAGCAGCCCCCGCCTTCCCCGCCCCTCGACCCCGCAACGCTCCCCCCGCACGCGACCCGCCGGCCACCCCCCGGCGGGTCGCTTGCGTTTGCTCCCGGGCCTCCGCATCCTGGCGCGTTCTTCCCGTCGCATCGCGAGGATCCCCCGTGCAGCTGCCCGAATTCCGCAACGAACCGTTCACCGACTTCACCCGCCCCGAGAACCAGCAAGCCTTCACCAAGGCACTGGAGCACGTGCAGAAGAACGTGCTCGGCCGCACCTGGCCGTGCTGGATCGGCGGCGAAGAGGTCCGCGGCAAGACGACGTTCGAGGTGTTCGATCCGGGCGAGACGACGCGCCTCGTCGGCAAGTACCAGAAGCTGACCGCCACCGAGGCCAACCTCGCGGTCGAGAAGGCGCACGCGGCGTTCCCGGCGTGGGCCGCGACCGACGTCAAGGAACGCGTGCGCATCGTCTTCGCCGCCGCGCAGAAGCTGCGCGAGCGCAAGCACGAGTTCTCGGCGCTGCTGTGCCACGAGGTCGGCAAGTCGTGGGCGGAGGCCGACGCCGACACCGCCGAGGCGATCGACTTCCTCGAGTACTACGCCGGCCAGATGCTGCGCATGGCCGAGCCGCAGCCGGTGGTCCCCGTCGCCGGCGAGAAGAACCAGATGATCTACATCCCGCTCGGCGTGGGTGCGGTCATCCCGCCGTGGAACTTCCCGCTGGCGATCATGGCGGGCATGGCGGTCGCGGCGCTGGTCGCCGGCAACACCGTCGTCGTCAAGCCGGCGAGCCAGTCGCCCGCCGTCGCCGCGCACTTCGTCGATCTGATGTACTCGGTCGGCCTGCCGAAGCAGGTGCTGAACTTCGTCACCGGCCCCGGCGGCGAGGTCGGCGGCGCCATGGTGCAGCACAAGCTGACGCGCTTCATCTCGTTCACCGGCTCGCGCGACGTCGGCCTGTGGATCTTCGAGCAGTCGGCGAAGACGCAGAAGGGCCAGATCTGGATGAAGCGCCTCGTCGCCGAGATGGGCGGCAAGGACAGCATCCTGGTCGACGCCGATTGCGACCTCGAGAAGGCGGTCGACGCCGTGGTCGCGTCGGCGTTCGGCTACCAGGGCCAGAAGTGCTCGGCGTGCAGCCGCGCCATCGTGCACGCGAACGTGTACGACGAGTTCTGCAAGCGCATCGTGCCGAAGGTCGAAGCGATCAAGCTCGGCCACCCGAGCGAGCGCACCAACGCGTTCGGCCCGATGGTCGACGCCGCGGCGAAGAAGAAGACGCTCGAGTACATCGAGGCCGGCAAGAAGGAAGGCAAGCTGCTGATCGGCGGCAAGGAAGGCCCGAAGAACGGGCACTACGTGGTGCCGACCGTGTTCGCCGACGTGTCGCCGACGGCGAAGATCGCGCAGGAGGAGATCTTCGGGCCGGTGCTGGCGATCATCAAAGTGAAGGACTTCGCCGAAGGCCTCGCCGTCGCCAACAACACCGAGTACGGGCTCACCGGTTCGGTGTTCACCAAGGACGAAGCGAAGAAGGAACAGTGCCGCCGCCAGTTCCACGTCGGCAACTTCTACATCAACCGCAAGTGCACCGGCGCGCTCGTCGGCGCGCACCCGTTCGGCGGCTTCAACATGTCGGGCACCGACAGCAAGGCCGGCGGCCCGGACTACCTGCTGCAGTTCCTGCAGGCGAAGACGATCAGCGAGAAGATCGGCTGATCGAAGGGATCGAGTCGCGGGTGCGAGGAAGGCTCGCGACGATTCGTTCAACGCCCTGGCGGCAGTTCCGCAAGCCGCGCCCGCCACAGCGCCCCCTTCTCGGCGCGAACGGCTTCGCCGACCGGAACGTCCGCCCGCGCGTAGAAGTCGACGACGCGCTGCACCGCCTCGCGCACGCGGAAGCGCGCCGGCGGGGGCACCGACTCGGCGCGCGCCAGCAGGGCTTCGGCACCACCGACGAGCAGCGGCTCCGCTTCGGCGAAGCGCTGCTGGCCGAGCAGCGCCGCACCGAGCAACGCATGGGACACCGCCACGCGCCAGCCGTCGGGTTCCTTCGCGCTGCGGATCGCCACCGCCTCGCGCAGCAGCGCCTCGGCCTCCGTCCACTGCTGCGCACGCAGCAGCGCGTCGGCGAGCCGCACCAGGTCGGCGGCGAGTTCGAGGCTGCCGGCGGCGTGCCGTGCCCGCGCTTCGGCGACCGCCGCGGGCACCAGCGCCGCGACCTCGGCGAACTGGCCCTGCGCCGCCAGCAGCGCCGGCAGCTCCAGCCCGAGGAACGCGACTTCGGGCGCCTTCGACCGCTGCGCGTAGGCCGCGCGCATGTGCAGCAGCGCCTCTTCGGCCTGCCCCGTATCGCGCAGGTTGACGCCGAGGTTCGCCTCCGAGATCAGCGTCTGCGGGTGCAACTCGCCGAGCACTTCGCGTTGGGCCTGCCACGTCGCCCGGAACACCGGCACCCCCTCGGCGGCGCGGCC
>JBILEY010000423.1:0-4631 GCA_044351865.1 Planctomycetota bacterium | reverse complement strand
CTGCAGCACCGTCAGCAGGCGCGCCAGCTTCTCGTCGTCGTCGGTGCACGGCGTCACCTGCAGGAACAGGTTGTCGCGGGCGATGCCGGTGTGGAACAGCGGCGCCTGTTCGAGGCCGAGCACGGCGCGGATGTCGCGTTGCACCTCCGGCGTCGCCGTCGCCGACAGCGCCAGGCACGGCGGGTTGCCCAGCGCGCGCCGCACTTCGCCGAGGCGCAGGTAGTCGGGGCGGAAGTCGTGGCCCCACTGGCTCAGGCAGTGCGCTTCGTCGACCGCGAGGCGGCGCACGCCCACCTGCTGCATGGCGGCCAGGAAGCCGTCGACGCGGAAGCGCTCGGGGGTCACGTACAGGAGTCGAACCTCGCCGGCGCGCACGCGGGCCAGGCGGCGCTGCCGTTCGTCGCGGTCGAGCAGGCTGTGGACGCAGGTCGCCGGCAGCCCGCGCTTGCCCAGCGCCGCGACCTGGTCGTCCATCAGCGCGATCAGCGGCGAGACGACGATGGCAAGGCCGTCGTCGACGAAGGCGGGCAGCTGGTAGCACAGCGACTTGCCGTCGCCGGTGGCCATCAGCACCAGCGCCGAGCCGCCGCCGAGGAAGTGTTCGACGATCGCCTGCTGCGGCCCGCGGAAGCTCGCGTGGCCGAAAAGGGACCGCAAAGAATCTGTCAGATCGCGCACAGTCGCGGTGAGCCTAGGCCGATCGCCGCTATCTTGCGACGCTCGCCGATGTCGGACGCCAAGGGATCTCGTTCCGCAGTGTGGGTGGCCTTCGTGGTCGCCCTGGTGATGAACCTCTCGAACCTGTTCGAGCCGCTCGCCGTCGACGACGTCTGCCACCAGTACTACGCCGAACAGGTCGCGAAGGCGCCGCTGCAGCCGTTCGAGTTCGACCTGGTCTGGCACCAGAAGCCGGTGCCGGCGTGGGACGTGATGGTGGCGCCGGTCAACTCCTACTACTGGGCGCCGGCGGTGCTGCTGTTCGGCGGCGCCGACGGCGGTTCGACGGTCGGCTGGAAGGCCTGGTATCTGCCGGTCCACTTCCTGTTCTGCTGGAGCCTGCTGCTGCTGCTGCGCCGTGTCGTGCCACGGCACGCCGACTGGCTGCTGGCGATGCTGGCGCTCGGGCCGGCGGTGCTGCCCGGCGTCAACCTGATGCTCGAGGTGCCGATGCTGTCGCTGGCGTTCAGCAGCCTCTGCGTGCTGTTGCGTGCGTGCGATCGCCGGAGCCTCGGCACGGCAGTGCTGGCGGGTGTGCTGTGGGGGCTGGCGTTCCAGACGAAGTACTCGGCGATGGGCTTCTTCGGGCCGTGGCTGCTGGTCGCCATGCTGCGCGGCTCCTGGCGCGAGTTCGCCGTCGGCTTCGCCGCCGCCGCCGCGACCGCGCTCGGCATCGAAGGCCTGGTGTCGCTGTCGCACGGCGGCGGCTCGTACTTCCTGCGCCAGCTGGAGCGAACGCAGATCCGCGATTGGGGGCACATCCTGCGCGGCATGTTCCTGCAGGTCGGCATGTTGGCGGCGCCCGGATCGATCCTCGGCTTGCACGCGCTGCGGGCGCCACGGCTGTTGTGCAGGCTGTCCGCTGCACTGTTCGGTGGCGCGCTGATCGTCATCGCGGTCGTTCCGGACGCCGACGAACGGGCGTTGGCCGACGGCGCCCTGGACTCGATCGCCTATCTGCTGGTGTCGCTGGCGACCTGGGCCACGATCGCCTGGGTCGTGCTGGCGCTGCTCGGTCGCTTCGTCCGCCAGCTGCGGAGCTGTCGGCAACGCGGCGTCGGACCGTGGCGGCCGTCGATGCTGTGGAGCCTCGGGCTCGCCTGCTGGGTGCCGGGTGAGGTGCTGTCGTCGTTCGTCGTCTCGCCGTTCCCGGCGGCGCGTCGGTCGATGCTGGTCGTGCTGGCCTTCACGTTCGCCGTCGGCTGGCTGGCGCAGCATCGGCGTCGCCTGTCCGGCATCGTGGGCCGGACCGCGGTGCTCAGCGCGCTGCTGGGCCTCGGCTACCAAGGCATCGACCTGCTCGAGGGGCGGGCGGTGACGAACGTGGCCCGCGACGCGGTCGCCGCCGTGCGCGCTCGCGACCCGAACGCGACGATCTACTTCAGCGGCGGCTGGGCGTTCGAGTTCTATGCGCCCCGAGCCGGCATGAAGCCGTTCCTGCGCGACGCGGTCGAAGCGAAGGTCGGCGACTACGTCGTGCTCGGCAGCATCGACGGCAGTGAGAAGCCGTGGTTCGAAATGGAGAGTCCCCAGTGGCGGGACCGAGTCGAGTTCGTGGCGACGATCGAAGGCGGCGACGCGGTGCCGCTGTCCACCCAGTTCCACTACTACTGCGGGCGGCGGCCGCTCGACGGCCAAGTGGGGCCCCGCTTCGTCGCCTGGGTGTTCCGCGTCCGCGTGCCGTTCCGCGCGGGCGAACTGCCCCATGCGCCCGAGCCGTTCCTGCCGAAGTGAGACCGCAGTTGCGGCCCCATCCCGGCGGCCAGGCTGAGCGTCAGCCGAGTTCGCGCAGGCTCTGTTCGATGCCGGCGAGTTGCGCCTGCAGCGCTGCGAGCGACTGCCGTTCCTTCTCGATGACCGCCGGCGGCGCCTTGGCGACGAAGCCCTCGTTGCCGAGCTTCTTCTCGATGCCAGCGATCTGTCCGCGCAGCTTGTCGGCTTCCTTCTGCAGCTTCGCCTGCTCCTTCTGCAGGTCGACGACGCCGAGCAGGAACGCCTTCGCCGCGCCGAGCACGACCGTGGCGCTGTCCTTGGTGCGCTGCGCGTCGGCGGCGATCTGCACCTCGCCGAGCCCGCTCATGTGCGCCAGCAGCGGGGCTGCGGCTTGCAGCACCGCGGCGTCGGCGCCGTTCGCCTGGAAGCGCGCCACGAGCCGGTCCTTCGGCGGCACCTGGTAGCGCGCGCGCGTCTCGCGGATCGCCACGCACCACTGCTGCATCGCTGCGATCTGCTGCTCGACGTCGCTCGCGCGCCACGCCGCGTCGCCGGTCGGCCACGCCGCCTGCACCAGCAGTTCGTTGTCGGCGAACGGCGCTTGCACGCCGCGCACCGGCGCCAGCTCGCGCAGCTTGGCCCACAGCGTCTCGGTCAGGAACGGCACGAACGGGTGCAAGAGCCGCAGCGTCTGGTCGAGCACCGCCGCCAGCACCTGCTCGGCGGTGGCACGCGCTTCCGGCGGAGCGCCGTCGCGGCAGCGCGGCTTGATCATCTCGAGGTACCAGTCGCACAGCTCGTTCCAGAAGAAGTCGCGGGCGGCACCGATCGCAGCCGACGGGTTGTAGCCGGCGAGGTGGCCGTGCACGGCGGTGATCGCGGCCTGCAGGCGCGACAGGATCCAGCGGTCCTCGAGTGCCAGCTGCTGCGGGCGCAGCGGCTGGAACGGCTTGCCGGTCAGGTTCAGGAAGGCGAAGCGCGCGGCGTTGAACAGCTTGTTGCAGAAGTTCGCGCCGACCACGAAGCGCTCGCTGGTCGCCTTCGCCGGCGTGATGCCCTCCTTGCCGTACTGGCCGATCAGGTCCATCGGCTGCTTCGTCTCGGGATCGAGGAAGGTGCCGAGGTAGGGGCCGGGCTTCGCGGTCGCCAGGTCGACGAGGCGCTCGGGCTCCCCGGGCTGGGTGAACGGCGAGATCGCCGCCACCGGCAGGCGGATGTCCTGCGTGCCGGTCTGCAGTTCGCAGACGACGTAGCGCAGCGCGTCGGCGCCGTAGCGGGCGATGATGTCGAGCGGGTCGATGCCGTTGCCCTTCGACTTCGACATGCGCTCGCCCTTGCCGTCGAGGATCGTCGCGTGCAGGAACACGTCGGTGAACGGCACGTCGCCGAGGTTGTAGAGGCCGGTGACGACCATGCGCGCGACCCACAGCGTGATGATGTCGCGGCCGGTGACGAGGCAGCTGCCGGGGTAGTAGTACGAGAGCGCGTCGGGGCGGCCCGGGGCCTTGCCGAGCGGCGTCTGGCCCGGATCGACCTTGGCGCTGTCGGGGTGCGGCCAGCCGAGCGTGCTGTGTGGCCACAAGGCCGAGCTGAACCACGTGTCGAGCACGTCGGGGTCGAGCGCGAGGCCGACGCCCTGCAGCATCGAGCCGATCGACGCGTCGGCCGCGGCGTCGCGGAAGCAGACCTGCACTTCGACGCTGGTGGGGGCGTTCGGTCCCTTCAGGTGCGCGAACGCGTCCTTGACCGACAAGCGCGTGCCGTCCGGCAGCAGGATCCACGCGGCGACGTCGTCGCGCTGCAGTTGCCCAGCGAGCATCGGCTCCAGCATCAGCAGCTGCTGGGCCGGCATGTCGCCGCGCCAGACCGGGATGCGATGACCCCACCAGAGCTGGCGGCTGATGCACCAGTCGCGCTTCTCGGCGAGCCACTGGTCGTACATCTTGCGGTAGCGCTCCGGATCCGGATGGAAGCCGACCGCTTTGCGCGGCGTGCCGTCGGCGAACGGCGGCAGCGCGCCGGCGGTCGCGTCGAGCGCCACCTGGGCGAGGCCCTTGCCGCGGAACTCCTTCTTGGTGCCGCGGCCCATGACGACGCCGCCGTCGACGTCGGCCATGCGCACGAACCACTGCTTGCTGAGGTACGGCTCGACGATCGTCTTGCTGCGGTCGCTGTGGTCGATCTCGATCGCGCGGTCCTCG
>JBILEY010000424.1:0-4631 GCA_044351865.1 Planctomycetota bacterium | reverse complement strand
GACCAGCAACTGCTCGACGGCGGCCCGGTCCTGGGCGCGCGCTTGTGTGACGAGAGGGAGGCTGGACTCGCTCATGAAGGCTGCCACAGTATCGCCCAGGAACCGACCCCGTTGTCAGCACCCTCGTCCGCAACCCCGCCCGACCCGCTCGAAGAGCTGCTCGCCGACGCCTTCGCGGCGCTCGACGGCGGCGGCCAGGACGGGCTCGAACGCTTCCTGGCGCAGCATGCGGCGGAGGCCCCGGCCCTGCGCGAAGCCCTCGCCGGGCTGCGTGGTTTCGATGCGATGGCGGCGTCGGTGCCGGCGACGTTGCCACAGCGCTTCGGTGAGTTCCGGCTGCTGGCGCCGCTCGGCAGCGGTGGCATGGGCGTCGTCTACCTCGCCGAGCAGCAGTCGCTCGGCCGCGAGGTGGCGCTGAAGGTCGTGCGGCCGGAGCTGCTGCTGTTCGAAGGCGCGCGCGAACGCTTCCGCCGCGAGATCGAGGCGGTGGCCCGGCTCGAGCATCCGGCGATCGTGCCGATCCTCGCCACCGGTGCCGACGCCGGCGTGCCGTGGTATGCGATGCCGCGATTGCGCGGCCGCAGCGGCGAAGCGGTGCTGCGCGCCCTCGCCGACGCCGAGCCGCGCACGCTGCAAGGCGACGACCTGCGGCGCACCGTCGGCATCGACGCCGACGGCCCGACCGACACCGGCGGCGCGTTCCTCGGCAGCTGGTGGCAGGCGGTCGTGCGGCTCGTGCGTCAGGCGGCGCTCGGCATCCAGCACGCGCACGAGCGCGGCGTGCTGCATCGCGACCTGAAGCCGAGCAACGTGATGCTGACCAGCGACGGCCGCGCCATCGTGCTCGACTTCGGCCTGGCGTTGGCGCGCGGCGACGCGCGGCTGACGCGCTCCGGGGCCGCCGCCGGCTCGCCGGCCTACATGGCGCCCGAGCAGCTGCGCAGCGAACCGGCCGACGAACGCACCGACGTCTACGGCCTCGGCGCCATCGCGTGGTGCCTGCTCGGCCTGCGCCCGCCGTTCCCGCTCGCCGACGGCGAAGCCATGCGCCAGCGCATCCTGCACGGCCAGCGACAGCCGCTGCGCGAACGGCTGACGGCGCCGCCCGAGCTCGAGCTGGTGCTGGCGTGTGCGATGGAGGTCGAACGCAACCGCCGCTATCCGTCGGCGCAGGCGTTCGCCGACGACCTGCAGGCCGTGCTCGACGGCCGCTCGATCGTCGCCCGGGCGCTGCCGCTGCCGGTGCGCGCGCGCCGGTTCGCGCAGCGCCATCGCGGCCTCGCCGCCGCCGCCGCCACGAGCCTGCTGTTCGCGCTGCTGCTGCCGCTCTTGCTGTGGTGGCAACAACGCGCCGCCAACAACGAGCTGGCGATCACCAACGAAGCGCTGCAGCGGCAGGTCGCGCGCGCCGACCGCAGCGTCGCGCAGAGCCTCGACGCCATCGAGACGCTGCTCGGCAAGGTCGCGTTCGAGAAGCTGCGCTTCGTGCCGGCGGCGCAGCGCAGCGCCGAAGAACTGCTCACGGCCGCGCTGCAGCAGTGCGAAGCGTTCGTCGCCGACGAACGGCACGGCGAGCGCGCGCGGCTGCTACGGCTGCGCTGCACGGTCGACCTGGCGGCGCTGACCAGCGGTCCGGGCACGCGCGAACGGCTCGACGAGCTCTCCGCGCGCGCGCTGGCGTGGATCGGCGACGGCGACGTGCCGCCGCCGCTGCGCCATCTGCGCATCCGCGTGCGGTTGCTGCAGGCGTGGTCCCGGTTCCGCAGCAGCGACCTGGCCGCGGTGCCGCCGTTGCTGGCCATGGCGCGCGCCGATCTCAACGCGCAGGAGGCCGCGATGCCGGGCGTGCTGGCGAAGGAACACGCGACCGCGCTGGAGCTCGAAGCCGGCCTCGCCCAGCGACGCGGCGATGCCAAGGCCGCCGAACAGGCCGCACGCCGACGCGTCGAGGTGCTGGCGGCGAGCCCGCTGGTGGACGCGACGACGTTGGCATCCGCGCGCGTCACGCTGGCGAGCCTGCTGCGCGAACGCGGTGCTGCCGCGGAAGCGCGCACGCTGGTGGACGCCGCGATTCCGGTGGCGCAGTCCCGCGTCGACGAGCCCGAGACCGGCTGGCCGATTGCGCGCCACGTGCTCGCTTCTGCGCTGCATCAGCGCGCTTCGCTGTCGCGCGGTGCCCGCGAAGGTGGCACCGAGCGCGACGCTCGCGACGCCTTGCAGCTGCTCGATGCGTTGGTGCGCGACTATCCGGAGGAACCGGCGGTTCGGCGGCAACGCGGCATGACCGCCAACCTGCTGACGCTGCTGCTGCACGACGCGCAGCGCTGGTCCGAATCGCGCGCGCTGATGGAGCAAGCCTGCGCCGACCAACGCTTCGTGCTGCGCCTCGATGCCGGCGACACGTTCGCGCAGACGCAGCTCGGCTTCCATCTGATGTCGCTGGCGGTCGACCTGCGCGAACTCGGCGACTGGCCGGCGCTCGCCAAGGTCGCGCGCGAACTGGCGAGCCTCGGCGGCGCCAACCATCTCGGCCGCGGCGCGCGCGACCTGCTGCGTTGTGCCGCGGCGATGCCCGCGAGCGAGCACGCGGCGCTGCACACGGAGGTGCTCGACCTGCTGGCCGCAGCCCGGCAGCAGGGCCTGCGCATCACGGCGAACGACCCGCTCTACGAGCCGCTGCGCGACGACCCGCGGTTCCAGGCGCTGCTCGGCAAGTAGACGCGGTCGCCGCCGGACGCAGATCGCGTGTGACAGCGGATCGCCCGCTTCGCTCGTGCTGGCGGTCACGACTCCGATGCGATTCCTCCTGCTCCCCGTCTGCGCCCTCGCCGCCCATGGCATGGCGCAATCCCGCGTTCCCCAACTGCCACCGACCGCGCCGGAAGCGCCGGCAGCCGTCGCCGCCCTGCGCCAGGGCCTGCCGCCGAAGGTCCTGTTCGATCGCCCACGCGGCACGGACGTCTGGGCGCTCGGCCACGACTGGAAGGCCGGCTTCGACGGCCGCGGCGTCACCTACATCCCGTTCTTCGGCAGCGAGGCGCCGCAGAACTTCCCGCTGCGCTTTGAACTCGCCGAGGTGCGCGTCGGCGAGGAACGGCTGGCGCTGCCGGCCGGCACGCCGCGCGAGCAGGCCGGCACGGTGACCACCGATCGCGGCGCGCTCGTCGAGACCGTGGCGACGACCACCGACGTGGTCGAGCAGTCGTTCGTGTTCCACGAACTGCCGAACCGCGGCGCGATCCACGTCGACCTGGCGGTGCAGACCAGCCTGCAGGCGACCGTGCTCGCCGAGGGCCTGCGCTTCGCGAACGAGTTCGGCGCGGTGCACTACACCAAGGCCGTCGCCGTCGACGCCAACGGGGCGCGGCAGTCGCTGCCGATCACGTGGGACGGGGACTCGGTGCAGATGACGATCCCGGCGGAGTTCGTGGCGAACGCGAAGCTGCCGCTGGTGCTCGATCCACTGCTCGACACCAATCCGGGCATCCGCCCCGGCGAGACGCTGGCGCAGCGCTATCCCGACACGGCGACGCTGCAGTCGCCGGACCGCTCGCTGGTCGTCTACCAGCGCACGTGGAGCTCGACCGACCAGGACTGCTTCGCCGAAGCGCTCGACGCCAACCTCGACCGCGTCAACCAGTTCACGCTCGTGCTCGACTCGACGGCGGAGAACTGGCTCTCGCCCGAGGTGGCCAGCAGCCAGTTCGCCGGCAACTACCTGGTCGTGGCGCAGAGCTCGCTCGGCGGCATCACGTTCATCGTCAGTCGCCTCGTCAACGGCAACGGCACGGTGACGTCCCAGGTCGTCGACGTCGAGCGCGCCGGCTCGGTCGGCCTGCCCGGCAACAACTTCGCCCCCGACGTCGGCGGCGATCCGTTCGGCGGCACGCTGGCCTACTACTGCGTCGTCTGGCAGCACGCCACCAGCGCGAGCAACCACGACATCCACTACAAGCTCGTGCAGCAGGACGGCTCGCTGCTGAACCCGATGCCGTCGGTGCTGTCCGGCGACCCGAGCTACGAGTCGCGGCCGTCGATCTCGGAGACCAACCGCACGACGGAGTGGCGCGTCGCCTTCGAACGGCAACGCACGGTGGCGCCGTTCGACGGCAACATCTTCGGTGGCGGCATCGGCTGGGAGGGCACGCTGACGCGCCCGCCGTATGCGATCGACACGACGACGGCGTTCGACGCCTACCCGGAAGCGAGCTCGCCGATCGTGCAGCCCAACGGCGGCCAGGAAGTGCACCTCGTCGTCTGGGACCGCACCAACGGCACGCAGGGCGACATCCTCGGCACGTTCGTTCGGGTCGACGGCTTCACGCTGCTCGGCCAGTTCAACCTCGACACGCTCGAAGCCGGCGGCGTGTTCGCCGCCCGCACGCGCACGAACCCGAGCTGCGACGCGGACGGCCTGCGCTTCGTCGTCGGCTACAGCGAGTTCAACGGCACCGACTACGACACCTACGCCACGACGGTGCGCTACGACGCGGCTCTCGGCGCGTTGCTCGACGACGTGCGGCAACCACTCGGCGTGACGCCGGGCTTCGAGGACTACGAGACCGGCATCGCCGCCTACCACAGCGCGGGCCTGCAGACGAGCTCGCGCTACGTCATCGCCAGCCACAACA
>JBILEY010000618.1:0-2780 GCA_044351865.1 Planctomycetota bacterium | reverse complement strand
TGGCACCGAGGCGCAGCTTGGCCCCGATCTCGCGTGTGCCGGTGGGATCCCAGAGCCAGAACCCGACCCCGGCTGCGAGGGAGGAGAGCAGCACCGCGGCCAGCAGCGTTCGCCAGCTGATCCTGGGATCGAGGATCTCGAACAGGGTCATCGCGTGCCGGCGGATCCGCTCCCGTGCAGCAGCCATGGCTAGTCCGCCTTCAGCGAGCCGTCGGGGAGGATCTCCGCCACCCACGCTTCGCCCATCCAGAGGTCGACGTAGCCAATGTCGTGTGTGCGCGGGATATCGCGAATCACGAACTCGAGGCGGACATGGGAGTCGCTCCCCATCACGCTGGTCGCTGCGAATCGTCTGCTCATGCACGGTTCTGCCTGGCGGCCTGCGGACCTCGCGGCGCCATGTGTCGGAAGGGGCTCACGGTATCAGGACCATCCGGCCATGGCGCAAGGCACGCCACAGCCTCGATCCTCGGGCAGCCGCCCATGCGACCGAAACCCTGCCTCTGCCCCATCAGCGCATCCGGCGTGGGCACGGCGGCGAAAGCGCGCCCATGTTCGCCTGGTTGCGCCGTCGCCGTGTGCTGCGTGAGAAGCAGCGTCTCGAACGCCTGCATCTCGAACTGCTGACCGCCGCGCGCGACCTGCAGCGCAAGGGTGACATCCAGGGCTTCGCCGCGAAGACGGCGGAGGCGGAGGCGGCCGAACAGCAGCTCGACCGCTTCCTCGCCGAGCACGGGTTGGCGGCAGCTCCGCCGCGCTGAACGCGAACGTCAGCGCCGCGCCGGCCCGGCAGAGTTCGCTCCGGCAGCATTCGGCCAGACCGCGCGCGCGACCGCCGCCCCAACCGCGTCGAGGAACGGATCGGCGACCGTCTCGTACTCATAGCGGTCGTCGTTGAGCACGCCGTCCTCGTTGGTGTAGAGCACGATCGCC
The DNA here is from genome assembly GCA_044351865.1 of Planctomycetota bacterium. GTDB lineage: Bacteria > Planctomycetota > UBA1135 > UBA1135 > UBA2386 > UBA2386. Next base: position 1,847 of record JBILEY010000618.1, on the reverse strand, counting down.
AGGAAGAAGCCGGCACCCGTGCGCGTGTCCTCGATCCACGCGTTCTCGACCGAGAACCCGTAGGCGCGGCCGATCTTGTCGTAGACGCGCAGGTGCTCCTGCGGCACCACCGAACGCACGCCGCGCAGCACGAACTTGCAGTCGTGGTCGGGATGGGCCGCGGGGTCGTACTTCGGATTGGTCGACTCGCGCGGATACTCGCCCATCGTCGTCACCAGGAACTGCCGCTGCGCCGTGGTCAGCTCCGGGAAGCCGCGCTTGCCGGTGTCGATCTCCGGCCGCACCACCTCGACCAGCACGTCCTGCAGGTCCTGCAGCGCGATCGCGTTCTTCTGCGCGAACGACAACGGCATCGGCTTGCGTTCGCCGCCGTCGATGTGGGCGGTGCCGACGTCGAGTTCGCGCCAGCCGCGGTTGGCGAGTTCCGCTGCGGCAGCGCGCGCCGGGAACAGCGTGCCACCGAGGTGCACCACGCGCGTGACTCCGTGTTCGTCCGGCTGGCGGGCTTCGCTGAGGCGGTGCCAGAGGCGCACGGAGGCGAAGCCGGCGCGCCACATCGCGGCGTTGAGCCCGTCCTGGCCGCAGAGGTCGAAGCAGTGGTTGTAGGCGGCGTTGTCGCTGACCAGCAGCAGCTTGCGCAGCGCGTGGCGCACGGTCAGGCGCCCATCGACGACGTTGCTCGCGTCGGCGTCGATGCGCACGTCGCCGGCGAAACGCGGCTCGATGACCCAGGACGAGTCGAGGCCGAGCGAAGTGCCCGTGCGCTGGTTGTGCGCGTTCAGCTGCACGAGGGCGGCGACGGCGCCGCACAGCTTGATGGAGCTGGCCGGATAGAAGTACTGCTGCGGGTCGCCGAGCGCACTGCGGCGCAGGGCGAGGCTGCCGTCGGCGCGTTCGTAGGGTTCGGCCAGCAGGACCTGCAGCCGATGCGCGGCGGCCCGAGCGAGCACCGCGCGGCACGCTGGTTCGGCAGCGAGAACGGCGGCGAGGTCGCGCGGCGGCGGCATGTTGGCACCGGCCGCAACGGCCGATGGCACGGGGGCGACCGACGAAGGGGCCGCTGGCGTGGCGACCGGCGGCGACTGCGGGAGCCACGAGACGAGCAGCGAAGCGAGCAACATCGGCGGCAAGCTAACGAACGCGTTCCCCGATTGTCCGGAATCCTCCGGCCGGCCGCGTGCCTCACGGCGCCTGACCACCGCCGGTGCCGAGCTATCCTCTCCCACCGCGGCCCACGCCGCCGCCCGCGCCTCCACCACATCCTCATGCCACGCCTCCTTGCCTCGCTCGCCCTGTTCCCGCTGCTCGCCGCCCCGTCGATCGCGCAGACGATCACCTGGGGAACGCCCCAACCGACGCTGGCCGCCACCGACGTCAGCCTGAACGGCACGCTGGTGGTCGCGCGCAACCTGCACTCCGCCGGCGCCGCGCAGACGCCGACCGTCAACGGCGTGACCTTCACCGGCAATTTCGCGCCGACCGGCTGGACCAACGCCTCGACGCTGGCGCTGAACGGCTCGACCACCGGCGATGCCGGCTACGACCTGCTGCTCGGCTCGGCGCGCGCGACCAGCGCCGCGGCCACCGGCAACCCGACCGGCTGGGGCGCGATCCGGCTCGACACCCTGGGCACGTTGCAGGTGGGGCGCAGCTACGAGATCCAGTGCTGGTTCACCGACCAGCGGCTCGGCACCGGCACGGCGGCGCTCTACGACCGCGCGATGACGCTGAGCTCGGCGATCGGCGCGGCGACGCTGGCCGGCGGCGAAGTCAGCAACCTCGGCGCGCTGACGCAGGGCCCGATCTCGGCGCCGCTCGACGGCGACCCGGACAACAACCCGGCACTC
>JBILEY010000086.1:0-15436 GCA_044351865.1 Planctomycetota bacterium | reverse complement strand
GCAGTGGGCGGTGACGACGCGGAAGAAGCGGGCGCGCGCGACCTTCGCCGCCAGCAGTGCATGCGCGTAGGCGAACTCGAAATCGACGTACGACGAGATCGAGAACGGCACGCCGAGCAGCGTCGCCGCACCCATGGCGACGTTCGCCGGCCACGTCGACGCGTAGACGTGCACGTGTTGCGGCCGCAGTGGGGCCAGCTGGTCCGCGAGCAGGAACGCGTTGCCGGGATGGCGCGGATCGCGCAGCGGGTGCTTGCCGAGCAGGGCGCCGACGTCGCCGTGCGCGCGGTAGAGCGCGAACAGTTCGCGGCCGCGGCGGGTCAGCAGCCAGCGGCACGCGCGCCACGCCGCACCGACGATGCCGTCGCGCCTCAGGTACTGCACGTGGGCGCGCAGCTCGGCGGCTTCGGCGTGCACCGGCGCGTTCGGGTTGTCCGCCAGCACGACGATGCGCCAGTCGGGCCGCAGTCGTCGCAGCGCCAGCACCTCGCGGTAGACGAACGTGTGCGACAGGTCGGGCAGCACCGGCAGCACCAGCACCACCGGCCCGTCGCCGGCGACGGGGGCGGTCGGTGGCGCGGCACGGCGCGGCGCGAGCACGGCCGCCAGCGCGCGCAGTGCCGCGGCGAGCGTCGCAGCGAGCGCGCGGGCGAACGGGCCGCGGCACGGCAGGTCCGCGTCGCCGGATCCGCTCATCGCCGCGCCGCCCGAGCGTAGTGCGCCTCGAACTCGTCGACCGCTCGCGCCAGCGTCTTCGGTGGCTGCACGGCCGCGCGGTAGCGTTGCCTCCGCTGCGGTTCGTCGACGAGTCGTTGCAGGCGGCGAGCCAGATCGGTGACGTCGCCCGGCGTGAACAGTTCGCCGTCGACTTCGTCGGCGACGACTTCGGCGAGACCACCGAAGCGGCTGGCGACAACCGGCAGACCAGCGGCGCGCGCCTCGAGCACGACGAACGGCGCGTTCTCCTGCCAGAGGCTCGGCACGACCAGGATGTCGATGTCGCCGAACACGCGCGGCAGCTCGTCGCGTGCGAATGGCGGCAGCACGGTGATGCGCGGGTCTTGCGCGGCGGCGGCGAGCAGTGGTCCCGAGTAGTCGGGGAAGTCGCTGGCGCGCCCGCGCAGCACCGCGCGGCAGTCGCCGCGCACGCGCGCCATGGCCTGCACCAGCAGGTGCGGGGCCTTGTGTTCGGCGAACGAGCCGAAGAAGCCGAACGTCAGCGGGCGGGCTGCCGGTGCCGCGGCGGCTGCGCCGGCGGCGATCGCGGCCGTGTCGATGCCGTAGCCGTGCACGTGCACCCGATCGTGCGGCAGCCCGTTCTGCACGAACACGTCGGCGAGGAAGCGTGTCGGCGCGATCACCGCGTCGGCGGCGAGCAGGTGTTCGCGCAGGTAACGCGGTCGATCGAGGAAGGTCGCGACGCGGCTCGCCACATGGTGGTCCGGCTGCGAGCAGCCGTGCGCGGTGGCGCGCAGCGCCAGCAGTTCGGCGGCGGCGGGGTGACGATCCAGTTCGTCGGCGAGCTGGGGCGCGTGGCACCGCAGGCAGCCGCGGCCACCGTCGGGTGGCCCGTCGCACGGCGTGCCGTCGGGTCGCGTCAGGATCACGCGCGGGCACAGGAACCAGAAGTCGGTCAGCGAGACGACGATCTTCGAGCCGTGCTGGTGCGCGGCGTCGAGCACGTCGGCCCCGACGTGGCGCAGATGGAACGCGTGCACGACCTCGCTGTTCCGTTCGCGCAGGTGCGCGGCGAAGCGTTCCGCCATCATCGGGTGCCGGTAGTCCATGCGCTGCCAGTCGCGCCCGAGCTGCCACCAGAACGTCGCGCGGCACACCGGCAGGCCCTGCACGACCTCGCGCGACTCGCGCCACAGGCGGTCCTCTTCGTGGTGCCGCGGGTCGAGGGAGAACACGTCGACGTCGTGGCCACGCCGCTGTAGCTCCTTGCCGACCGCGAGTGCGTACGACTCGGTGCCGGTGAAGAAGTGCGGCGGGAACTGGTGGACGACGAGCGTGAGGCGCACGAGGGAACCGGAGCCTAATCGGCAGCCGGGCTGCATCGAAGTTCGGCGTGCCGGAGGCGTGGCGTTCGGCGATGCTGGACCGCCGTTGCGATCGTGAGCGACCACCTTCCTCCGTCCGGGCGCGCCGTGCGTTTCGACCTCGCCGACCTCGGCGAGCAGGTCGAAGCGTTCCTGCTGCGTTGGCCGCGCGCGGCCACGGATCGGCGGGCGCAGGTGTTTCGCGGCGAACCGGGGGCGCTGCTGCGGGTGCCGCTGCTGGCGCCGCGCGTGCAGCCGGGCGAACGGCTGTGCGACTATCTGCAGCGGCTGCCGGGGCCGAGCGAGCGTTCGGTGCTGTTGCTGCTGCGGGCCGGGGCGATGGCCGTCGGCTACTGGGACGGCGACGACCTGCTGCACCACAAGGCGGCGCGGCGCTACGTGGTCCGCGGGCACGGCAAGGCGCAGTCGCTGCACGCGAAGACCAAGGGCCGCTCGCGCTACGGCGCGCGGTTGCGGCTGCAGAACTGGAAGCGCCTGCTGGCCGAGACCAACGAACGGCTGGGCGAGTACTGGCACGAGTACGGCGCCCCCGAGCGCACGTTCGTCGCCGCCCCGGTGCGGGTGCTCGCCGACCTCGCCGCGGCCGAGCCGGCGCCGCCGTGGGGCGACCCGGACACCGTGCAGCGGGTGCCGATGCACGTGCACCGGCCGGACCACGCCGAGCTGCTGCGCGTGCGTTCGTGGCTGGCCAGGGGCCGGCTCGAGCTGCCGGCGGACGGAACGGGCGAAGCGGGCTGAACTGCGTCGGGACCCCGGTGCCACCGGATCCTGCCCGCCGCCATCAGTCCCGCCGCGGGGCTTGCCGATGCGCGGGTGTCGCAAACCGCACCTGCATCGCCACGAGAGAGACGCCCACCATGGTTTCACGTCCGTCGCCTTCTTCGCTCCTGCTCCTCGCCGTCGCCGCGTCGCTCGCGGGCTGCGGCGGCGGCAGCAACGTCAGCAATGCCTCGCCGCGCGTCAGCGAGATTCCGCAACAGGCGACCACGGGCGCCAGCGCGTTCACGCTGCAGCTCAACGACTATCTGAGCGATCGCGAAGGTTCGACGCTGACCTACACGGTGACGTCGGGCGGCGGATCGTTCGCGGGCAGCATCTACTCGAACACGTTCGACACGATGGGTGAGTACGAGGTCGGGTTCTCGGTGACCGACGGCGAGAAGACGTCGACCGGCACGATCCCGGTGCGCGTGACGCAGGGCCACTTCGCCGTCGTGCGCGAGGACAGCCGCGGCCTGCTGCTGCTCGACACGCGCACGAACGCGATCGTGCGCGTCGCCGGCGCCACGTCGACGCCGAGCATCGGTGGCGCTCTGGCCGACGGCCGCCTCGCCTACCAGCTCGCCGCCGGCACCGGCGACCAGCTGTGGGTGTTCGACCCGCTGAAGCGCACCAATGCGCGCGTGGCGGCGGCTGCCGGCGGGGCGGCGACCTACCGCGCCAAGACCAGCGACGGCAAGATCGTCTACACCGCCGGCACCGGCAACGAGCTCGAGATCGGCGTCTACAACCCGACCACCGGCGTGCGCCGTGTGCTGTCCACCGCGGGCCTGTCGACGGTCACCGCGCTCGTCAACTCGGCGGACCTCGTGTTCTACGAGGTCTCGGTCAACGGCCAGGCGGACATCTTCGCCTACGATCCGGCGGCCGACGAGAGCTTCGCCGTCGGTGAGGCCACGACCGACGAACAGTTGCTGCAGGCGCTGCCGAACGGCGGTGTGCTGTTCTCGCGCGTCGGCGCGTCGGGCGAGCAGGACCTGTTCTACTACAAGGTCAGCACGGGCCTGGTCGAGGTCGGCGCCGACCAGAGTGCGCTGGCGTCGCTGAACAAGGTGCTCGCCGGCGTCGCGACCGACAGCAAGGTCGTGTTCACCGCCGAAGGTTCGGTGACCCGTGCCGTCTGGGCCTGGAACCCGGCGAACGGCACTTCGGTCGATCTCGGGGCTGCCGTAAGCGCTTCGGCCTGGAACACCGTCGTCGCCGTCGGTGCGGGCAACGAGGTCGCCTTCCAGAGCAACGCCTTCGGCAACACGACCGAGAGCGACGCCTTCTTCTACGACCTCGACACGGCCACCGGCGCCACCCTGCGCGACAGCAGCGATCTGTCGAACATCCTCGGGGTCAGCAGCGATGGCACGACCGGCTGGGCCTTCCTCCGCCCGAGTGGCACGACGTCCAGCATCCTGGCGGTGTCGATGGTCGCGTCGCCGGCGACGGCGACGTGGGCCGCGGGTGGGTCGACGTCGACGACGCTCGGCGTGCTGACGAACGGTGACGTCGTCGGGCAACGCGCCGACGGTGGGGCGCTGGCGCTGTTCGACGTCTCCGCCGGCACCTGGGGCACGCCGATCACGGGCACCGGCCTGGTGTTCGAGGGCAACGGCCTCGACACCGGCGACTTCGTCTACCGCCAGACGGTCAGCAGCCAGAGCGACCTGGCGATGTGGGACGCGTCGGGCACGACGTCGGTGACGATCAGCGACACGGCCGGCAACGACGTGTTCCAGGCGAAGACCCTCGACGCCACGATCCTGTTCACGCGCGTGGTCAGCGGCAACACCAACGCCGACCTGTTCGTGTGGAACGGCACGACGGCGACGCGCTTGACCGACGCCGACGCGGCGGGCCTGAAGCACGACCACAGCGTGCTCGGTCAGTTCACCGGCACGCGCTGAGCCAAGGGACCGCGAGCCGCCGCGGTTACTTCGCGGCGGGCGGCGCCGCCGGCCGTTCGAGCTGCAGCGGGCGCACCCAGAGGTTGCGGAAGCGCACCGGATCGCCGTGGTCCTGCAGACGGATCGGGCCCTTGTCGCCGTGGCGTTCGTACTTGGCGACCGCACGGTGCGCGGTGGCACCGAGCAGCGCTTCGTCGAGCTGCACGACGATGCCGTTGTGCACGACGGTGACTCGCGCCGGTTGCTGCACCGCGCCGTCGGCGCCGAAGCGGGGCGCGCGGAAGTAGATGTCGTACGTCTGCCACTCGCCCGGCTTGCGGCTCGCGTTCACCAGCGGCGGCTTCTGCCCGTAGAGCGCCCCGGCCTGGCCGTCGGCGTAGGTCGCGTTCTCGAACGAGTCGAGCACCTGGATCTCGTAGCGCCCGAAGAAGAACACACCGCTGTTGCCGCGGCCCTGCGAGTCGCCTTTCGCCGGCGACGGTGCGCTCCACTCGACGTGCAGCTGGCAGTCGCCGAACTCGGCCACGGTCTCGATGTCGCCGGTGCCGTTCACGACCATGGCGCCGTCCTGCAGCTGCCACTTCGCAGCGCCACCGTTGCCGCGGAACGCAGCGAGCGACTTGCCGTCGAACAGCACGATCGCGTCGCTCGGGGCCGGCACCGGCTCGCCCGCGGGCGGCGGCGTCACCACCGGCGGGCGCGGGCGATCGGCGTCGTGCACGCGCCAGCCGTCCGGCAGGCGCGGCGTGTCGCGGTAGCCCGGCGGGTCCTGCGGCAGGTAGGAGACGGCAGTCGCCGCAGTGAGCAGCGCAGCCACGATCGGGAGCACGGGCGTCGGCATCGTCGGTTCTCGGATCGCGACGATGGCGTGATGCGCGGCCGGTTGCCAGAGCCCGGCCGAGAAGCCAGCCGCTTCGTTCACGGTGCCAAGGCGAACTGCACCATCGCGTCGTCGGCGAACGGGTCGACCGGCGAACCGTGCTGCAGCATCGCCCGCGCGCGGCGCGAGATCGTGTCGAGCCGCCGGCGGAAGTCGCGCGGCGCCAGGCCGCAGCTGCGGGCTGCGGCGCGGGTGCCGTTGCAGGTGACGGCTGCCTGCAGCACCGGCTTCAGGTGCGGGTCCAGGTGGTCGCCGAGCTGTTCGCGCACGAAGTCGACGCCGGGCCTGGGTTCGCGGTACGGCGCCTGGTTGGCGTCCATTTCGTCGAGGTCGACCGAGCGGGTTCGCGACCAGTCCGAACGCAGCAGCGCGCAGGCGCTGCGGTAGGCGACGCGGCGCACCCAGGCCTTCGGGTGCTCGGGGCCGGTGCCTTGCAGGGTCGCCAGCAGCAGCAGGTGCACGGCGCGTTCGCCGGCCTCCTCGACCAGCAGGCGCCGCCGCAAGACGCGCGCGGCGGACCGGTATGCGATGGGGAGAAGCTCGTCGGTGGCCAGGTTGGTCTGCCCCGGGCTGGAAACTTGACGTTCAGTCATGGCTAGGTCCGCCTCTACATGACGAATCGTCAAGTTTCCAGAATGGCAAGTCTATCGATGGCCCAGCCGTGCGTCGTGCCGGGGGCGCATGCGACCTGCCCGTGCCATGGGCGACTTTCGCAAGGACTGGCCACTTGCGAAGATACCTGCGTAGAGCCAAGCGACCCACGCGCCGAGCCCACGTGACGGAACAACCAGAAGAAATCGCTGCCCCTCGCCCGCTGGCCATGCATCTCGCGGCCCGGCTGCGCGAGCTGCGCGCCCGTCGCGGGTTCACCCAGGACCACGTCGCCAAACGTCTGGGCTGCCACGAGTCGGCGGTGTCGCGCTGGGAGAGCGGAAGTCGCTTTCCGACCGGCGAAGATCTGGTCGCGCTCGCCGACCTGTTCGAAGTCAGCACCGACGACCTGCTCGGCCGCGTCAAGCAGTTCGCGGCGGCCGGTTCGGCGCTGGTCGACATGCGCCTGCTCGAGCGCCTCGCGGCCGCCGGCACGGCCGACGAGTTCGACAAGCTGGTGACCGGCAACGAGGATCAAGCCATCTGGCTGCCGGTGCCCGAGGGCGCCGTGATCATTCCGGTCGCCGAGGCGATGCGCCTCACGCGCAAGGTCGCCGAGAAGCACAAGACCAGCAGGTTCGCCGATCGGCTGTTCCGCCCGCGCAGCTAGTCGAGCGCGCGGTCAGCTGCGAACCGTCAGTCGCTTGCAGACCGCCGCGGTGAACTCCGCGGTGTTCAGTTTGCCGCCCAGGTCGCGCGTCGATTCGCCGGCGGCGATCGCACCGCGCACCGCGTCGTCGACGACGGAGCCAAGGCCGCGGAACCCCGAGTGCGTCAGCAGCATCGCGAACGCGAGCAGCGACGCCGACGGATTGCACACGCCCTTGCCGGCGATGTCCGGCGCGGTGCCGCCCGCCGGATCGAACATCGCCAGCGCGACGTCACCGCGTTCGTCGAACGAGTAGTTGGCGCTCGCGCCGAGGCCGAGGCTGCCGATCATCCCGCAGGCCATGTCCGACAGGAAGTCGCCGTATTCGTTCGGCGTGACGATGACCCGATAGGCCTCGGGCTTCAGGATCAGCTTGTAGAGCAGCGAGTCGAACAGCTCGCAATGGTGCGGCACCTCGGGGAAGTCGCGGGCGACGTTCTGCACGACCTCCTCGAACAGGCCGTCGGTGGCGCGTTGGATCGTGTACTTGCTGGTGCTGCAGACGCCGCTCGACAGGCGGCGCGCCAGCCGGAACGCGTAGAGCGCGGCTTCGCGCGACGGCCGGCGTTCGATGACGCGGATCGACACGGCGACGTCGTCGCCGATGCGGCGACCCGGGTCCTCGTAGGTGCCGCCGACGGCGATGCGGACGATGTGCAGGTCGATCTTGCCGTCGTGGCGCGTCTTGACGCCGGGCAGCGTGGCGACCGGCCGGTGGATCACCGAGAAGTTGCTGCGCTCGCGCAGCACCTTGTTCGGGCTCTCCTTCTCGGTCACGGTCGGGTGCTTCAGCGCGACCTTGTGCGTGCGGAAGGCGTCCATCGCGGCGTCGTAGCAAGCGTTCGCGTTCTTGCGCCGCGACTCGAGCGTCAGGTCGACCGGGTGGAACTGCACCGAGATCGGCAGCGCCTTGGCCAGCTCGTGCACGCTGGCGGACAGTTCGGAGGAGATGCCGTCGCCGTGGAATTCGGCGACGTGGAGCGTTTCGCGATCGGGCATCGGAGTCGGAGGGGAAATCGGGGCGAAGATCCTACGCGGAGCGGGTGCTCGCGCGATGGGCCCGCGGGCCACCATTCCATCGGCAGCGGCCCGGCGTCACGATGCCCCGGTGACGAACGCGCGATGGATGCGGGCCCTGCACGCAGGCTCCCCGTGGTCGCTCGCCGCCTACCTCGGGCTCGGGCTGCTGTTGCGTTTGCCGGCAGTCCTCTGCGCGAACGGCTTCGACTTCCCGGACCAGCAGTTCCAATACGTCGACCCGGCGTGGCATCTCGCCAGCGGCGGTGCCTGGCACGAGCCATGGGAGTATCGCGACGGCATGCGCAGCTGGGTCTATCCGTGGCTGCTGTCGTGGGTGTTCCGCGGGCTCGCTGCGCTCGGCCTCGGCGAACCGATGGCGACGATGCGCGCGGTGCGGGCCGTGCACGCGGGGTTCTCGTTGCTGCCACTGGCCGTGTTCTGGCTGGCGATCGTGCGCTGGCGTCCCGTCGCCTCGCCGCGCCTGCCGCTGCTGCTGTTCGCCGCCGCCGGGTTGCTCGTCGTCGGCGTGCAGCCGTCGGGGCCGTCGTTCGCCGCGACGCTGGCGATCACCGCCGGGCTCGCCGTCACCGGGCCGGGGCCGTTCCCGGCGTTCGCCGGGCTGTGCCTCGGCTTCGCGTTCGCCGGGCGCTTCCAGGATGCGCTGTTCGGGCCGGCGTTCTTCGGCGTGCTGCTGTGGCAGCGACGATGGGGTGCCGCTGCGTGGTTCGCGCTCGGTTGCCTGCCGGGCATCCTGACGCAGGGGCTCAGCGACCTCGCCGTGCACGGCGTGTTCCTCGGTTCGCTGTGGCGCTACTTCGCCAGCAACCTCGGCGACAACGACGCGGCGAACGCGTGGCGCGGCCAGCCGCTGCTGTTCTACGTCTATGCCGGCTGCGTGCCGGTGCTGGCGCTGTTGCCGTGGCCGTCGCTGTGGCGCGCGGCGATCGCGCGGCTCCGCGCTGGCACAGCCGTGTTCCCGGCGGCGCTGGTCGGCGGACTGCTGCACATCGGCGCCCACAGCTTCATCACGCGCAAGGCGCTGCGCTTCGAGTACCCGGCGCTGGCGCTGCTGCTTGCCGTGATGCTCGCTGGGCTGCCGGCTGCGGTGGGGCGGGCGGCGCGCTGGCACACGGCGCTGCTGATGGCCGTGCATCTCGGCTGGTGGACGCTGGCGTCGTTCTGGTTCGGCAACGCCGGCGCCGTGCGCCTGGCGAACTGGCTGCGCGAGCAGCCGGACTGGCGTGGCGCGCTCGTCGTCGTCGACGGCGACGCGACCACGCTCGGCGGCTTCTACTATGCGCGGCCGCCGCGCGATGCCGTGCGCAAGGTGCCGCGTGGCGAACTGGCGACGAACGGCGCCGACGTGCCGTTCGTGGTGTCCTTGCGCGAGCCACTGTCGCCGGCCCAGCTCGCCGAACTCGGTGGCTTCGAACTTGCCGCGTCGTTCTCCGGCATGCTCGACCTGCGCCAGGGCGAGCGCCGGTTCGTCTATCGCCGGCGATGAACGCCGGCCGCGGCGCTCACTCGTGGCCTTCGGACTTCTTCGGCTCTTCGGCCTTCGGCGCCGCCTTCTTCGCGGGCTTCGCATCCGCCTCGGTGCCGCGCTTCGTCGTGCTCGTGCTCTTGATAGACATCGGCAGGTTGTTGCCCATCACGTTCATCTCGGAGTCCATCGACGAGTCGAGTCGAGCCTCGAGCAGGAAGCCATCCTTGCGCGAGATCTTCTGCTTGCCGGACGCCTTGCCGTTCTCGACCTTCATCGACCTGGCGGCCTTGGTCGTGGGGCTGTCGTCGTCGCTCGCTGCCGCCATGTCCGCCTTCTCGATCTTGCCCGCAGCCTCGATCTCGAACGTCTCGTCGTCGACCTGGCTCAGCGTCAGCTCGGCGACGAGCTTGGTCGGCATGCGACCGCCGCGGCTACCGTCGGCGTGGGGCCACTTGCCACCCTTGGCGGTCGGCTTCTCGGGGAGCCGGCCGAAGGCACCTTCGACCATCTGCTTCAGCTGCGACTCGTCGAGCCCGGGCGAGTCTTCGGTGTTCTCCAGGATCGCCTTCGTGTCGACCAACTCGAGCACGCGGCCGTACGGGCTGACCTTGGCCTTGAACGACTTGCCGGCGCCAGCCTGCATGCCCTTGATGGCCGCGGCCATCATGCCGGCCGCTTCGTCGTCCTCCGCCGCCTCGGCTGCTCCTTGGGAGTCGAACGTGACCTCTTCGCCCGCGCCGCTGAGCTTGCCGAAGATGCGCGCGATCGCGACGGTCACCGTCAGGTTCCCCTTGTCGTCGACGTCGTCGACGGTGAGGTGCTGAACCCTGGTGCTCGATTGCGTGAGCTCCACTTCCTGCCCCATCGCCTCGAACGACCGCACCAGGGTCTGTTCGACGACCAGCCAGACCGAACCGCCCTTCTTGGCGGTGGTTCGCAGGTCGATTTCCTGCGCGGCGAGCGGTGCCAGAACGAGGAGGGGGAGGAGGAGACGGGATGGGCTGCGGAACATGGCGGCCATTGTGGCCGATCGCTGACCGTTTCCCTCACGGCCAGGTGCGAAGGTCGGGAGCCTGCCGTCCCGATTCGCGATTGCCTCAGCCGTCGAGCCGGAAGCCGATGCCGCGGACGGTGTGCAGGTGGCGCGGGTTCGCCGGGTCGACCTCGAGCAGCTTGCGCAGCCGCAGAACGACGTTGTCGAGCGTGCGCACGGTGGTCGCCGCCGAGCTGCCGAACAGGTGCTCGACGACGGTGCGCCGTGCGACGACGGTGCCGAGGTGGCCGGCGAGCAGCTTCAGCAGCTTGGTCTCCGTGGTCGTCAGGTCGACCTCCTGGCCGTCGTGGCAGTGCGCCGTCATCGCCCGGAAGTCGACGCGGTTGCCGCCGAAGGCGATCGTGTCGCTGCCGGCCGTCGGCGCCGGGCGGCGCCGCAGCAGCGCGTCGACGCGCAGCAGCAGTTCGCGCAGGTTGAACGGCTTGGTCAGGTAGTCGTCGGCCTGCAACTCGAGGCCGCGGATGCGGTCCTGGTCGGCGGCGCGCGCGCTGAGGATCAGCACCGGCGTGTGGTCGCCGGCGGCGCGCAGTTGGCGCAGCACCTCGAAGCCGTCCATGCCGGGCAGCATGACGTCGAGGATCAGCAGGTCGATGCCGCCCTTCTTCATGCGCTCCAGCGCCCGCGGGCCGGTGAACACGTGTTCGGCGTGGTACGACTCGAGCGTCAGGTTGTCGCACACCATCTCGCCGAGGGCGCGTTCGTCTTCGGCGACCAGGATCCAACGGCTCATGCAGCACTCCGCAGGGGCAACAGGACGGTGAACACGCTGCCGCGATCGCGGCCGGCGCTGGCAGCATGCACGCTGCCGCTGTGGGCGAGGACCAGTTCGCGCACGAGATGCAGGCCGAGGCCGGTGCCACCGCTGGCGGTGTCGCTGCCGCGCCAGAACGCGTCGAACGCGTGCGCCAGCTCGTCGGGGTCCATGCCGCGGCCCTGGTCGTGCACCTCGATGCGGGCGCGCTCGCCGTCGGCCGCCAGCTGGATGCGCACCGTGTTGCCCGGCGCGCTGTACTTGACGGCGTTGTCGAGCAGGTTGCGCAGCACCAGCTGGATCGCAGCACCGTCGCGCACGCACGGCAGCGAGGTCGGCGCGTCGACGGCGATCGCGATGTCGGCCGCCTGCGCGCGCGGCTCGAGCGCTGCGATCGCTTCGGCGACGTCGGCGGCGAGATCCCCCGGTTGCGGTCGCGTGCGGCGCGGCGCCGTGCGCAGGCCAGCGGCGGTCAGCACGTTGTCGAGGCCGCGGCCGAGCCGTTCGGCCTCGAGCAGGCCGTTGCCGAGGTAGCGCGCGCGCTTCTCGGCGGGCACGCGGTCGCTGCGCAGCGACTCGAGCAGCAGCGTGATCGTCGCCAGCGGCGTCTTCAGTTCGTGCGTCGCCGCCGCCAGGAACCGGTCCTGGCCGGCGCGCAGGCGCCGCTCGCGGCGCACCAGCGCGACGTAGAGCCAGCCGAGGCCGAGCAGCACGATGGCGAAGAACGCGCCTTCGCTGGCGAACATCGTGCGGCGCCGGCTGGCGAGGTCCGCCAAGGCGGCGGCGTTGGGCGCGCCGAGCGCCTGCGCGGCGCCGTCGACGTCGCCGGCGCTCAGGTGCGCGCCGGCGGCGGCGAGTTCGTGGCTCGCCTGCACCTGGAACGTCGTCCACCACACCACCAGGGCGAACGACAGCACCAGGATCGAACCGAACAGCAGGGACGTCGACGAGCGCGGCACGCCTCAGAGCGTACGGAAGCGGACGGCGAAGCCGAAGGGCCGGACGGCGTTCGCGAACGCCGCGTTGGCGTTGGAGTCGTGCGACACCGTGTAGAAGCCGCGCGTCGGCGTGGTCCAGCTGCCGAGCGTCACCGTCTGCGCATTGCTGGTCACGATGCCGAACGGGTTGGCCGTCGGCACCAGCGAAGCCAGCTGCTCGTAGAGCACGCCGCCGTTGAACACCGGGTCCGCGGGAAACGACAACGCCAGCGTCGTGCCACCGACCGCGCCGGCGGCGTCGGTCAGGAACGGCACCAGCAGCTGCGGATCGACCAGCAAGCCGCAGTTCGTGCCCGGCAGCGTGGTGCCGACCGGGAAGCTGGTGAAGCCGAAGGCCGCCACGCCGATCGTGTTGGCGCCGAGGTTCTGCCCGGTGAGGACGTGGGCGCCGCCCGGGCCGTAGAGGCCACTGGTCGTGCAGGTCGCGGCCGGTGCGCCGACGCTGGCGCTGCAGCCGGTGCCGAAGGCAGCGGCGGTGCCGTTGGCGAGCCCGCCGGAAGCACTGTTGCCGTCGACGATCGCGTGCGAGAAGCCGAAGCTGGCGATGTCGTTGCCCTCCATCACCATCTCGACCACCAGCCAGTTCCCGGGCGCCATCGCGATCGTGACCGGCGCGGTGAAGTTGAACGTCAGTGTGTCGTTGGTGCCGCCCCACGGGTGGGGCGACGCCGAGCCCGGATCGGGCAGATAGCTGATCGGCGCGTCGAAGACGGTCGTCAGCGGCTGGGTCAGGTTGGCGGCGAACTGCGCGGTCGGCGCCGCCACGTTCGAGACGCCGACGCGGATCTGGAAGCGGGTGATCGAGAACGGGCCCGGCGCACCGACCTGCGGGATCGGGCCGTCGAATCGCAGCGACAACTGGTCGGCCGTGAACAGCGGATTGCCGGTCTCGGCGAAGTCGTAGAAGGCCTGCACGCGCGCGTTCGGCTGCATGAACGGCACCAGCGAGAAGCCGGAGAGCTCGAAGCCGAGGTTCGAGTTGGCCGGCATGGCCGTGTAGGTCTGGGCGGAGACGGCGGCGCCGAGGGCGCACAACAGCGACGGAACGAGGATCGAGCGCATGTTCGGGGTTCTCGTGGGAGTGGGGTTTGCGATGCGAATGCGCGGACCCTAGGCGCGCTTTCACCGGTGTGTGTCATCACCTCGTCATCACCGCACGATCGCGGCTACGCTGTTGTCCCCATGCTGCTGCGTCCGCTGCACCCGTTCGTGCTCGTCGCCGTCGCCTCGCCGGCCGCGCTCGCCCAGGGCCTCGCCCAGGCCGAGCAGTTCGTCCAGGCCCACTGCGTCGATTGCCACGGTGGCGACACCGTGAAGGGCAAGCTCGACCTCGGGCAGCCGGCGGCGAACGCCACCGACGCGGCGTGGCGCTGGGCGCGGTTGCGCGATCGTGTGCGCAGCGGCGAGATGCCGCCGCCGGACGCCGAGCGGCCGGCCGCCGCCGCCGCCGCGTCGTTCGTGCAGGCCGTCGACGCGCACCTGCGGGTCGAGGTCCCGAAGCTGCCGGTCGATCCCGGCCGCGTCACCGTGCGCCGCCTCAGCCGCGCGCAGTGGGAGAACTGCGTGCGCGATCTGTTCGGCGTGCGCGTCGCGACCGCGGGCTTCCCGGCCGACGACCTCGGCTACGGCTTCGACTCGATCGGCGACGCGCTGACGTTCTCGACGCTGCACCTCGAGCACTACCTGAACGCCAGTGCCGAGGTCGCGGCGGCGGTGTTCGATCTCGAGGATCCGAAGCGGCCGACGAAGCGCCGCCTGCCCGGGGAAGCGATGCGCGCGGTCGTCAATCCTGGTGCCGTGCACGTCGGCGACCATCTGGTGCTGGTGTCGCGTGCCACCGTCGAGCAGGTGGTGCGGCTGCCGCGCGACGGTGTCTACACGCTGCGCATCCTCGCTGGCGCCGACCAGGCGGGCGACGAACCGGCGCGCATGCCGCTGTTCGTCGACGGCCGCGAGCTGACGACGTTCGAGGTCGGGCAGCGCGCGATGCAGGAGTACGTCGTGCGGACGCCGCTCGCCGGCGGCGAGCGCCGCTTCGAACTGGTGTTCGCCAACGACTTCTACGACCCCGACAACCCCGATCCGAAGCGCCGCGACCGCAACCTGCACGTCGACTGGCTCGAGGTCGAAGGGCCGACCGATGCGCGCGTCGTGCCGTCTTCGCAGCAGTGGGTGCACGAGGCGTTCGCCGGGCGCGGCGAACCGCCAGCGCGGCTGCAGGCGCTGGCCAAGGCGGTGCTGGCGCGGGCGTGGCGGCGGCCGGTCGGCGACGACGAGGTCGCCAAGGTGGTTCGGGCCGCGCGGCAGGAACTCGACGCCAGCGGCTCCCCGGTGCGGGCGGCGCGCTTCGTCGTGCAGGCGGCCCTGGTGTCGCCGAACTTCCTGTTCCGCTTCGAGAGCGCGCGGCCGTCGGCCACCGAGAACGTGCAGACGCTGTCCGGGGGCGCGCTGGCGACGCGGCTGTCGTTCCTGCTGTGGGCGAGCACGCCGGACGAGGCGCTGGCGAAGCTCGGACGCGACGGCAAGCTGAGCGACGCGAAGGTGCTGACGGCGCAGGTCGAACGCATGCTCGCGGATCCGCGCGCCGACGCGCTCGCCACCGACTTCGGCGCGCAGTGGCTCGAGCTGCGCGCGCTCGGCGATCGCACGCCGGATCCGGCGCGCTTCCCGGGCTTCGACGACGGCCTGCGGCAGTCGCTGCGGCGCGAGACCGAGCTGCTGTTCCGCACCGTGCTGCGCGACGGGCTCGACGTGCGCACGCTGCTCGACGCCGACTTCACGTTCGTCGATCCGCGCCTCGCCGCGTTCTACGGCCTGCCGGCGATCGACACGGCGCGCGACGACGACGGCGACGGCTTCGTGCGCGTGGCGTTGCCCGACGCGATGCGCGAGCGCGGCGGTGTGCTCGGCCACGGCAGCGTGCTCGCCGTCACCAGCAACCCGACGCGCACGTCGCCGGTGAAGCGCGGCAAGTGGATCCTCGAGAACCTGCTCGGGCAGGCGCCGCCGCCGCCGCCGCCCGGCAACGACTCGCTGGCCGAAGAGGGCAAGGTCGACAGCGCGCGCAGCTTCCGCGAGCAGTTGGCGCAGCACCGCAGCAAGGCGACGTGTGCCGGCTGCCACGTGCGCATGGACGCGCTCGGCTTCGCGCTCGAGCGCTACGACGCGATCGGTCGGCACCGCCTGCAGGACGCCGGCGGCGTGATCGA
>JBILEY010000101.1:0-13947 GCA_044351865.1 Planctomycetota bacterium | reverse complement strand
AAAACCCGCCGGCGCCCGCCACCGTGCCGCCGCCCCAAGTCCGGTCGGGCAGCAAGCGCCGCCTGAGCCCAGCTCATCGAGCTTGGCGAATCAGCCCTCGCTGGCGGGAGCCGCGGCCGCGGCCGGCGCGGCGATGCGGTTCAGCTTCTTCAGCAGCTCCGAGTACTTCGCCGGCGACAGCGCGCACTTGCTCAGTGCGACACCGATGGTCGTGCGCAGCCCGACGTCCGTCGCGCCGTCCAGCGCCGTGGCCAGCGCCGTGGCGATGTCGTCCGGGCAGTTGCCCAGGCGGCGGCAGATGTTGCCGATCGCTTCGGCAACCGCCTTCTTCAGCTCGACGCTGCCGGCCCCACCGAGGGCCGTCGACAGCGCCGGCAGCTCGCCGGCGCCACCGCCGTGGCCGAGCGCCTTCGCGGCCGGCACCGACACCGCGTCCGCGCGGCCGAGCTGGGCGGCGACGTTGGCGACGACCGGCGCGATCGCGCCGTTGCTGTTCGCGGCGACCGCAGCCAGCGCCACGCTGGCGTTGGCGGCGAACGCTTCCGCGCGCAGCGCGGCCGCGTCGACCACGCCTTCCATCGCCTTGTTGACCTCGGCGACCAGCGCCTCACCGGTCAACGGGCCCTTGATGTAGCCGACCTGGTCACCGAAGCGCTCCTTGGCCTTCTCCTCGTCCTGGGTCAGGACCAGGATCTTGGCCGAGGCGAGGCGCGGGTCCTTCTTGACGTTGCCGATGATGTTCTGCGGCAGGTCGTCCGGCAGGGCCTCGTTGACGACGATGACGTCGACGTTCGGGTTGATCAGCAGCTTGCGCATGCCGCTGCGGGCATCGGCGCTGGCTTCGACCGCGTAGCCGCGAACCTTGTTGGTCGCCTCGACGGCGGCCTTGGTCGTCGACTCGGGGCCGATCACCTGCACGACGCGAACGGCCTGTTCGGTCACGGCTTCGCCGAGCACGGCGACGACGCGATCCGAATCCGGCATCGCGGTGCCGCCGCTGGCCGCGACCAGCGCTTCGGCCGCCGCGTAGCGCACGCGCTTGTCCTGGCTGGCCAGCGCGTCCTTCAACGGGCTGTCGTTCATCGACTCGCGCGTCTCGGCGATCTGCAGCGCGTGGATCGCGCCGATCGCCACCGGCGCCATCTGCTGCTCGAGGCCGGTGCGCAGCGCGCTGCGCAGCGACTCCAAGCCGGTGGCAAGCGCGGTGATGCGCAGCTCGGCGCCCATGGCCTCCATCGGCTTCAGCGACTCTTCGCCCTTCTGGATCGAGGTCTCGATCAGGTTGGCCTGCGCCAGGTTGGCCTGGGCCAGCGCGCTGCGGGCGGCGGCGTCACCGGGAGCGATGCGCACGGCGTCGCCGGCGACCGACTTCGCCAGCTCGCACGGATACAGCAGCGACGGGACGTCGTTGGCGACCAGCTTCTCGCCGTTCCAGCTCCAGATCACTTCGCTGTAGGCGCCCGGGGGCACGATGCCCTTCAGGTAGGTCTGCGACTGCGCCAGCAGCATCGGCACTGCCTGGCCGGCCTGCACGCCCTTCTTGGCGATGTACTTCTTGGCGACTTCGCGCACCGGCAGGCGCTCGTCCGTGGCCAGGTGCGACATCAGCGGCAGCGCGCGGTCGTCGTCGATGTGGTAGAGCGCGGCGGCAACGTTCTGCACCATGCGCTCGTTGCCGCTCTTCAGGGCTTCGAGCAACGGCACCACGGCGATCGTGCGCAGTTCGACCAACGCCGAGATCGCCAGCACCTGGCCCTCGGCGTCGTCCGCGTTGCCGAGCTTCTCGACCAGCGCCGGCACCGCGAATTCGCCGTGCTCGTTGATCAGCGAGTTGAGCGCCTTGCGGCGCGCACCGTAGTCGCTGTCCTTGGTCGTCGCCGTCGCGACCAGCGCTGCGATCGCGGCTTCGTCACGCGAGCGCGCCTTCATGTCGATGCGGGCGCGATCGAGCAGCGTCTGCGCGATCTGCTGCACTTCGCCCTTCTGCGTCATCAGCATGAACCACTCGTCCTGCGACACCGAGCGGTAGAGCTCGAGCGCCTGCGCGTTCGACGGGTCGCTGGTGAGGATCTCGTTGAGCTTCGCGAGAGCGTCGGCCGGCTTGTTCAGCCGCAGCAGAGTAACCGCTTCCTTCAGCGGGGTGTCCTGGGCGAGGGCCGAGCCACCGACGACCGCGGCGACGGCCACCGCGAGAAGGAACTGGGAGAACGAGCGGGCCATGAAACGGGACTCCTTGAGAATCGGAATGCGTAGGGGTCTGAGAGGGCTCTCTGGGGTGGGCGCCGCGGGCGGTCGGACGATCAGGCGCCGGAACCCCGGTCCAGCGTCGCGGGCTGGAAAGGGCTGTCGAATGCTATGTTCCGTTGCGTGGTCGTCAAGTAGACGCCGCGGCACCGAGTACGTGCCGAGGGAGGATACCCCGACCCCGCGACGAGGTCGGAGCCACCGCGCAGACGTGCGGGCGGCGGTGCCAGACCCGCCGATGCCACCGCCTCGATGCACGCTCGAGTTTCCTGCGAAGCCACGGCCGCAGCAGGCGCCGGGCGGTGGAGCCGCCCGCGAACTGCTGCCTGGGACACCCCTCCGCCGACCGCTATACCGGGCGCGCCCATGGCCAGCGCCCCCGCCACCATCCTGATCGTCGACGACCACCGCGCGGTGCGCGAAGAACTGGCGTTCCAGCTCGGCTACGACGGCTTTCGCACCCGCGAAGCCGCCGATGGCCCGACCGCGGTCGAGCTGGCCGCAGCACCCGACGTCGACCTGGTGCTGCTCGACGTCAAGCTGCCGGGCCTCGACGGGCTCGAAGTGCTGCAGCGCATCAAGGCGGCCCGGCCGGAACTGCCGGTGGTGATGATCAGCGGCCACGGCGACCTCGACACGGCGGTGCTGGCGGTGCGCAGCGGCGCCTACGACTTCCTGCAGAAGCCGTTCGCCAACGACCGCCTGCTGCTGTCGCTTAAGAACGCGCTGCGCGCCGCCCAGCTGCTGCACGAGAACGAACGGCTGCGCGCGTCGCTGGCCGCCGAGCACGCACTGCTCGGCCAGAGTCCGCCCATCGCAGCGGTGCGCACGACGATCGCCAAGGTCGCCCCCACCGACGTCGCCGTGCTGATCACCGGCGAGAACGGCACCGGCAAGGAACTGGTCGCCCGCCAGGTGCACACGCAGAGCCGGCGCGCCGACGGGCCGTTCCTGGCGCTGAACTGCGCGGCGATCCCGGCGGACCTGGTCGAGAGCGAACTGTTCGGGCACGAGAAGGGCGCCTTCACCGGCGCCGCCAGCGCGCGCGCGGGTGCCTTCGAACAGGCCAACGGCGGCACGCTGTTCCTCGACGAGGTCGGCGACATGCCGCTGCCGATGCAGGCGAAGCTGCTGCGCGCGCTGCAGGAGCGCACGGTGCAGCGCCTCGGCAGCAGCACGCAGGTGCCGGTCGACGTGCGCATGCTCGCCGCCACCAACCAGGACCTCGAGCAGATGGTCGCCGCGAAGACGTTCCGCGAGGATCTCTACTACCGGCTGCACGTCGTGCGCATCCATCTGCCGTCGCTGCGCGAGCGCAGCGACGACGTGCCGCTGCTGGCGCAGCACTTCCTGGCCGCGGCGACGGCGCGCAACGGCCTGCCGTCGCGCAAGCTGGCCAACGCAACGCTCGGCTGGCTGA
Organism: Planctomycetota bacterium; assembly: GCA_044351865.1. Classification (GTDB taxonomy): domain Bacteria; phylum Planctomycetota; class UBA1135; order UBA1135; family UBA2386; genus UBA2386. Next base: position 10,283 of record JBILEY010000101.1, on the reverse strand, counting down.
CGGCGCAACCGTGGCCGGGGAACGTGCGCCAGCTGCGCAACGTGCTCGAGGGGGCCGCGGTGCTGGCGGAAGGTCCCGAGGTCAGCGTGCAGGACCTGCAGGCCGTCGCGACCCCGGTGCCGGCGCGCGGTGACAGCGGTCAGACCGACTGGTTCGGCTTCGCCCGCATCGAGGACTTCCGCGCCGCGACCGAGAAGGAGTTCCTGCGGCGCAAGCTGCTGGAGTTCGGCGGCAACATCAAGCGCACCGCCGAGAACATCGATCTGCAGCGCAGCAACCTCTACAAGAAGCTCGAACGCTACGGCCTCAAGTGAGACCGCGGCGGCGCTACGGGCAGCGCCGCCAAAGACAACCCAACCCCGCGATCAGGGCTTCGTGGGCGTCGCGCCGGCGTCCGCCTTCGGAGCGTCCGCCTTCGGCAGCTGGATCTTCTGGCCTTCGCGCAGGCTGTCCGACATGCCCGGGTTCACGGCCTTGATCTCGCCGATCATGCGGTCGGCGTTCTTGCGGCCGTAGGTGCGCTCGGCGATCCGCCACAATGCGTCGCCCTTCTTGACCACGTACGTCGTCGTGGCCACCGTCGCGGCCGGTGCCGCCAAACCGTTTCCGACCGGGGCCACCGGAGCGTTGCTGCCAGCCGGGCTGCCGATCGCCGGGTTGCCCACCGCCGCCGGCACACTGCCGTTGCGACGGGCGCTGGCTTCGGCCGCGAGGCGAGCGACGTCGACCATGTCTTCGACCACCGCGGTCTTCGGCTTCTGCTGCTCGAGGCCGGCGGCGAGCACTTCGTCGTCGACCCAGGGCAACGCCACTTCCTGGCCGACGCGCAGCACGACCAGGTCCTCGTTCAGGCTCTGCGCCTCGGCGAGGAACGGATCGCGGGCGCCGCACCACCGGCGGACCAACGTGTCGAGCGAGTCGCCCGACTTGGCGCGCACGAAGCGCACGTTGCGATCGCGGCGCGACAGGCCGAGCGATTGCGCCACCAGATCGGCGACGACCATGGGCTTCGCTTGTGCCATCAGCGGCTGCTCCGGCACCAACTGGCCCGGGGCCGGCAGGCCGGAGTTGCCAGCCGGCAGGCCCGAGTTGCCAGCCGGCAGGCCCACGCCCGTGGCACTGCCGACGACACCACCGTTCGCGTTGCCGTTCGGCGCCGCGTTGGCGTTGCCCGCAGGCGGGTTCGCCGCACCGAGGCTGGGCACGACCTCCTTGAGTTCCTGCACCGTGCCGCCGGTCTTGACCGCCGACTTGTTCTCCGGCGCGCGCCCGAACACGACTGCGACCAGCAGGATCAACGCCAGGAAACCCGTGACCGCGTAGACCAACAAACGCTCGTTCTGCTTCATGGAACCCTCCAGCAGCTGGGATTGACAGCCACCGCCCGGCATGCGCGCGCGACCCGGACCAGGGGAACGCGCCACACCGCTACCGTCGAGATGACGTTGTCGTCGAGATGACCGCTCGACGACGCGCCGCATGCTAGCGCGCGAGCGAAGGCGCGCCACCGTCGGCGAACGAACTTCGTGACGGCGCGCGATGCACGACGCCGCCTTCAGCCGCCGAGGTCGACGCCGGCGCGCTTGGCGAACGCACTCGCCGCCGGGTAGCCGGCATCGGCGTGGCGCATGACGCCGGTGCCCGGGTCGCACGTCAGCACGCGGCGGATGCGCGCCGCGGCCGCCGGCGTGCCGTCGGCCACGGTCACCTGGCCGCTGTGGATCGACTTGCCCATGCCGACCCCGCCGCCGTGGTGCAGCGACACCCACGTGGCGCCCGACGCCACGTTCAGCATCGCGTTCAGCAGCGGCCAGTCGGCGATCGCGTCGCTGCCGTCGAGCATCGCCTCGGTCTCGCGGTACGGCGACGCCACCGAGCCGCAGTCGAGGTGGTCGCGGCCGAACACCACCGGCGCCTCGAGTTCGCCCTTCGCCACCAGGTCGTTGACGGCGAGGCCGAAGCGCGCGCGCTCGCCGTAGCCGAGCCACAGGATGCGCGCCGGCAGGCCCTGGAACGCGATCTTCTTGCTCGCCTTCTCGATCCACGAGCGGATCGCCGGGTTGTCGCCGAACATCTCCAGCGCCAGCTGGTCGGTGCGCGCGATGTCGGCGGGATTGCCCGACAGCGCGACCCAGCGGAACGGACCGCGGCCTTCGCAGAACAGCGGGCGGATGTACTCCGGGATGAAGCCCTTGATGCGGAACGCCTCGGCGATGCCGTGCTCGCGCGCCTCGGTGCGGATGTTGTTGCCGTAGTCGAACGTGATGGCACCGCGCTCCTGCAGATCGAGCATCAGCGCCACGTGCTTGGCGACGGTGCGGTACGACTGCTCGAGGTAGGCCTTCGGGTCGCGCTCGCGCAGCTCCTTCGCCTTCTCGACGGTCATGCCGTCCGGCACGTAGCCGACCAGCATGTCGTGCGCCGACGTCTGGTCGGTCAGCATGTCCGGCACGACGCCGCTGTCGCGGATCATGGTCAGCAGCTCGGTGGCGTTGCAGCGCACGCCGATCGACCACGCCTCGCCCTTCGCCTTCTTCTCGAGGGCCACCTTGAACGCCAGCTTCGGGTCGTCGATGCGCTGGTCGAGGTACTTGGTCTCCAGGCGCTTGTCGATGCGCCAACCTTCGACGTCACACGCGAGGCAGACGCCGCCCGCCATCGTGATCGCCAACGGCTGCGCGCCGCCCATGCCGCCGAGGCCCGCGGTGACGACGAGGCGCCCCTTCAGGTCGCTGCCGTAGTGCTTTCTGCCGGCGGCGACGAAGGTCTCGTAGGTCCCTTGCACGATGCCCTGCGTGCCGATGTAGATCCAACTGCCGGCCGTCATCTGGCCGTACATGATCAGCCCGAGCTTGTCGAGCCGGCGGAACTCGTCCCAGTTCGCCCAGTTGCCGACCAGGTTGCTGTTGGCCAGCAGCACGCGCGGCGCATCGGGATGCGTGTCGAACACACCGACGCACTTGCCCGACTGCACGAGCATCGTCTGGTCCGGTCGCAGCCGGCGCAGCGTCGCCAGGATCTTCTGCAGCGCTTCCGGGTTGCGCGCCGCCTTGCCGAGCCCGCCGTAGACGATCAGGCGTTCGGGGTCCTCGGCGACATCGCGGTCCAGGTTGTTCTGGACCATGCGGTAGGCGGCTTCGATCGTCCAATCGGCGCAGGTCAGCTGCTTGCCACGGGGCGCGCGGTACTCGGTCATGGGCAAGAAGCGTGGCGACTGGCCGGGTCGCACGCAAGCAGCGCGCCCTGCGGCGCGACGAGTCCCACGAGTCCGAGCGCCGCGGCGCATCCACCACCAACGCAAACGGCCATGGCGACCGCGAGGTCGCCATGGCCGCAGCTCGTGCCCACCGTCGGGCACGCAGGCAATCCGACGATCAGAACGTGCCGATCGAGCCGCGGACGCCGTTCGTGGTCAGCGTGTTCGCGAGGTTGACCGTGAACGGGAGCACCGCGCTCTGGACGAACAGCAGGACGCCGCTGAGCGACGGCGCACCGCCCGGGAGCGGGACCGACCACGGGTGCGAACCACCGGCCAGGAAGGCGCCGGTGACGTCGAGCGTGGCGCGCAGCTGGCAGCCCGGCTGGCCGAGGCCGAACAGGCTCAGGTCCAGGATGCCCGGATCGACCAGGCCGATGATGTCGACGCCGATGCCAACCGGCAGGTTGGTGGCGTTCAGGTTCCAGCTCTGCGGGCCGACGCCCTGGACCGGCGTGTTGAGAGCGGCGAGCGACATCGGGCCCTCAGGGTTGACGGTGAGGAGCGCGGCCGTCGACAGGTCGATCGAGGTCGAGTCCGCCGACGCGCCAGGCGCGGTCACGCCGACGAGGTGACCCGAGCCGAACGTGCTGGTGGTGTTCGCATCGACCGTCGTCCAGGCGATGATCACGTTGCCGCTGGCCAGGTCGAGCTGGAACTGCAGCGTGCTCGTGTTGACGGCCAGCGGGGTCGAGTAGTTCTCGACGCCGTTGAACGTGATGTAGAGCACACCGCCGATCTCTTCGCTCAGCACCGGGCCGCTGCCGGCCTCGGACGAGTTGTAGTCGTGCCAGGCGTAGATGCCGCCGTTGGTGCTGTTCAGGAAGCCGTTCGCCGTCGGCGTGTAGGAGTTCGTGCCCGGGAAGTTCTGCGCCAGCGCGCCGAAGCCGATGATGCCGTTGCCGGTGACACGCAGCACTGCCTGCGGGCCGTAAGGAGTCGACAGCGGGCTGGTCGGGGTAACCAGGACATCGCCGTCGTCACCCACCGTCAGCGTGGTCGGCGCGACCGGAGCCACGAACAGCGGCACGCCGCCACCGGGGATCCAGTTGCCGAGGTAGCCGTTCGGCGTCGCGACCAGCTGCAGCGCGTTGCCCTGCAGAGCAGTCGACGCGGCCGCCGCATCGGCGAACAGCTGGTAGAACGAGTTGAACGGCGACGGGCCGCAACCGGTGCCGAGCGTCGTGTTGGTCGCCAGGCTGCCGCCACCGACCGCCGTGTAGCTCACGTCGTCGATGCCGATGTAGTCGGAGTTCAGGCCAGCAGGACCACCGGCGGTCGGGTTGTAGTGGAACGCGAAGCGGCCAGCGGTCGGGCCGCTGAGGCCGGAGACCGTCGCCGTGAACTGCGTCCACGTGGTCGGGTAGCCGCCGAGCGCCAGCGTCGGGTTGACCGTCAGCAGCACGGTCGTGAAGTCGGCCGGCAGCGTGGAGCCGGTCGTGTTCAGCACGAGCTCCATGCGATCCGGGTAGTTCGAGACCGCCGGCCCGCTCGTGTAGAAGCTGATCGTGTCGCCATTGTTGAACGTCACCAGCGGCGAGATCAGGTAGTTGCTGATGTCGTTGGCGCCGGTGGACGAGTTGAAGTTGGCGAACGCGTAGGTCGTGCCGGCGAAGGCCGGGAACACGATGCCGTCATTGCGCACCTGCCAGTTGGGATTGATGCCGGGGCCGCCAACACTGTTGTTGACCGACGTCCAGTTGGCCGGAACCGCGGCGACGCCTGGCGTCAGCGGACCGGGTTCGAAGCCTTCGAAGAAGGACTGGGCATTGACCGCGCCGGCGAGGGACGCGAGGACCGCGAGGGCGCAGACGCGCTGGGAGGAGAAACGAGTGAGCATGGAACTCCAGGCTGCAGACGGGACGGGGAGAACTCGAGAGGCCAATCCTCTCGTGGGACGATTATCTGTATACCACGCCTTCCCGGGCGCAAGACCCCACCGCAACTTGCTGCTGCCCTGCTTTTCCTCGACGCGCAGCAAACTTGCAGGGTCCACATCCGTGCCACCGCAAGCTGGCACACGCGAATGCGGCAAGACGCATCTCGACGGGCGTGCGAAGCGCGGCCGCATACCAGCTCATTCTGGGATCGGGGATCCGCCACCAATCAGGGGGCGACAAACACCGCGGGCTGGTGCCGAATCCCGTTGCGCCCGCTCCGCCGTCCACGCCCCACTCATGCACGCAATCACGATCGCGACCTCCGCGGCCCTCGCGGCCCTCGGCATCGCCCCGCTCGCCGCCGCCCAAGCCAACGTCGGCGACATCGCCATGACGGGGTTCTCCTCGTCGACGTTCGGCATCTTCACCGGCACCACGCCGGTGGTCGGCTACCCAGCGGCCTTCGGCAACCTCTCGCAGACGATCCTGTGGGACGACCTCGACCCGCAGTCCTTCGTCGTCGGCGGCTTCGGCTTCGTCGGCCGCGCCACCGTGATCGGCCCCGGCAGCGTCGTCTACACACCGCTGACGTCGACCGTCGTGAACGTCGCGCAGATGGCGTGGGACGCGCAGCGTCAGATCGTGTTCTCCGACTTCGGCACGGCCCAGCTGCACCGGCTCGATCCAGTCAGTGGCACGGTGACGGCGATCACCACCGGCACGCAGCCGTGGGGCCCGGACCTCGGCGCCAGCGTCGTCGATCCGTTCACCGGCGACATCGTCTGCGGTGGCAACGGCGACATCTACCGCCTGCCCGGCGGCAGCGCGCCGGCGGTGCCGCTGGCGACGAACCTCGGTGGCTTCGTCACCGGGCTGCAGATCGACCCACAGAACGGCGACGTACTGGCGACGGTGCTGACCGTGAGCCGCGTGCTGCGCATCGCGAGCAACGGCAGCATCAGCGACGTCAGCCCGCCGTTCGCCGTGCCGGGCCCGAACGCGCTCGACCTCGACCAGAACGGCGACCTCGTCGTCGGCGGCGGCACCGGCTCTGTCTACCGCGTGCCGCGCGCTGGCGGCGCACCGGTGTTCCTGGTGAACAACACGCAGCCCAACGGCAACGTCAACGGCATCGCCGTCGTCGGCGGCGGTGGATCCGGCTACGGCCGCGCCTTCGGCACCGCGTGCAACGGCGGATTCGGCCCGACGACGCTGGTCGGCAGCGGTGCGTTCCGCGCCGGCACCCCGGTGACGCTGGCATCGACCAACCACAGTCCGGGCGCGCTCGGCGCCTTGATCCTCGGCCTCGACGCGCAGAGCTACCTCGGCATCCCGCTGCCGTTCGCACTCGACGGCGCGCTCGGCACCAGCGGCTGCACGCTCTACACCAGCGCCGACGCGCTGTTCGCCGGCGTCGCCAGCGCCACCGGGCCGGCCGAACTGTCGTTCGGCTTCGTACTGCCGCCGTTCTTCGCCGGCGGTCGCTTCTACGCGCAGCACGTAGCTCTCGAGCCAGTCGCCGGCGGCTTGTCGTTCAGCAACGGCGTGGCGTTCCGCATCCGCTGAACGCGCGCCGCGACGCCGTTGCGGCCCGCATCGGCGGCACCTACATCTCGGCGCATGACCGCTCCCCTGCTGCGCCGTGCGTCGAAAGGCCATTGGGTCGGCGACGGCTTCCCGGTGCGCACGCTGTTCTCGTACGGCGACGGCCCGACGATCAGCCCGTTCCTGCTGCTCGACTATGCCGCCCCACAGCACTTCGCGCCGGCGGCGACGCCGCGCGGCGTCGGCCCGCATCCGCACCGCGGTTTCAGCACGGTGACGATCGTGTTCGCCGGCGAACTCGCCCACCGCGACTCGGGCGGCCACGGCGGCACCATCGGCCCGGGCGACGTGCAGTGGATGACCGCGGCGAACGGCGTCGTGCACGAGGAGTTCCACAGCGAAGCGTTCACGCGAACCGGCGGGGCGATGGAGATGGTGCAGCTGTGGGTCAACCTGCCGGCGAAGGCGAAGCGCTCGCCGCCGAGCTACCAGGACGTGCGCGCGGCGGCGACGCCGACGGTGATGCTGCCGGACGGTGCGGGCCGCGTGCGCGTGATCGCCGGCACGTTCGGCGCGACAACCGGCCCCGCACGCTCGGTGACGCCGGTGGCGCTGTGGGACGTGGCACTCGCCGACGGCGCCGAGCTGCCGCTGGCGATCGTGCCGTCGACGTGGACGCGCATGCTGCTGGTGCGCCGTGGAGCTGTGCGCGCGGAAGGTGTGCACGCGGGACCGGGCGACTTGTTGCACTGGGCGCCGGGCGTTGCCGCCGCCGAAGTGCGCGCCGCCGCAGCGGGCACCGAAGCCGTGCTGCTCGCCGGCGAGCCGATCGCCGAGCCGGTCGTCGGCTACGGCCCGTTCGTGATGAACACGCGCGCCGAGATCGCCGAAGCGATCGCCGACTTCGAACGCGGCGCGATGGGCCGCTTGTGATCGCGCGCGCGGCGCGCCTTCCCCACGCATAGCACCGCCGCCTCCCCAACCCGACTGGCCCAACCCGACTGGGCGTCAGACGGCGGCGACCTCGTTCCACACGTGCTTCGGCACGATGCCGTAGAGGCTCAGCACGTTGCCGTCGAGGTCTTCGAACAAGCACGCGACCCCGACCTGGTCGTCGGAGTCGTGCACCATCTTCGGCTTCGCCACGCGCACGCCGCGCGCCAGCAGCTCGTCGCGCGTCGCCAGCGGATCGGGCGCGTAGAACACGACTTCGGTGCCGATGCCAGCGCGCCCCGCCGGCAGCCGCTGCGGTCGCTGCATGCCGGCCGGCAGTTCGACCTCGGGATGCAGCGCCAGCGTCGTGCCGCGCAGGTCGAACTCGATCCAGTTCGGCGACTCGGCGCGCAGCGGCAGGCCGACCTGATCGCGGTAGAAGGCCAGCGAGCGCCGCATGTCGCGGACGAAGACGATCAGGTAGGCGATCGAACGCAGACCGAGCGACGGCGAAGACGTGGCCATGCTGGCTCCCGGGGACGAGGTCATGGCCGCGTCCGACGGCGATCCCCCGCCGACAACTCCCATCGCACTGTGCGACAGGGTTGTCCCGGGCGAAGACCGGCGAACGGCCGCAATGCGGACGCACGGCGGATCGCGCAGGTTCCGTTGGGGCGATGCCGGGGCGAATTCGGGGCGTTCCGCGGCACGCGCAGTGCCGTTCGCCGCGGCAGCTCGCCGCGGCGTCAGTGCCGGGTGGCGGCGAGCAGGCGACGCAATGCCAGAGCCGGCTGGTCGACGTCGAGCAGTTCGTGCTCCGCGACCAACGCGAGGCTTTGCGCGAAGGCGTCGAGGGTCTCGAGGACCGGCAGGGGCCGATCGCTGCGCACCCGCACCACCGTGCCCGGTCCGGCTGCCCACTGCGTGACGTCCTGGCTCACGATCTCGCACGCATCACCGCCGAGGCGAAGCCGCAAGTCCATTTGCAGACGTTCGATCGCTGCAGCAGGCAACACGCTCGGCACCCAAGGCCTCTCGCCTGGCCGGCCAAACTCCGACTTCACTTCGATGCGGCGCCCTTCCAGCGCGATCGCCGAGCCACCGACCGCATGCGCACGCAGGGCCAGCCGCTGCTTCTGTTCGATGCCATCGACCAGGATGCTGTCCCCAGACTGCACGAACGGACGCTCGTCGACCGTCGGCGCGAACCGGGCCGCAGCACCTGCCGGAAACCGCAGCCACAAACGCGGGCACGTGGCGGTCGGCTCCGCGGCTCGCCGCAGCAGGCCCTGCAAGAGCGCCGCATCCAGCCCCCCTCGGACCGGCTCGAAGACGAGTTCGGCCGGTGCAGCCAACGCGCGCAATGCGGTGAGGCCTTCGTCGAAACGACGATCGCGGGGGCACCACCAACCGACCACGAGCGATCCATGGGCAACCGCTGCACCCAGCGTCCCGAGGTCGTCCGCAGCGACGGAGCCAGCGGCTGCCGCCGCAGCAGCCGGGGCCGTTCCCGCATTCCACGCTACGAGCCAGCCGACGACTTCTCCGGACCAGATGCGACTCGACCAGCACTCGGCACCGGCCTGCCACGCCACGCCTTCGAGCAGCCGCAGCGTGCCGAGTGTCATGCCGTTGTGGGCGAAGAAGACCGGACCGAGGGCCGCCACCACACTCGGTGGCTCGAACGCTTCGCTCGGATGGACCGGGCTCGCCGGGGTCCCCTCACGACGGAACCACTCCAGCCAGCGCGACACGTCCGCCTCGATCGGGTCGCTCTCGCGACCGAGCGGCAACCCGGTCAGTCGCGCCACCAACTGCGCGGCCGAGGCGCTGTCGGCGAAGCGCGCGACGAGGTCGCACTCGCTGCTGTTGTTGCCCGAGAACGCCTGCCAGACACGGACGCCGGCGGCGACCGACGGCATGGCCACCGCGGGCGCCCCACCCGCGAGTCGCGCACAGCCGCGGCGCCGCGACGGCGCCAACAGCGACGCATGCCGCGCCCGCCACTGCTGCAGCAAGTCGGCGGCGTCGACGAACGGCAGTCCGTCGTCCTGGAACGAGCAGGCCTGCAACCGCCGATCCGGCGTGACAGTGACGAAGTCGATGCCGGCCGCGCAGTCGGCGACCGGTTCGACCCCAGCCAACAAGCGATCGACGCCGAGCCGCTGGCCGAAGCACACCGAGACGCGGCACGGCAGCGGACTCGCGCGCACGATGTCGGCGCAGCGCGCGAGATCGGCAGCCGACGGATGGCGCGCTGGATCGGGGCCCACGTACGACAGCAACGACACGTCGCTGGCGCCCAGCGCCTGCACTTCTGCCAACAACGCCGGCAGCTCGGCGATCGTGCGCGCGTCGACGAGCACGTTCGGCCCCCAACGCACACCCGCGCCCTGCAGCCGGACCGCCGCCGCCCGCCAAGCCGCGTTCTCGTGCAGCGACAGCCGCACCTGACCGAGCATCGGCGCCACCGTCGCCAGCAGTTCGTCGGTCAGCAGCGTGCCGTTCGTCGTCGCGTGCAGCGCCAAAGGCGTGGTCCGGTAGAGGCGCGACAGCAGCTCGGCGAAGCCACGGAACGCGAACGGCTCGCCGCCACCGAACGCCACCTCGAGCACGCCTGCCGCCGCCAGGTCCTCGAGCAGTTCGGCCGCCGCGTCCACGGTCCACGT
>JBILEY010000421.1:0-4668 GCA_044351865.1 Planctomycetota bacterium | reverse complement strand
GATGCTGCCGGCGGTGGCGAAGCGGCGCGGCCAGCGGCTGCTGCCGCACGTGCAGTTGAAGGCGCCGCACGATCTCGCCGTGGAGGCCGTCGCCGAGCTCGAGGACAAGCACCAGGAACAGTCGCGCGTGCTGCGCACCGTGCTGGAGTTCGGCGGGCCGATGCCGATCGCCGACGTGCGGCGGCGCACCGGCACCAGCGACAGCCCGTGGCAGACGCTGTGCAAGAACGGGCTGCTGCAGAAGGTGATGCTCGCCGAGGAGCTCGAGGAGCTGGTGCCTGCGGCCGAGGAAGCGGCGGTGCGCCACCAGCTGAACGAGCACCAGCAGAAGGCGGTCGACACCGTGGCGACCAAGGTGCGCGCCCGCGAGCACCGCACGTTCCTGCTGCACGGCGTCACCGGCAGCGGCAAGACCGAGGTCTACCTGCGCATCCTCGAGGAAGTGCGCAATGCCGGCCGCTCGGCGATCGTGCTGGTGCCGGAGATCTCGCTGACGCCGCAGACCGTCGGCCGCTTCGCCTCGCGCTTCCCCGATGTCGCCGTGCTGCACAGTGGCCTGACCGACGCCGAGCGCGGGCGGCAGTGGCAGCGGCTCCTGCAGGGCAAGGCGAAGGTCGCCGTCGGTGCGCGTTCGGCCCTGTTCGCGCCGGTGCAGGACCTCGGCCTGATCGTCGTCGACGAGGAGCACGAGACGTCGTTCAAGCAGGACAGCACGCCGCGCTACCACGCGCGCGAGATGGCGATCGCGCGCGGCGAACTGGAGAAGGCCGTCGTCGTGCTCGGCTCGGCGACGCCGACGCTCGAGTCGATCGGCAAGGCGCGGCGCGGCATCTACGAGCTGCTGACGCTGCCGCAGCGCGCCGGAGCCGGGCGCATGCCGAAGATCGTCGTGCAGGATCTGCGTGGCGAACCGAAGGAAGTGCGCCGCGCCGGCGTCGTGCTGTCGCGCACGCTGCTGGTGATGATGGAGGAGCGGCTGAAGGCGCGCGACCAGGTGCTGCTGTTCCTCAACCGCCGCGGCTTCGCGCCGGTGCTGCTGTGCCCGGGCTGCGGCGAGGCGGTGAAGTGCGAGCACTGCTCGGTGTCGATGACGTGGCACAGCCGGCTCGGCCGCCTCGTCTGCCACTGGTGCTGCCACGAGAAGCGTCGCCCCGAACAGTGCCCGACCTGCCAGCACGCCGGCATGCACGAGCTCGGCGTCGGCACCGAACGGCTCGAGCAAGCGGTCAAGGAGCGCTTCCCCGACGCCATCGTCGCCCGCATGGACGCCGACACGATGGCCGAGCGCGGCGCCCACGAACGCGTGCTCGCGTCGTTCCGCAAGAAGCACATCGACGTGCTGATCGGCACGCAGATGATCGCCAAGGGGCTCGACTTCCCCGACGTCACGCTGGTCGGTGTGGTCTCCGCCGACACCGGGCTGTTCGTGCCCGACTACCGCGCCGCCGAGCGCACGTTCCAGCTGCTGCACCAGGTCGCCGGCCGCGCCGGCCGCGGCGAGAAGGCGGGCACCGTCGTCATCCAGACGTTCTGCCCCGACAACTACGCGGTGCAGGCGGCGGCGAACAACGACTACGCGTCGTTCGTGCAGCAGGAGCTGTCGTTCCGCAAGGTCACCGGCTACCCGCCGTTCGCGCGGCTCTTGCGCGTGCTCGCCGAAGCGCGCGCCGAAGCCGAGGCGCGCGAACTGCTGCTGGCGGCGGTGAAGCCGCTGCAGTCGATGGCCGACGTCGAAGTGCTCGGCCCGTCGCCGGCGGTGATCGCCAAGGTCAAGGACCAGTGGCGCTGGCACATGCTGGTGAAGGCGTTCACGCCGGCCTCGTTCGCGATGGCGATGACGGCGATCGGCACCGTCGAGGACCTGGCGACGCGCACGTGCCGGGTCACGTTGGACGTGGATCCGAGCAGCCTGATGTAGGGGGCTCGACGCTGCGATCAGAGATCGTCGCGCAGCAGGTTGCGTCGCGTGCCGCGGCGCACTTGCAGGACCTGCACGTCGGTTCCGACGATGGCGTAGAGGATGCGGTGCCTGTGGAACAGCACCTGACGGATCACGGTCTCCGGTCCGAACAAGGCCTGTTCCGGTACGACTCGCCCGCGTCTCGGGTTCGACGCCAACTTCTCGATGACGGCCTGTATTCCATCGAGCCAACGGTCCGCGGACAACGGTTGCTGCTGCGTCTCGGCGATGAAGTCGTGGATCTCCTCCAGGTCCTGTCGCGCTCGCGGCAGGAGCAGCACGCGGTACTTCATGCGCCGGCGCGACTCCGCTTGCGCTTGCTGCGGAGGCTCGCGAAGAACTGCTCGCTCGGCATGCCCTCTCCCTCGCGGGCCTGCTGCAGCCCTTCACGCACGCACCGGATCATGTCCAGCTCGTCGATGGCTTCGAGCACCTGCTGGAAGGTGGCTGCGCTCATGACAGCGAGTTCGGCTTCGCCGTTGACGGTGAGCACGAGTGCTCTGCCATTGCCACGGATCTGCTTCAGGAACTTCGGGGTCTCACGCTTGAAGTCGGTGAGGGAGCGGATGTCCTTGCTGATGTCGAGCATGGCGTTCTCGGCTGCGGTGCGAATTCGCGTCGAATGAAGTGCTCGCAGACTATCGGCGGTCGCAGAACGAATGACCAGGGCCGCTTGGGCCCCGGGGCTGAGAGCCATCGCGCGTAGCCACGGGGCGTTGTCGTACGGCGCCGTGCGCGGGCTGACGATGCTGTTCGGCGGCTGGGCGAAGGCGCCCGGTAACCCAGGTCCTACAAGGCACGAGCCGCCGGCCGCTCGGCGGTCCGGCCCAAGCGGCGAGCTGGGGGCGTGTCATGTCCTGCGCCGCGCGACGCGAACGGCTGGTGCGCTAGACGGCCTCCAGCGCGCCCCCGCAATCCCTGCGCCAGGGAGGGTAAGCCTCTCGCCGCTCCACTGCCGGCGACTGGGATCTGCCGAGCGACTGAGACCCGCCGGCGACTCAGATCGCCTTGACGTGGCCCATCACGAGCTTCGTCATCTCGAACATCGTGACCTGCGCCTTGCCGCCGAACACGACCTTCAGCTTGTCGTCGGCGTTGATGTTGCGCTTGTTCTTGGCGTCCTGCAGGCCGTTCTTCTTGATGTACTCCCAGAGCTTGCTGGTGATCTCGCTGCGCGGCATCGGCTTGTCGCCGACGACGGCGGCCAGCGCTGCGTCCGGCTGGACCGGCTTGGAGAGGGCGGGATTGAGCTTCTTCGCGGAACCTTCGGGCTTCTTGGATGCGGCCATTCGGGGGAGGCTAGCGCGGCGGGGGCGCTCGCCACAACTGGTTGGTTTGCGGGATCCGATCCGCCGGGGTGCGGCGGGCCCGGGGCGAACGCGCTGGCGGGTTCCGGTCGTTCGCATCGACCCGGGGCAGGGCGCTGGTCTCGGCAGCAAGCTGCGGGCGCCGTGGACCTTCGGCGAACACGTGCCTCGGCGAGGCCGTGTCGCCCTGGGCCTCAGCGATCCCGGAGCTCGGCTATGGCCGCCTCGAGCACGCGCCGCCGCTCGGCCGTGATCTGGATCGGAATCAGCGCGCCGTCCTTCGGCACGTCGAGGCGGGGCAACTGCCAGTCGAGCGGGGCGGAGCTGGTGGTGTCCTTGCGCACGCGGATCGTCGCCGGGAACGTCCCCGCTCCCGGGAAGGCGACGACGGCTTCGGCTTGTTCGTCGAACACTGCACTCGCGCCGTCGGCGAGCACTAGCTCGAGCTGCAGCCCCACCGGCAACTTCGGCGCCGGCTGCAACCGGACCCGGAGCTGCGGCTCGGCTTCGATCACGGCGGTCCGATCCTCCTGGACCTTGCGCAGCAGCTGCTGCGACGCCCTGCCGGTGCAGTGCACTTCGAGGTCCGTGCCGCCGGGTGGGACGAGCACGCGCACCACGCTGCCTCGCTTCGTCACGTTCGTCTCTGGGGAGGGAATGCGACCGAGAATGCCGGGAAGTCGGACCTCGCCTTCGATCGGCTGGCCGTCGCGATCGACGATGCGCACCTCGACGAGTCGGGCGAATGGCCGCCAGTCGATCGCCGCGAGGCCGGCGCCGCCAGCCCCGTCGGGGCGCACGTTGCGCCACCGCATCAGCTCGTCGTTTCCATGTCCCACGAAGCAATCCACCTCTTGGTTGCCAGCGTGCACGACCAGGTCCCACGAGCCGACCGGCAGCAGCAGCGTGCGCCCGCTCCACTCGAGCCTACGCCCGTCGAGCCAGCCTCTGCCGTTCGTCGGCTCGACGAAGAACTCCAGCGTCGTCAGGTCGTGCATCGTGAGCTCGGGGTGCAGCGGCACGGCAACGCAGCGCTGCACGACGAGGCGAAGGTCGGTGGCGCCGTGCGGGAGGCGAGCGTCCCACGCGGAGTCGCCGGGGAAGCACCACGCGCGCTCGATCTCGACGCGGGTCGTGGTGGTGGGCGGACCGTTCTTCTTGCGTCGGCTCACCAAGTCCTCGGGGTCCCGGCGCCGCTCGAACTCTCGGTCGGCGTCGCCCGCCTCGCCGCGCAGTTCGAATCGACCCGCTTCGTCGGTGCGCACGCGGAGCCCTTCGTCGGTGGTCAGTGTGAGGGGCGTTCCGGGAGCCGAGCCATCGGGAAGGACCAGTTGCCCGGCCGCCAGCACCGGCATCGGTTGGCAGCGGATCGGATCGAGGCGCTTGCGGACGGGCTCGCGC
>JBILEY010000085.1:0-15476 GCA_044351865.1 Planctomycetota bacterium | reverse complement strand
GGCAGCGTGCCCTTCGGCAGGTCGGTGAACGCCGATTCCGGGCACCAGACGAACAGGCCCGAGTTGCCGCCGAACTCGTGGTGCTTCCACTCGAGCACCATCTCGAAGTTGGTGTAGCTCTTCACGCTCTTGGCGCCGCCGTTCGGCTTGCCGGTGCCGTGGATGACGCCGTCCTTCTCGGTCCAGGTGTCGGCGTCGCCGTTGACGACGACGAAGTCGGCGAGCGTCAGCGGGCGCCAGCCGGGGCCGTTGCCGTCGACGAACGCGCGCGGCAGCGGCGCGGATTGCGTGTTCGCGGCGGCGGACGACGGAGCGGGTGAAGGCGACCACGCCGCGGCGGCAGCGCACGCGGCGACGACGAGGACGAGCGAGAGCGGCTTCATGGCGCGCGCGAGCGTAGCGCGCGACCGTCGTTCACGCCGTGACCGGCCCCGAGTACCGCGGAATGACCCCGCGCAGGAACGCACGCTGCCAGACCTCGAGCCCGAGCAGCGTCCACAAGCGCAGCTCTTCGCTGCGGCGGCCGCGCATGTGGTCGTCGAGCAATGCCGCGACCATCTTCTTCTCGAGGTACTTGCTGACGAAGCTGTCGCGCCCGAGCAGCAGGTCGTGCACGTAGTCCTTCAGCCCGCCGCGGAACCACTCGTCGAGCGGCACGCGGAAGCCGACCTTCTTGCGATCGACGATGTTCGCCGGCAGATACCGCCGCGCGATCTCCTTGACGATCCACTTGCCGCTGTGGCCGCGCACCTTCATCGACGAGTCGACGCGGAACGCGAGCTCGACCAACTCGTGGTCGAGGAACGGCGGGCGGTTCTCGATGCTCGCCGCCATCGACATGCGGTCGCCGCGCTCGAGCAGGTTGTCGGCGAGCCACGTGTGGCAGTCGACGTAGAGCATGCGCCGCAGGTGGTCGCCCTGGCAGCGCTCGTATTGGCCGAGCGTGCGCAAGGCGCCGAAGCCGGGCTTCAGCGCGCGGCGTTCGTACCAGGTGAACGGCGCGAACCACGTCTGCAGCCGTTCGGCGGTGTCGCGGCCGGTCAGCGCGCGCGCCGCTTGCCGCGCCCGGTTCTTCGACGCCGGCAGCAGGCGCTCGCCGAATCGCATCAGCGGCACGCGCAGGAACGCCGGCAGCGCGGCGAACTTCGCCAGCTTCGGCTCGTAGGCGTACTTCGGATAGCCGCCGAAGATCTCGTCGCTGCCTTCGCCCGACAGCAGCACCTTGACCGTCGAGCGTGCGTACTTGGCGATGCGGAAGATGGCGACGTCGGCGGGCTCGCTGATCGGCCCGTCGCGGTGCCACGACAGCTTGCTCCACAGCTGCTGGAAGTCCTGCGGCGTCACGTGCACTTCGTGGTGCGTCGTGCCGACGGCTTCACTGACCTGCTTCGCGTACGGCAGTTCGTCGTAGCGCGGGTCGTTGAAGCCGGCCGCGAACGTCTGCACTTCGCCGCCCTGGCGCAGCTTCTTCATCAGCGCCACGGTCAGGCTGCTGTCGAGGCCGCCGCTCAGGTAGGCGCCGACCGGCACGTCGGCGACCAGGCGGCCGGCGACCGCGCGTTCGAGCCCTTGCGTCACCGCCGCGATCGCGGCGTCGCCGCTGAGCGTCTCCCCACGCAGTTCGGCCGGCAGCTGCCACCACGTCTCGTGCTTCAGCTTGCCGTCGGCCGAGATCCACAACGCCGTGCCCGGCGTCAGCTTCTTGACGCCCGCGAACAGCGTGTTCGGCGGCGGCACCGAGCGGTACGTCAGGTAGTCCTCGAGCGCATCTTCGTCGAGGCGCGGCTCCGGCAGTGCTGGCAGCAGCGCCTTCACTTCGCTGGCGAAGGCGACGAAGCCCGGGCCCTCAGCGTAGTAGAGCGGCAGGATGCCGAGGCGATCGCGCGCCAGCAGCAGCGTGCCCGCGCGTTCGTCGAAGTAGGCGAACGCGAACTGCCCGTTCAGGTGGTCGAGCCCCTTCAGCCCGAGCAGCCGCAGCGTCTCCAGCAGCACCTCGGTGTCGCCGTGCGTGCGCAGCGGCACGTTCGCCTGCTCGAGCGCGCGCCGCCGTTCCTGGTAGTTGAAGATCTCGCCGTTGAACGTGATGTGGAACGGCCCGCTCGCCGACGTCATCGGCTGCGGCGAACCGGCGAGGTCGATGATCGACAACCGCGTGTGGCCGAAGCCGACGTCGCGGAACACGCGGAAGCCGTCGCCGTCCGGCCCACGATGGTGCAGCTGCGCCGCCATCGTGCGCAGCAGCGCCTCGTCGATCGGCCGGCCGTCGAACCGACGGATGCCTACGATGCCGCACATGGGCGGAGCTCCTTCGGCGTGGTGGGGGCGAGCACCGCGCGAGCGGCGCGCGGACGACGGAACGGCGTCAGCATCGAGGGCGCGTTGTATCGGCGACAGCCGGCAACTTCATCGAGGAGTTCCGATCCGCCGGCCCCGCCCCCGCCGACGACCTCGAGCTTGTGCTGAAGCACTTACCCCGAACCCGCCTCCGCTCAGCCACCCGCTGGCTTCGGCGGCGCGAACACGTTCGTCGTCTCGAGCGGCAGCTGCAGCGCATCGGCGACGCTGGTCATGTAGTTGCCCCACGCGATCAGCCAGATCCAGTCGATCGCGCGCACCGGCCCGAACGCGTCCCGCAGCGCCGCGCGCTCGTCGGCGGTCAGTGCCCACGGCTCGCGCGTCAGGCGGCAGGCGACCGCGAACAGCGTGCGCTGCTCGGGCGGAAAGCTCTGCCAGTCGCCGGCGGCCAGGCGCTGCACCAGTTCGTCGATTCCCGTCGGTTCCATCCCCGCGACCGCGAGGAGCATCTCGGCGTGACCCATTCAATAGAAACAGTCGTTGCTGCGGGTCACGACCCAGAACACCGAGTTCTCGACGATCGGGTCGACCTTCGCTTCGCGATAGAACGCGTGCAGCGCAGTGATCCAGCCGCGCGTCAGCTCCGGCTGGTAGCCGTAGCCGAACCGGCTCCAGACGATGCGCGCCGCCTGGCCGCGCTCGCGTTCGGTCGCGTGCCCGAGCTGCTCGTCGGCGGGCAGCGGCAAGCGCGGGGTCGCGCGCTGCTGGCGTTCCATGCGGGTGCGCATGTCGGCGGCGACACCGGCGGTCCAGTTCGCGGGTGCGAGCGAAGTCGTCGTCGTGTTCGCCGCGGCCGGGCGTTCGGGTGCCGGAACGTCGGGCGGCGCTGCCTCGGCGGCCAACGGCAGGTGCTTTGCCGCGGCACCGTCGGCGAGGCCGAGGCCGTGCAGCAGGCGCGACTGGAAGTTCGCGTAGGCGACCGAATGCACCAGCGCGACCACGCCAGCGGCACCGAAGCGCTGCTCGGCGCGCGCATACACATCGTCCGGGATCACCTGCGGTGCGGCCGCCATCGCCGCCGCGAACGCGCCCGCGATCGCTTCGGCGTCGGCGTTGCGCTCGCTCGCCGGCACCGCCGCGAGGTCCTGCTCAGCGGTGCGCACCAAGGAGGTGCAGCCGAGGTGGCGCGCGACGCGTTCGCGCACCACCGCCGAGACCGCGGCGCCGAGCGGATGCGCGGCCCGATGGCGGTCGTCGAGGGCCAGCAGGCGGAACGTCGTCGCTGGCAGTGGGTCGGCGAGCGATTCGGCCCATGCCGGGAGCACGGACGCGGCCGGCAGACCGAGTCGCGTGGCCGCGTTGTCGGGCTGGCGGCCATGACCCGACGGCGCGGCACAGGCTGCGGCGAGCAGCAGCGGCAGCAGGGAAGCTCGGCAGGCGACGCGCATCGAGGCCAAGCTAGTCGTGCCTCCGACGAACGTCACCTGGAGATCGCGCCGCCGCCGCGGTGGAATGCGCGCGATGCGACTTCCCTCGCCGGCGCTGTCCCTGCTCCTCGCCATCGGCGGCCTCGCCGCCTGCACCAGCACCGGCCAGAGCCCCGCCGTCGACAAGCCGCCGGAGTACGCACGCACCGGCCAGGAACTGCTGCCCTACGCGCAGCAGAACTTCGCCTACCGCTGGCTCGACGTGATGCAGGAAGCGGCGGCGCGCGACGTCGACCAGTTCGGTGCGCGGCCGACGGTGCTGTCGCGGCAGATGATGCTGTGGGCGGTGGCGATGTTCGACGCGTGGGCCTGCTACGACGACAAGGCGGTGAGCACGCGCGCTGGCGGCGCTCTGCGACGGCCGGCGAACGAGCGCACGCTGGCGAACAAGAACACCGCGATCAGCTACGCCAGCTACCGCGCGCTGTGCGGCGCGTTCCCGGCGCAGGCCGAGTTCCTGCGCGGCGAGATGCTGCGGCTCGGCTTCGATCCCAAGAACCTCTCGACCGACATCACGACGCCGGTCGGCATCGGCAACGTCGCCGCGACCGCGGTGCTGCTCCACCGCGACAAGGACGGCAGCAACCACGACGGCAAGGAGCCGGGCGGCGACGGCACGCCCTACGGCGACTACACCGGCTACCAACCGGTCAACCCGAAGGACGAGATCCGCGACCCCGACCGCTGGCAGCCGATCGAGTTCACGCGGCCCGACGGCAGCAAGTTCACGCCGGGCTTCCTGACGCCACACTGGTTCAAGATGCGGCCGTTCGCGCTCGAGTCGGCCGCGCAGTTCCGCGCCGAACCGCCGCCGACGACGAAGAGCAACGACGCGCTGCTGCGCGAACAGACCGACGTCGTGCTGCGCATGAACCAGACGCTGACGCCCGAGGAGAAGGCGGTCGTCGAGTTCATGCGCGACGGCCCGCGCTCGACCGGCCAGAGCGGCCACTGGCTGCGCTTCGCCCAGGACGTGTCGCGGCGCGACGGCAACGACCTCGACCGCGACGTGAAGCTCTACTTCGCCGTCGCCGTGGCGGCGTTCGACGCGTTCTTGTCGTGCTGGGAGACGAAGCGCTTCTACGACACGTCGCGGCCGTGGACGCTGGTGCGCCACTACTACAAGGGCCAGACGGTGAAGGGCTGGGCCGGGCCGGAGGGCGGCGTCGTCGACCTGCCGGCGGAGCAGTGGCATCCCTACTCGCCGTACGTGTTCATCACGCCGCCGTTCCCCGGCTACACCAGCGGCCACGCGACGGTCAGCGGCGCGTGTGCCAAGGTGCTCGAGCTGTTCACCGGCAGCGACGTCTACGGCGCCAAGGAGGTGCGGCGCTGCTGCATCCTGACCGAGGAAGTACCCGGCGACACCGCGACGCTCGACCTGCCGACGTTCTCGGCGACGGCGGAGATGGCGGCGCGTTCGCGCGCGATGGGCGGCTACCACATCCCGATCGACAACGACGTCGGCCTGCGCATCGGCCGCGAGCTCGCGACCTGGAGCTGGCCGAAGTACCAGCAGTACTTCGACGGCACCGCGACCGTGCGCCCGTGAGCGACGCCACGACGACGACCGGCCCGTGCCCGGTGTGCACCGGCACCACCTTCGCGCCCGCCTACGCAGCGGTCGGCCACACGTTCGAACGTTGCCGCGACTGCGGGCTCGTGCGCATGGCCGACGCGCCGGGCCAGAGCGGTCTCGCCGACTTCTACGCCGCCGATCGGGCGTCGGCGGCCACGGCCGAACAGGACCACGCCGCCAACCTCGCGCGCTTCGCGACGATCCTCGCCGCCATCGAACGCATCCGCCGGCCCGGTCGCTTCCTCGACGTCGGCTGCTCGATCGGCACGTCGCTGCTGGTCGCGCAGCAGCGCGGCTGGCAGGCGATGGGCCTCGAACCGGCGGCCGCCGCCGTCGCGCACGCGCGCCAGCAGTTCGGCGTCGACGTGCGGCAGGGCACGCTGGCGACGGCGGGGCTGGCGAAGGGCAGCGTCGACGCGGTGCTGATGCATCACACGCTCGAGCACGTGCCGGCACCCGACCGCGTGCTGGCCGAGGTGTTCGACGTGCTGGCGCCCGGCGGCGTGATGTACCAGTCGCTGCCGAACCACGGCTCGTGGAAGAGCCGCCTGCTGCGCGAACACTTCGGCTACGGCATCACCGACGAGCACCTGTGGCACTTCTCGACGCGCACGCTGCGCCGGCTGGTCGAGCGCACCGGCTTCCGCGTGCAGAGCGCGGCGACGTGGAGCTACCGGCAGGACCCGCGGCTGCTGTGGGACCTGTGCGGGCGTTTCGGCAAGCGCGCGTGGCTCGAACGCAAGGCGGGCGTGCCGGCGGGTCAGTCGATGGACGTGCCGACCTACATCGCGTTCCTCGGCCGCACCAAGTGGGCGCACTTCGTCTGCAATCGGCTCTGGCCGCAGCGCCTGTGCCGCTGGCTCGGCGGCGGCGAGGACCTGCACCTGATCGCGCAGAAGCCGGCGTGAGCGACGGCGCGCGCGCTCCATGACGTTCCGAGCTTGCCCGACGCTCCTCACGCCGCGCTTCACCGCGGCGGAGTTCGAGGCGGCGGTAGCGCCGCTGCGCGAACGCATCCGCGAGCTGGAGGCCAGACTGCCCGCTCCGTGACCGCTGCCTGGGCGATCGAACCGGCAACTCAGCCCGCGGGCGGCGACGGCGGCGGCGTCGCTTCGATCCACGCGCGCACCTTGCCGTCGAGGAAGAACGGCACGATCGGCAGCAGCGACGCCAGCATCACGACCAGCACCCGCCCGAGCGGCCAACCGCGCTGCACGCACGCGTCGATCGCCAGCCACGACAGCAGCAGGAACAGCACGCCGTGCACCATGCCGGGGATGCGAATGGCACCGGCTTCGCCATAGCCGTACTTCAGCACCATCGCGCCGCCGAGCACGAGGTACGACACCGCTTCGGCCAACGCCGCCCAACGCAGGGCTCGCAACGAATCCATGCGCGCATGGTGGGCCAAGTGCATGCGCACGGCAACCGCGCGCCGGCGGCGAACCGGCGGTCAAAGCCGATCGTGGAGCCGATGCAGACGCACGCCGTGGCGATCGGCGAGCAGTTCGCCGTGCGCCGCGAGCCAGCTCTCGACTTCGGGCGAGTTCTTGCCCGGCGCCATGTCGAACAGCACGCGCCCGCCGCGGCCGTGCAGTTCCGTCAGCCTGGCGACGTCCAACTCGTCCTGGTGCAGCGCCCAGCCGCGCAACCGCGACTGGTAGAAGAACCGCGGGTCCTCGAAGTTCGTCCGCCGCTGCCAGGTGGCGTCGAACGGCTGCTTGTCGCCGCGCACGATCGCCAGCGGGGCACGCCCGTCGCCTTGCGGGCGCGCCGACGTCGCCAGTTCGACCAGCGGCGTGGTCAAAGTCCCGGTGCGCCAGGCGCGTTCACTGAGCAGGCGCCAACCACCGTGGGCGGCGACGGCCACCAGCAGCACGGCCCACAGCCAGCGCGGCGCCCCGGCCGCCGGCCACGCGCGACCGAGGCACCACGCACCGGCGAACGCGGCGAACGCGTGGTAGTGCGGGCCGATGCCGTGGTGGTAGCTGTAGCGCAGCGACAGCAGCAGCCCGATCGCCACCGCCGCGAGCAGCACGAGGTCGGCGCGATCGAGGCGCTTCCGGACGCCGAGGAACAGCAGTGCCGCACCCGCCAGCAGCGAGAAGCCGTGCTGCAGCGTCGTCCACGCCAGGTTCGCGTAGACCTTCGGCGACAGCAGCTGCTGCGCGGCCGGGAACTTGGTGTCACCGGCGGTGACGCCGAACGACAGCCCGGTCGCTTCGTAGAGGTGCTTGCCGTGCACGAGCCAGGCGCCGACGGTGCCGACGATCACGGCGAACGCGAGCCATAGCCGCCAGTCGCGCAGGCGCGCCGGCGCCAGCAACGCGGCCCAGCCGAACATCACCGCGCCGAGCTGCAGCGCCGGCGGCTTCTGCAGGCCGGCCGCGGTCAGCGCCAGCGCCGACAAGGCCAGCGCGAGTCCACTGCCAGTGGCGAGGTAGCGCACGAACGGCGCCAGCGACAGCACGCCGAGCGCGAAGCTGAGTGCGTCGGGCATGACGCGCGTCGCCATCAGAGCGGCACTGCCGGTCGCCAGGAAAGCCAGCGCGCCGACGAGGCCGGCGGCCGGACCGCTGCGCAGTTCGAGCAGGCGCTGCAGCGCGATCGCTCCCGCCATCACCGCCAGCAGCGCGATCAGGCGGCCAGGCCACTCGGCGTCGAGGTCGCCGAGCCCGGCCAGCGACGTCGCGATCATCAGCTGGTAGAGCGGGAACTCGCACTCGACGTAGCCCGCGGTGTCACCGCGCCAGTCGACGCGCGGGTGCAGTGGATCGAAGCCGTCGAGCAGGAAGTTGCGCGCGATCGACTGCGTGTCGCACTCGCGCCACGAGTAGCCGATGCCATGCGGCACCAGGAACCACGTCGCCAGCGCGAACACGACGACGGCGACGAACGTCCACCGCCGGCAGGTGCGCACGGCGTGCGGATCCCACGGGCGCGGCGACAGCCACGCTGGCATGGGTGAGTTCGAAGGAAGGGTGGTGGCCGGCGACACGGACGATGCGGCAGGAACGGGGAGGGCGCAGCCTAGCGAGCGGCCCCGTTGGACGAAGCCGCGTTCCGCAAGGTTCCTGTCGCGGCACGTCTCTTCACGCCAGCGCGCCGTCGGGCGCGCCTCGATCGTCGCACTCTTCGCGCGCGGTGCCTCGTCGCTGACGCGCTGGCGCCGATGCCAACGCGATCACTGCTTCTTCACGACTCCCTCTTCGCCTGTTCTTCGGCGATGCGGGCCACCGCCGAGCGGTCGACCTTGAAGGTCTCGACCATCTGCAGCAGCCGCGCCATGCGCCCCGAACTCTGCTCCGCCGTCACCGCCAGTTCCTCGGCGCTGGCCGCGTTGTCCTGCGTCGTCTGGCTCAGCCCGGTGACGCCCTTCGACACCTGATCGACGCTCTCGCGCTGGCCCGAGGCCGTCGCCGCGACCTCGGTCAGCGACGTCGCGACCTGCGTCGTCTGCGCATCGATCTGGCCGAGCACCTTGGTGACCTCGCCGGCGATGCGCGCGCCGTTCTCGGCGCGACGGCACGCCTCTTCGATCAGTTGGCGCGTCTCGGTCGCCGCGGTGGCACTGCGCTGCGCGAGATTGCGCACTTCCTCGGCGACGACCGCGAAGCCCTTGCCCGCTTCGCCGGCGCGCGCCGCTTCGACCGCTGCGTTCAGCGCCAGCAGGTTGGTCTGGAACGACACGTCCTGGATCACCGAGACGATGCGCGTCACGGTGTTGCTCGACTCCTGGATCGCCGCCATCGCCTGGTCGAGGCGAACGACTTCCTGGTTGCCGCGCCCGGCCGATTCCTTGGCCTGGTTCGCCGCCGAGGCCGCGTCCTCGCTCGCCTTCGCCGCGCGTTCGGCCTGGCTGGTGATCTCCTCCAGCGCGGCGTTGATCTCCTGGATCGTGGCGGCGTTCTGCGACGCACCGTGCGCCAGTCGCTGCGATTCCTTCGAGATCATGCGCGAGGCGCTGTCGACGTCGCCCGACATCACCACCACGCTGGCAATGGTGTCGTGGATGCGGGCCGCGAAGCGATCGAACATGCCCGCCGCCTGGCCGACCTCGTCGGCGCGCGCGAGCCCGATGCGGCGCGTCAGGTCGCCATCGCCTTCGGCGATGTCGCGCATCGAACCGGCCAGCTGCCGCAGCGGGTCGCGCAGCGAACGCCGCAGCATCAGCCAGAACGCACCGAGGCCGATCACCAGCACGGGCAGGCCGAGCAGCAGCCCCTGGCCGAGGAACGACGCGATGTGGGCGTCGCACTGGGCCAGCGGCAGCACCAGCTCGTAGGCACCGTGGATGTCGCCGTCCTTCCAGCCTTCCATGGGGAAGCCGGCGATGTCACGCCCGTCGCCCGTCGGACTCGTGCTCGGCTCGCCGTGGCAAGCGAGGCAGCTCTGGTCGAGGCGGATCGCGCGCAGGTAGTGCAGGTTGTTGTTCGCCTTGTCGACGCGCGACAGCGAATCGCTGCCGCCGGCCTGCACCTGCGCGGTCAACTCGGTGAGCAGGGACGCGCGGAAGACGCCATTGCCGCTGTCGCTGCGCGGGTCGTTGTCCTTGTTGCGCGCGTCGAAGGCCGTGATGCGGAAGTCGATGCCCTCGCGCTTCGCCGCCTCTTTGGCCGACGCCCAGCCGGCGACCACCGGGATCGCCTCGTAGAGCTTGGCCTTCGCGTAGCCTTCGCCGCTGGCGACCTTCTGGCGCAGCTCGGCGACCAGTTCCTCGGTCTTGAACACGCCGCTCTTGTGCAGCGCCGAGACATGGTTCTTCGCCGCGTCGGCGACCGCGGTGAACGCCGCCGCCTTCTCGACCATCAACTGCTCGGCGCCGGCGCGATAGCTGCGTGTGCTGTTCCACAGCAGCACGGTGCTGACCGTGACCAGGACAAGGATCGCTGCGAGCAGGACCCGCGAACTCAAGCTGTTCCTCATGGTGAGCGGGGGATCGGCCTTCGGGAACCGGTCGCTCGATGGGAATAGCCCTCAGCAAGGCCCCCTACGCCACTTGGCGGGTACGAAGTGGCATCCTCGTCACCCTTCGCGGGACCTGGCCCGGGGGGCCTCACCATTTCTTGAATCCGCGGCGCCGCGCCATGGAACTGAACAGCCGATGACCGCCGCGCCCATCCCGTCGACAGCGCCGCCCACGACCGCCCCCGCGGCCCCGCCGGCGGGCGACCTGGTCCATCGGCACCTGCGCACGGTGTGGCGCTACCTGCGCACCCTCGGCGCCTCCGCGGACGTCGCCGACGACCTCGCGCAGGAAGCGTTCGTCGTGGCCCTGCGACGCGGCGCCTGCGAACTGCCGGCCGCCGCGACCGGCGCTTTCCTGCGACGCACGGCGCGCTTCCTGTTCTTGCACCACCTGCGCGACCGCCACCGCGACGCCACGCTCCAGGGTGGGTTCGCCGACGCCGTCGACGAGCTGTTCGCCCGCGAGGAAGCGGCGGGTGGCAGCGACGAGCACCTCGAACGGCTGCGCGCCTGCGTCGCCAGCCTGCCGCCGCGGTCGCGCCTCGCCCTCGAGCGCTGCTACGGCCTCGGTGCCGACAGCGACGCGTCGCGCACCACCGCGGCCACCGAGCTCGGACTGCAACCCAACGGCTTGAAGACCTTGCTGCAGCGCATCCGCCAGGCGCTGCGCGACTGCCTCGAACGGAGGAGACCATGAACGACGAGAACGCCCCCGAACTATCGCTGTCGGCCCTCGCAGCCACCGCCCGCCTCGACGTCGCCTTGCACGAACTCGCCGGCGTCGGGCCAGCCCCCGATCTGGCGACGCGCGTGCTCGAGGCACTCGCCGCCGCACGTCCGGATCGCCGCGCGCTGGCGCCAACGCACTGGCTGCTGGCGGCGACGGCGCTGTTTGGCGTCGGCGTCGTCGGCGGCGTCGCGTGGCTGCAGCGCGATGCGGCTTCGTCGCCGGCGACCGCGCCAGTGCCGCAGGATCCGCAGCCGACGCCGACGCCCACGCCGACACCCGCGCCGAAACAGGAGCCCAAGCCGGATGCGAAGCCCGCACCGGTGCCGAAGCGCGGCCTGACGTGGATCGCCGACTACTCCGACAACCTCGTGACCGCGGTCGACGCCGACGGCAAGGTGGTCGAGCACTACGACGAGGTCTACGGCGCCTGGGACGTCGAGCCGATCGGCGACGACCGGCTGCTCGTGACCGAGTTCTCCGTCAGCCGCGTGCGCGAGATCGACCGCAAGACCAAGAAGACGGTGTGGGAGTTCGAGAACCTGAAGAACCCCTACGACGCCGACCGCCTGCCGAACGGCAACACGCTGATCGCCGACACGTTCGGCGGCCGCGTCATCGAGATCGATCGCGACGGCAAGATCGTCTGGTCGTTCGCCAAGGACATCCGGCCGTTCGACGCCGATCGGCTCGCCAACGGCAACACGCTGATCGCCGACGTGATGAAGGACCGCGTGATCGAGGTGAACGGCGCGGGTGAGATCGTCTGGGAGCAGAAGAACCTGCCCAACGTGCACGACGCCGATCGCCTGCCGAACGGAAACACGCTGGTCACCCTGCGCAACAAGGCCATGGTGGTCGAACTCGATTCGCAGGGCGACGTCGTCTGGAAGCTCGAAGGGCTCAGCTCGCCGAGCGACGCCGACCGCCTGCCGAACGGCAATACGCTGGTCGCCGAGAACACGCGCGTGCGCGAGTTCGACGGCAAGCAGAAGGTGGTCTGGGAGAAGAGCGCCACCTGGGCCGTCGAGGTCTGCCGCACCGAGCGCTGAGCGGCTGCGGCGAGCGCACCCTCACTTCGCTTTCGCCCCGAGCCGCCGCAGCGCGGCGTTCGCGAGCGTGGCGACGTCGCCGTACTGCTGGAGCCCGCTGGCGCGTTGGTAGCAGACCCGGGCGCGCTCCAGCGCCGCCACTCCTTGCCGCTCGCAGCAGGCGCCGAGCGCCAGCCACAGCCGGGCCTCGCGCCCATGCTCGGTCAGGGCGGCGAGCAGGTCGCGTTCGAGCGACTCGTCGGTGGCCCCGGCCACGCACAGCTGGTCGCGCGCGCACAGCCACATCACCCGGTGCTCGACGTCGGGCTGCTTCGCCGCCACCGCCTCACCCGCCAGCTCGGCGATTTCGCGCCAGGCCTTGCCGTCGGCGAGGGCCCGATAGGCGTGTTCGCGCAGCTGCTGGTTCTGCGGGAAGCGGCGCACCAGCGCCGACCACGCGCCGGGCTGGTCCGCCGTCGTCGTGCGGAACTCCGCAGGGGGAGCCGCCACGGCTGCGGCTTGGAGCGCCGCCGCATCGACCCCGCACAGCAAGCGCTGCCCGTCCGACCGGCTCGTGACCCAGGCGGCAAGGTTCGGACCTGGGTCGGAGTCGTCGATGGCCGTGACGATCACCGACGGCAGGTGCCTTGCGAGCGCGAACGGAGTCCCGTCGCGCTCACGGCCAGCGACCACCCAATCGAGCCACGACGCCCGCGGGCTCGCCACCCATTCGCCTCCTTGCTCGAGCACACACTGGGTGAGCAACAGGGCCAGTGCGATGCGAGCCGACGGCGTCACGGCCTCGAGGCCGCGCGCATCGGACAACAACAGGTCCATCGACGCGGGGGTGGTCGGCATCGCCACGCCGAGCTGCTGGCGCGCCAGTTCCTGCAACTTCGCCACTGCGGCCTCGACCTCCGCCTTGTCGCGCGGTGCCGTCGGCACGCGGTCCAGCAGTGCCTCGCCGAGCGCGGCAAGAGCTGCCGGGTCCGCGTACTGGAACTGCGCCGCCGCCCGTTCCGCCGCCGCCAGCGGCAACGACATCAGCACGCTGTCGCCGACGTCCTGGACAGCGATCCACAGCGTGTCTCCCTGCAGCTGCACAGAGCGCGCCTCCGACCCGGGAACCAGCAGCCGCGGTTCGCTGCCAGGCTGCAGATGCCAGATCCCCTCCGCACGCCCCATCGGTGCCGCATCCAACAACCAACCCGTCGATGCCGGCGCGATCCCCGAGAAGGCGCGCACGGGGATCGAATCGCTGCAGGCGCCGGAAGCGATCTCGACCTCGAAGACGCGGTAGCCACCCGACACCTGCAGCACACCCACCAGCAGACGGTCGCCGGCGTCGTTCGCAACGGCCGCGATCGACCAGCCGTCGACGCTGGTGACGAGCCGTTCCTGGCCGTCGCGCTCTCGCAGCCACAGTTCCATGCGCTGTGCGCGGAAGTCCGCCCGCAACGCCGTCGTCGGCCGCCCATCCCGCACGCACAGCAGGCGGTCGCCGACCCGGGTGACGAGCCGCGCCGAGAACGGTGCCGGCTGCACCGTGCCGTCCGCAGCGACGAGCTTGGTCTGGTGGCCCTGGGCGACGACCAGCGTGTCGTTCCACACGGCGAGGGAGTCGGCTCCCGGCTCGAGCGACAGCAAACGAAGCGACGTCGTGCCGTCGAAGCGGTGCACGCTTTGGTGATCGCCGCAGAACCAGACGCCGGCCGCCGACGACGTCCAACGAGCGCGCCAGCAGTTCAGCCTGTGGACCACCTTCGCCTCGGCGAGCAGGTTGCGCAGCGACGCGGAGACGGTCGGTCCACGCGACGGTTCCGGCGGCACCTTCGGCAGGCCGGCCAACGCGCTCGGCTGCAGTTGAAGAGACGCGAAGATCGCGTCGCGGTCGGGGCGAGCTTCGCCGCTCGCACCCATCGCCCAGTGCCGCAGTACGAGGCAGCGCCGCTCGCCGACCGGCACGACCAACAACCGGAACGTCCAGTCCTTGGCGACGGCTTCGGCTTCGAGGCAGGACACGTCGCCGATGGAACGCGGCGCACGCCGGGTCTCGCGAAACCCTTCGAACTGGCGGCCGAGCGCGGCGAGGTCGCTCTCGAGTGCCGGTGCGACGTCGCGCAAGGGCTCGCTCTCATAGGCCATCAGTCCCTGCGCCTCGTCGACGGTGGTCCAGGTCCCGAGCGCGCCCGCCGTCTCCTTCGGCCGCAGCACGAAGGGCCGCAGCGCGAACGACAGCTCGAACTCGCCAGAGGCGATCGCCTGCCGCACCGGCTGCAGGCCTTGCCGCTTCTCGCTGTCGTCGGCCGGCAGGGCGATGCCGTCGACCAGCTCCTCGGCCATCTCCGCCACCATGTCGCCGTCGGAGCGGGACGCCCAGAACTCGAGGTGCATCGCGTAGCCGTCGACGACCAGCAGCTCGCTGCGGCACGTCCAGAGGTAGTCGTTGCTCGTGTGCTCCTGCTGCTTGCTGATGCGGCGTCGCCCGCCTTCGTCGACGATCGTCAGCTTCGGCGCCCGCGGCAGGTCCTCGAAGCGGTCGAACGCGCGCCAGTAGTCGGCCTCGTTCTCGAGCAGGCCCAGGTGCTCGTGCAGGTAGACCTGGACCTCGGCCGTCGCGAACAGGCCCTTCGACTTCCTGCCGAGCAACTGCTCGCCTGCCGCGTTCTCGTCGAACCGCGTGCGCTTCCAGCCCTTCGCGAGCGCGATGCGCGCGCCGTGCTCGCCGATCGGCTGCGGCTCCTGCGCGCGGGCGTGGCCAGCCGCGGCCAGGGCGAAGAGGGCGACCGGCAGAACGAACGACGAACGACGCTCCATGCGCGCAGGATGGCCGCCCGACGCCACGGGCACCAGCCGCGGCCGTGCGCCGTGCGCGCGAAGCTCGGCCCTAGCCGCGTCGCCGCGCGGCAAACGTGGGACGACCGGACGACGGCGGCGAGGCCGTCCGTCGCTACCCTCGCGACCTCGTTCCCCGAGGTGAAGCCATGATCCGACTCGTTCGTTCGTCCGTTCTCTGCGCGCTGCTCGCACCAGCCCTGCTCGCGCAGGATCCTGCTCCCGCCACGCCGCCCGCTGCGACCGCCCCTGCGACCAAGGCTGCGGCGAAGAAGCCGGACGCTTCCGTCTACGACGAGAAGGCCGACGCGCGGCAGCAGATCGCGACGGCGCTCGCCAAGGCGAAGAAGGAGAACCAGCGCGTGCTGATCCAGTGGGGCGCCAACTGGTGCGGCTGGTGCAAGTGGCTCGCGGCGACGATGAAGTCCGATCGCGACGTCAGCCACGAACTGCTCTACGAGTACCAGGTCGTGCACGTCGACGTCGGCCAGTTCGACAAGCACATGGACGTGGCGAAGGAACTCGGCGCCGAGTTCAAGGGCATCCCGTTCCTG
>JBILEY010000420.1:0-4682 GCA_044351865.1 Planctomycetota bacterium | reverse complement strand
ACGCTAGTCGGCGAACGCCGTCGGTGCCATGCGCCGCCGTCAGCGCGCCGCCGGCGCGGCGACCCACTTCTGCACGGCGGCCAGCACCACCGCTGGTTCGATCAGCGCCTGGCAGTGCGGCACGCGGTCGCAGCGCGGCAGGTAGCAGCACAGGCAGTCGAGGCCCGGCGGCACGATCTTGCTGCCGCGGCCGTAGACCTCGATCTCGGCGGCCGACGTCGGGCCGAACAGCACGATCGCCGGCACCTTGCGCGCCGCGGCGCAGTGCACCGCCAGCGAGTCGCTGGTGACGACCGCGCGGCACTGGTCGATCAGTGCGGCGAAGCGACCGTACGAGTTGTGGTTGCCCCCGTCGAACACCAGCCGGCCGGCCGCCGCCGCCAGCAGTTCCTTGTGCGTCGCCACTTCGTCGGGCCCACCGAGCAGCAGCACGCGCAAGCCGCCGTCGGTGGCGAGGCGCAGGAACGTCTGCTGGTGTGCGCGAGTCCACTGCTTGTAGGCCCAGCGGCCGCCGGCGCCGGTGTTGAGGCCGACCAGCGGTCCGTGGCCCGGCAGCCCGCGCACGAACGTCGCGGCGTCGGCACTGTCGTGCTTCGACGGCTCGAGGATCGGTTCGCGCACCGCCGCCGGATCGAGGCCGAGCACTTCGGCGACGAGGTGCTGGTAGGTCTGTGTGTTCGCCTTCTTGCTGCGGTCGCTGAGGCCCATCGCCAGCCAGCGCGCGGCCCCCGGGCCGAGCGGCACGATGCGGCCGCCGGCGTCGCGCACGTAGCCGCGGCGCTCCTTGCCCTTGGCCATCGCCGCCAGCACCGCTGCGTCGGGATCGGCATCGGGGCACAACACGACGTCGAACGTCTCGGTGGCGAGGCGCGCCGCGGTCACCGCGTCGTCGGTGGCGAGCACTTCGTCGACCAGCGGGTTGCCGTCGAACAGGCCGACCGCCGACTTGCGCGTCAGCCAGGTGACCTTCGCCTGCGGCCAGGCGGCGTGGATCGCCGGCAGGAACGCGGTGGTGCGCAGCACATCGCCGGTCGCCGCCAGCTTGACCATCAGCACGCGGTGGCGGATCGGCGCATACTCGTCGCAGGTCGCACACTCCTTGCCACGGCGCTTGTGCGGCGCGCACGGGCGGTCCCACCGCACGTGGCGGCAATCCTGCTTGAGGTCGAAGTCCATCGCGGCGGTGTATCGGCAGGCGAGGTGGTCCTGCGTGCGGGAAGGTAGCGGCTCCGCGGCGGCGAGGCCAAGCGTCGGTTGCACGGGCGGAAGCCCAGGCGCCCGCCGCGCCGCACCGGGACCGAACGAAGGTCGCGGAGCGAGGCTGGTCAGCGCCCGGCGGCAGCGAGCACCCGCGCGTAGACGGCGAGGTGGCGTTCGACGTACTGCGCCACCCGGAAACCCTCGTCGACGCGCGCGGGACCGGCAGCCGCCAGCCGTTCGCGCAGCAACGGATCGTCGCGCAGGCGCGCGATCGCCGCCGCCAACGCCGCCGGATCGTCGGGTGGCACGTGCAGGCCGCTGCGCTCGTGCTGGATCAGGTCGGCAAGGCCGCCGACCTTGCTGGCGATCACCGGCCGAGCGGCACCGAGCGCTTCGAGCGCGGCGACGCCGAGCCCTTCGGCGCGCGAGGGCAGCACGAACAGATCGCAGGCGGCGAGCAGGTTGCGGCGACCGAGGAACTGCACCGCCGAGCCGAGCTGCAGTTCGGCGGCGAGCGCGCGCAGCGCGGCGGCTTCGGGGCCGTCGCCGGCGAGCAGCACGCACAGACGCGGATCGCGCAGGCTGGCCACCGCGCGCAGCAGCACGTCGAGGCCCTTCCGGTGCATCAGCTGCGCCAGGGCGAGAACGACGAAGCGTTCGTCGCCGAGCCCAAGCTGGCGACGCATCGCCGCGCGACCGATCGGCGCCAGCAAGCGCGTTTCGTCGAGTGCGTCTGGGATCTCGTCGATCGCCGCCGCCGGCACGCCGCCGTCGAGCAGGCACTGCCGCACCGCCGGCGAGATCGCGATCACCGCGCGCGCGGTGCGGCGGTAGATGAAGTTCGTGCGGGGGCCAGGGCGCACGGCGCGGTCCATGCGGCGCGTGACCACCACCGGGCAGCCGGCGAGGCGCGCGGCGATGGCGCCGAGCCAGGCGGCGCGGCCCGTGTGCAGGTGCACCAGCGACGCGGAGCGCAGCAGCGAGCGCAAGCGGAAGACGGAGACCACGTCGCACGAGTGGCGCAGCGCGATCGGGACGACGTCGAGGCCACGTTCACGGGCGACGCGTTCGGCGGCACTGCCGCGTGGCGCCACGAGCACCTGCGGCACAGAGCGCGCGCGCAGGCCTTCCATCAGCAGGAACACCTGCACTTCGCCGCCGCTCCACGCACGCTCCGGGTCCACGTGGACCACCGGGCCGCGGAACGGCGGCAGCTCGGCGCGGCCGGTCGTGGCCTGCGCCGCTCCGTTCACAGGATCGCGTCTTCGCCGGTGAGCTGGCGGCCGATGATCAGGCCGTGGATGTCGTGCGTGCCCTCGTAGGTGATGACCGACTCGAGGTTGCACATGTGGCGCATCATCTGGTACTCGTCGGTGATGCCGTTGGCGCCGAGGATGTCGCGGCCGATGCGGCAGCACTCGAGCGCCATCCAGCAGCTGTTGCGCTTGGCCATCGACACGTGGAAGTGCTGCATGGTGCCGGCTTCCTTCATCTTGCCGAGCTTCCAGCACATCAGCTGCGCCTTGGTGATCTCGGCCGCCATCCACACCAGCTTGTTCTGCACCAGCTGATACTTGGCGATCGGCTTGTCGAACGAGATGCGGATCTTGCTGTAGCGGCAGGCCTCGTCGTAGGCGGCCTGGGCGGCGCCGATGGCGCCGAAGGCGATGCCGTAGCGCGCCTGGGTCAGGCAGCTCAGCGGGCCCTTCAGGCCTTCGATGCCCGGCAGCATCTGCGACTTGTGGATGCGCACGTCCTCGAGCACCAGCTCGCTGGTGTCCGACGCACGCAGCGAGAACTTGTTCTTGATCGGCTTGCCCTGGTAGCCCTTGGTGCCCTTGTCGACCAGGAAGCCGCGCACGACGCCGTCGAGCTTGGCCCAGACGATGGCGACGTCGGCCGAGGTGCCGTTGGTGATCCAGTACTTGCTGCCGTTCAGCACGAAGTGGTCGCCATCGCGCACCGCCTTGGTCAGCATGCCACCCGGGTTGCTGCCGAAGTCGGCCTCGGTCAGGCCGAAGCAGCCGATCAGCTTGCCGGCCGCCATCTTCGGCAGGTACCGCTGCTTCTGCTCCTCGGTGCCGTAGGCCCAGATCGGATACATGCACAGCGAGCCCTGCACCGAGACGAACGACCGCAGGCCGCTGTCGCCGCGCTCGAGCTCCTGGCAGATCAGGCCGCTGGCGATCGGGCTGAGGCCGGCGCAGCCGTAGCCGGTCAGCGACGCGCCGTAGACGCCCATCTCGCCGAGCTCCGGGATCAGGTGGGTCGGGAACGTCGCGGCGCGGTTGTGTTCCTCGATGACCGGCATGAAGCGATCCGAGACCCACTGCCGCACCGTGTCGCGGATCATCCGCTCCTCGTCGGAGTAGAGTTCGTCGACGTTGTAGAAATCGAGTGCCTTGTAGAGATCGCTCATGGTGCGATGGAGTGTGCGGGGCCGAGCACGATAGCGTGGCCCCTCGCCAAGGAAAGACGCGCGGTGACGCTTCGTCCCCGCCGAAGACCAGGATGCACGACCGAATTGCGACCCGCTGTGCCTGCTGCGGCCATCCGACCGACGGTGCGGCCTGCGGCCGTTGCCGCGGCGCGTTGACGGCGCTACGCCGGCCCTACGCGCTCGAACCGGGACTCGGCGCGCCGCCGGCCGATTTCTGGCGAGGACTGCGCGAGGTGCACCGCGCGGTGTTCGCGCTGCTGCACGAACGGGCGTTCATCGGCCGGCTGCGGCTGCCGGTCGCCGCCAACCTGCTGGCGTTCGTGCTGGTCTACGTCGGCGGGGCCTGGCTGCTGATGCCGTGGTGCACGGCGGCATTCGCCGCGGCGTGGCCGCTGCTCGACGGCGTGCGCCAGGCCACCGCCGAGCACGGCCCGACGCGCTGGCTCGTCGCGTGTGCCCTGCTGCTCGGCCCGCCGCTGCTCGACGTGGTCTGCGGTGCCCTGCAGGAGCCGCTGCGGGTCGCCACCGAGCGCTCGATGCTCGGCCCCGAGCACGGCAGCGACGCCGCCCACACGGTGCTGCGCCTGCGCGAACGAGCCCACGTATTGGCGGCCGCACTGCTCGCCTTGCCGGTGGTGCTGGCGCTGTCCCTGGTGCCGTACGTGTGGCTGCCGCTGCTGGTCCTGCTCGGTGCCGCGACGGCCGCAGTCGTCTGGTTCGAGCCGCCGATGGCCGAACGTGGACTCGCCTTGCCGGCGCGCCTCGAGCTGCTGTGGCGCAACCGCTGGCGCGCGCTCGGCACGGGCCTCGGCCTGCAGCTCGCGGTGTTCGTGCCGTTCGTCAACGTGCTGGCACTGGCCCCGGTGGCGACGATCGCCGCGACTTCGGCCTACCTGCAGTTCGACAAGCGCCGCCCCACGGCGGAGCCTACGGCTGCAGCGTGATCCGCAGCCCCGGCGACGACGACCAGCCGAACGGCGACGGGGTGCACTGCTGCGGCGGCCACAGCCAAAGGCTCTGGGCGCGCAACTCGAGGCCGACC
>JBILEY010000418.1:0-4687 GCA_044351865.1 Planctomycetota bacterium | reverse complement strand
GCGGCAAGGCCAGCAGCTGTTCGCCGATCGCCGCTGTGCGACCTGCCACGACTTCCCGGAGAAGCGCATCGGCGAGTCGGCGTTCGGCGAGCTCGACCGCGGCGGCCCCGACCTGCGCACGATCGGTGCGCGCGTGCAGACGCCGTGGCTCGCCGCGTGGCTGCGCGATCCGCGCGCGCTGCGCGCCGACGCGACGATGCCGCAGTTCGCGTTGAGCGACGCCGAGACCAAGGACCTCGCCGCCTACCTGGCGACGCTCGGCGGCCCGATGCCAGCGCCGGCGTTCGCCGCCGACGATGCGGCGAAGGGGCAGCAGCGCTTCCGCCAACTCGGCTGCGTCGCTTGCCACGCGCTCGGCGACGACCGGCCCGACGATCCGGCGCTCGCCGCGCGCATCCCGCTGGCGAACGTGCCGCAGAAGTGGCACGCCGCGGCGCTGGTGGACTACCTGCGCGATCCGAGCGCCAACTACCGGCACGTGCGCATGCCCGACCTGAAGCTGTCGCTCGACGACGCGCGCCAGATCACGGCGTGGCTGCTGTCGGGCACTGCGTCGCCGCTGCCGGCGGTGCAGGGCGATGCGAAGAACGGCAAGAAGCTGGCGCAGCAGCATCGCTGCGGCCTCTGCCACGAACTCGACGTGCCGCTCGACGAGCGGCCGTGGCCGCGCTTCCGCAACCTGAAGCCCGAGCGCGGCTGCCTCGCCGAGAAGCCGCACGACCAGAAGGCGCCGAGCCACCAGTTCACGCCGGAGCAGCGCGCCGCGGTGCGCGCGTTCCTGCCGTTCGCCGAAGAAGCGCCGTTCCGCCGCGCTCCGCTCGACTTCGCGCAGCGGCACCTGCTCGCCGATCGCTGCACGTCGTGCCACGCGCTCGACGGCCAGCCGTCGACGTGGGCGCGCTGGGCGGCGATCGCCAGCCAGAAGGAACCGCTGCCGAAGGACCAGGATCCGGTCGCGCAGGGTGTGCCGGCGCTGACGTGGGCCGGCGGCAAGCTGCAGCCGTCGTGGCTCACGCGCTTCGTCACCGGCCAGGAGAAGTCGCCGCGGCCGTGGCTGACCGCGCGCATGCCGGCGTTCGAGCACCACGGGGCGGCGATCGTCAGCGGGCTCGTGCGCGAGCACGGCTACAGCGACAAGGACGAGCCGCCGACCGGCGCCGACGCGCAGATGTCGATTCACGGCGAACGACTGCTGCAGCAGGGCACCGGCTTCGGCTGCGTGCAGTGCCACGCGCTCGGCGACAAGCCGGCGGTGCAGGTGTTCGAGCGCGAAGGCATCGAGCTGCTGACCGCGCGCGGTCGCCTGCGGCACGAGTACTACACGCGCTGGCTCGCCAACCCGCCGCGGCTCGATCCCGACGCGCGCATGCCGAAGTACGCCGACGACAAGGGCAAGACCGCGTTCGGCGAAGTGCTCGGCGGCGACGCGGCGAAGCAGTTCGAGGCGATCTGGCAGTATCTCGGTGGCCGTCGCGCGGACGCGCGATGACCGGGCAGCAGGCGCTGGCGCACCAGCTGAAGCAACTCGGCCTCGAGCTGCTGCCTTCCACCGGCGACTTCGTCGACGTGCGCACGCCGGACGCGACGTGGCTGCGCGACGCGCTGGCTGGCCTCGGCATCGCCGTAGGCCTGTTCCCCGAAGGCTGCCGGATCCCCACGCCGGACGATGCGAACGCGTTCGCGGCATTGCAGCGAGCGCTGGCCGCTGCGCTCTCGCCCGAGGCGCTGCTGCTCGACCTGGACGGCGTGCTCGCCGACATCGAAGGCCGTCGCGCGCTGGTCGAGCCGTCGGTGGTGGAATCGCTGGCGTCGCGCTGGCCGCTCGGCGTGGTGACGAGTTGTCCGCGGCGGCTCGCCGAGTCGGTGCTGGCACGCCACGGCTTCGCTCCGTTCGTGCGCACCGTGGTGTGCAGCGAAGACGGGCCCGGCAAGCCCGATCCAGCACCGGTGCGCCTGGCCCTGCAACGCCTCGGTGTCACCTCGGCGTGGATGCTCGGCGACAACCCGGGCGACGTGCAGGCCGCGCGCGGGGCCGGCGTCGTGCCGCTGGCGATCGCGCCGCACGGCATCGGCGCCGAGGCGCACGCCGAACGGCTGCGTGCGGCGGGGGCGGCGCGGCTGGTGGCTGGGCCGGCGGACGTGGCGGCGCTGCTGCGCCGCTGACCGCGCACGCGCGTCAGCGACCCAGCTGACGCAGGCGTTCGCGGTACTTCGCCTCGAGCACCGTCTGCTTGTTGCTCAGGTCGACACGTCGGCCGCGCACGAACGCCATCTCGATCTTCGTCGGCAGGTCGAACGGGTGGCCGTCGGCGACGAACAGCGTCGCGTCCTTGCCGACCGTCAGCGAACCGAGCCGATCGTCGACGCCGAGCACCTTCGCCGCCTCGATCGTGATCGCCGCGAACGCCGCCTCGCGGCCGAGCCCGTACGCCGCCGCGGTCGCCGCGTGGTAGGGCAGGTTGCGGTCGAAGCTGAAGTCCTGGCCGGTGGCGAGGCAGAGGGTCAGGCCGGCGTCGACGAGGCGCTTCGGCAACGTGAACGGTTCGTCGTAGGGGGTGTCGTCGCGGCGCGGCAGGCGATGCACGCCGGTGACGACGACCGGCACCTGGTGGTCCTTCAGCAGCGGGCTGCACAGCGCGGCGTCGCGGCCGCCGACGACCACCGGGCGCAGCTTCTTGCCGATCGCCCAGCCGACCGCCGACTCGATCTGCTCGACGTCGTCGGCGAGCAGGAACACCGGCGTCTCGCCGCGCAGGGCGGGCACGAGGGCCTGGTGGCGCAGGTCGACGCCGATCGTCGGGTCGGCGGTGAACGCGTCGAGCCACGCGCGCGCCGCGGTGAACGCGTCGTCGATGCGCTGCCGGGACTTCTTCGCCGCGTCGTTGCCGCTGCTGTCGCCGTCGTCCCCGGT
The DNA here is from genome assembly GCA_044351865.1 of Planctomycetota bacterium. Taxonomy (GTDB): domain Bacteria; phylum Planctomycetota; class UBA1135; order UBA1135; family UBA2386; genus UBA2386. Next base: position 1,776 of record JBILEY010000418.1, on the reverse strand, counting down.
GCGGCCAAAGCGCCGGCTGAAGCCGCCGCCGCCGCCGATGCCTGGCCAGGCGACGACCGGGCCCGCATCGTCGCGCACCTTCAGGTCGTCGTTGGTCCAACCGTCGAGCTGGATCACCGACACGCGGCCCGGGATCAGCCCGCCGACCGGGAACACGCCGGCGGCGAGGATGCCGTTGCTGCGCGCGACTGGGATCGCCGTCGAGTCCGGGTTCACGGCGACGAGCGCCTTCGCTTCCGGCGACATCTCGCCGACCTCGTCGGTGTCGACCGTCTGGCGCACCGAGATGATCTCGGTCAGGCCGAGCTGCGTGTTGACGGCGATCATGCCGGGGAACACGTGCTTGCCCTGCAGGTCGATCACCTCCGGCTTGCTGCCGGGTGGCAGTTCGAGCTTCTGGTCGGCGGCGAGCACGCCGCGGATCTGGCCGTCGTGGAACCACAGCGTGCCGCCGAGCACGATGCCGCCGGTCACCGTGTGCAGCACGGCGTTCTGCAGCACGATCGGCTGCTTCTGCGGCGCTGGCTTCTGGCCGAGGTCCTGCGCCGGCAGCAGGGCAGCGAGTGCGAAGGGGGCGAGCGCGAACAACGCCGCCGGGAACGAACGGTGCATGCGGATGTCCATCAGCGAGCTCCTGCGTCGCGGCAGCAGTAGGAACCGGTCAGGTCTTCGGCGGCCCAGTAGGCGTCCTTCGGATCGCGTTCGCGCGCGGTGCGGCCGCGGCCACCGCCGCTGCCCTTGCCGCCGTCGAGCGCCTTCTGGATCAGCCGCTTCCTTTCGCTGGTGACGCGCGTGCGCGCTTCCGCGTCGGCGGCGAGCGAGAACAGCGGACGGCCGTCGACCCACGTCGCTTCGCAGCGCGCCGCGTAGCTCAGCGGATCGTCGCTCCACAACGCGAGGTCGGCGTCCTTGCCGGCGGTCAGCGAGCCCGTGCGTTCGAAGACGCCGAGCTGGATCGCCGGGTTGCGGGTGACGAACGCGAGTGCGTCCCACGGGGCGAGCCCACCGTACTTCACCGCCTTGCCGGCTTCGGTGTTGAGGCGGCGCGCCAGTTCGTCGCTGTCGCTGTTGAACGACACCACGGCGCCGGCTGCGTGCAGCAGGGCCCCGTTGCCGGGGACCGCGTCGTAGACCTCGAACTTGTAGGCCCACCAGTCGGTGAACGACGACGCGCCGACGGCGTTCTGCGCGATCTCGTCGGCGACCTTGTAGCCCTCGAGCACGTGCTGGAACGTGCCGACCTTGATGCCGCGCTCGCGCACCAGGTTGCACAGCATCAGGATCTCGTCCTGGCGGTAGCTGTGGCAGTGGATCCAGCGCGCACCGGCGAGCAGTTCGCCGATCGCCTCGAGCTCGAGGTCGCGCCGCGGCGGCAGCACCTTCGCGCGTTGCGCCGGCGCCAACGCTTCGTAGCTCGCGTGCTGCTGGCGGTAGGTGTCGGCGGCGAGGAAGCGGTCGCGCAGCAGCGCCTCGACGCCCATGCGCGTGTTCGGGTAGCGCGACCCGCCGCCGCCGTTGGCGCCGCGCGGGTTCTCGCCGAGCGCCCACTTCATGCCCGGGCGCGCGCCGGCGAAGTGCATGTCGTCCGGGTTGCTCGCACCCCAGCGCACCTTCGTCGTGCGGCTCTGGCCGCCGATCGCGTTCGCCGATCCATGCAACTGGTTGACCATGGTGACGCCGCCGGCGAGCTGGCGGTACCAGTCGGCGTCGTCGGGATCGAGCACGTCCTCGATGCGCACCTCGGCGGTGACCGCCTGGCCGCCTTCGTTGACCCCG
>JBILEY010000419.1:0-4687 GCA_044351865.1 Planctomycetota bacterium | reverse complement strand
AGAAGTTCTTGTTCTTGTCGAGCAGGAACTCCACCGTGCCGGCCGAGGTGTAGTTGGCGGCCTTGGCCAGCCGCACCGCCGCTTCGCCCATCGCCTGGCGGGTCTTCTCGTCGAGCACCGGGCACGGGCTCTCCTCGACCAGCTTCTGGTGCCGGCGCTGCAGCGAGCAGTCGCGTTCGCCGAGGTGCACGACGTTGCCGTGCTGGTCGGCCATGATCTGGATCTCGACGTGGCGCGGCTTCTCGATGTACTTCTCGAGGTAGACGGTCGAGTCCTTGAACGCCTTCTCCGCCTCGCTGCGGGCCGAGTGGTAGCCGGTGACGAGGCTCGGCTCGTTGTGCGCGACGCGCATGCCGCGGCCACCGCCGCCGGCCGCCGCCTTGACCAGCACCGGGAAGCCGATCTTGCGCGCGATCGCCAGCGCGTCCTGTTCGTTGTCGACGGGGCCGTCGGAACCGGGCACGCACGGCACGCCGGCTTCCTTGGCCAGCTTCTTCGCCGCGACCTTGTCGCCGCACTGCGCGATGGCGGTCGGCGACGGGCCGATGAACTTGATGTTGCAGCTCTGGCAGACCTCGGCGAAGTGCTCGTTCTCGCTGAGGAAGCCGTAGCCCGGATGGATCGCCTCGACGTCGGCGATCTCGGCCGCGGCGATCAGCGCCGGGATGTTGAGGTAGCTCTCGGTGCTCGGCGCCGGGCCGATGCAGATGGTCTCGTCGGCGTAGCGCAGGTGCAGCGAGTCCCGGTCGGCCTCGCTGTAGACGGCGACCGACTGGATGCCGAGATCCTTGCACGCGCGCAGGATGCGCAGCGCGATCTCGCCGCGGTTGGCGATCAGGATGCGTTGGAACATTGGCAGCCCGCCCTCAGCGGATCAGGAACAGGGGCTGGCCGAACTCCACCGGCTCGCCGTTCTTGACGAGGATCTCGAGGATCTCGAACTCGCGTTCGGCCTTGATCTCGTTCATCACCTTCATCGCTTCGATGATGCACAGCGTCTTGTCGCCGCTGACGCGATCCCCGACCTTGCAGAAGGCTTCGGCCTCGGGCGACGCGGCGCGGTAGAACGTGCCGAGCATCGGCGACTTGAACACCTCGCCCTTCGGCTCGGCGGCGGCCTGAGTGGCGGGCGCTGCGGGCGCGTGCGCCATCGGCATCGACGAGACCGGCATCGACGGCATCGCCATCGTCGTCGGCGCGGCGAAGGTCACCGCCTGTGGCTCGGTGCGGCGCACGCGCCATCGCGTCGCCCCTTCTTCGAGTTCGACTTCGACGACGTCCTTCTGGACCATCAGCTCGATCAGTCGCTCGAGCTGCTGCAGACGGTCGGACCCGCTGTTCGCAGCGGCGGGCTTGGACTTCTGGGGAGAGGAGGAGGGCTTCGCGGACTTGTCGTTGCGCTTCTGGGCCATCGGTCGAGCTCCTGGGCGCCTGACAGCGACCCAAGGTCGGGCTAGTGAAAGGCGCCCGTGCGACCGAGTCCAGAGCGAGTTGCCGACAATGCCTTGGTCAGCGTGCGCGAGATTGCCCAGATCCCACTTGCTCGGTGGCGCCGACGCGCTCGCCAGTTCAAACCTGCTCGGCGATCTGCACCGCGTTCAGCGCCGCACCTTTGCGCAGTTGGTCGCCGACCAACCAGAACGTCAGCCCATGGGCGAACACGCGCCCGCGGCGCAAGCGGCCGACGGCGACGGCGTCGCGGCCGGAGCGCTCGCGCGGCATCGGGTACGGCGGCTCGGCCATCGCGGGCACCAGTTCGAGCCCGGGCGCTGCCGCCAACACGGCCGCCGCATCGTCGACCGCCAGCGGCCGCTCGAGATCGACGACCAGCGCTTCGCTGTGGCAGCGTTCGACCGGCACGCGCACGCAGGTGGCATCGACCCGCAGCTGCGGCAGGCCGAGGATCTTGCGCAGCTCGTAGAGCAGCTTGTCCTCCTCGCGCGTGTAGCCGTCGGGCTGGAAGACGTCGACCTGCGGGAACACGTTGAACGCCAACGAACGCGGCAGCGCGCGCGGCGCCGGCGCCGGTTCGCCGCGCAACACCGCAGCGGTGCTGGTGCGCAGCTCCTCCATCGCCTGCTGGCCGGCCCCAGACGCCGCCTGGTAGGTCGCGGCGATCACGGCGCGCAGGCCAGCGGCGCGGTGCAGCGGCCACAGCGCCAGCGCCGCCAGGATCGTCGAGCAGTTCGGGTTGGCGATCAGACCCCGGTGCCCGGCCAGTGCTTCGGCGTTGACCTCGGGCACCACCAGCGGCACGCCGTCGTCGAGACGGAACGCCGAACTGTTGTCGACCACGATCGCGCCAGCGGCGACGGCGCGCTTGCCGTGCTCGCGCGAGACGCTGCCGCCGGCCGAGAACAGCGCCACGTCGACGCCGCGGAACGAATCGGCGCCGAGCGCTTCCACCGGCAGCAGCTCGCCGGCGAACGGCAGACGCTGACCGGCCGAACGCGGCGACGCCAGCAGCCGCAGCGAGCGCAGCGGGAAGCGGCGGGCCGCCAGCACGTCGAGGAATTCGCGGCCGACGGCGCCAGTGGCGCCGACGATGGCGACGTGGCGCGCGTTCATCGGCCCGGCTCCCCCGCCGAGGCCCCGGGGTTCGCGTTCCACTCCCCGGACTTGCCGCCGGACTTGTGCAGCAGCCGCACGTCCTCGAGCGACGCCGAGCGGCAGCGCGCCTTGACCATGTCGTAGACGCACAGGCCGGCGACGCTGGCGGCGACCATCGCCTCCATCTCGACGCCGGTCGGCCCGCTGGTCCGCGCCTCGGCGGTGAGGCGCAGAGCGTCGTCGCCTTCCGGCGCGAACTCGACGCCGACGAACGACAGCGGCAGCGGGTGGCACAGCGGGATCAAGCGCGACGTCTCCTTCGCCGCCTGGATGCCGGCGATGCGCGCGGTCGCCAGCACTTCGCCCTTCGGCAGGGCGCCGGCCAGCAGCAGGGCGCGGGTTTCGGCGTCGAGCCGCACGCGCGCGGTGGCGACGGCGCGGCGCACCGTCGTCGGCTTCTGCGACACGTCGACCATGTTGGCCCGCCCGTGCGCGTCCAGATGCGAGAGGCCGTGGTCGGGAGGGAGCGCGCGATTCGGGTCCACGGCGCGAGCGTAGCGAACCGGCGGCACCGATGCCGCCGCAGGATTCCGTTCGGCAAGCTGCCGGATGCTCCGTATAGATCGCCGCGCGCGCTGCCCGCGGCCGCACCCGACGAGCTCGACGACCCCTTCGACCGGCGTTTTCGCCCCGCACGGTTTCCGTGCATCCCCGGTCGGACGAACGCCGATCCTCGTCCGGTGCCCGGTCGCGCCCCCCGGTGCGGCGCGCACCCTTGGAAGCCCAACATGCACGAAGCCAACCCGGTGCCTGCTTCTTCCCGCTCCTTCCTGCTCGGCTCGTTGCTGCTCGGCGCGATCACGCTGGCGCCGACCTCGCTGCGCGCGCAGGGGCTCGACACGCAGCTCGGCACCATCCTGCAGCCGGCGGCCACCGCCGACACCGCGGGTCTCTACGAGCTGGCCGGCCGCCTGGCCGACGCCGCTCCCGACCAGAACCTCGACGCCTTCCGCGACGCCGTGCTGCGCCTGTGCGGCAAGAGCGACGACCCGCGCGTCCGTCTGTGCGGCGCCCTGGCGCTGCGCGACGTGAAGGACGACGCGACCTTCGGCAAGGAGGTGTTCGAACTGCTGAAGCCGGTCGCCGAGAAGGCCAGCGACGACCTGCGCATCGTCGCCATGACGGTGCTGGCGCAGGACCGCCTGTTCAACCAGCGCGTGCTGCCCGAGGTCCGCAAGCTGGTCGACGCCGCCGCCAAGGACGACACGCTGCCCCCCGCGGTCCGGCTCGAAGCCGCACTGGCCACCTACCGCACCGGCTCGGTCGACCAGCAGGAGAAGGCGCTCGAGATCCTGAACCAGTTCCTTGCCTCGAACGACCGCGAGCTGCAGCAGCGCGGGGCGCTGGCGCTGGCCGAGCTGAACGTCAGCGGCGGCCCGGCCTGGGCGATCCTGCGCGAGATCCAGCAGCAGCCGACCGAAGCCGGCCGCCGCGCCCGCCTGTTCGTGCAGCGCGAGGAGATGCGCCGCGAGTTCGAGCAGTCGCTGGCGCAGCTGAACGCGCGCAACGCCCAGAGCGGCAACGCCGCCGGCCCGACCGGCGACTACGCCGTGCTCGACGAGATCCGGACCCGCGTCCACCGGCAGCACATCCGCGGCAACGAGGTCACCGACGCCGAACTGGTCGAGTTCGCCGCCAAGGGCATGCTCGGCGGCCTCGACCCGCACAGCACGTTCTTCACCAGCGACGAGTACAAGCGCTTCTTCTTCGACCTCGACCGCGAGTACGGCGGCATCGGCGCGTTCGTCAATTTCGACCAGGACAACGACTTCTCGATCGTGCGCCCGATCTACAGCGGCCCCGCCTACAAGGCCGGTCTGCGCAGCGGCGACAAGATCCTCGAGATCGACGGCTGGGAGACCTCGGGCCACACCACCGAGGAGATCATCAAGAAGCTGAAGGGCCGCCCCGACACGCCGGTCGTGCTGAAGGTCTTCCGCAGCGGCTTCCAGAAGCCCGAGGAGCTGACGATCACGCGCCGCCAGATCGCGGTGCCGGCGGTCAACTGGGCGATGGTCCCGGGCGACGTCGGCTACGTCGAGCTGATCAGCTTCAGCCAGAACATCAGCCAGGAGTT